>DMTU01000143.1:4565-6839 GCA_003476595.1 Acidimicrobiaceae bacterium | reverse complement strand
GTCAGCAGGGTGAAGAGCACGGCTGCGGCCACGATCGGGAACCAACCGCCGGCTGGGATCTTCGGCACGTTGCCGGCGAAGAACGCGAGGTCGATGACGAGCAGTCCGCCGGCGATCGCGAGCACCCGGCCGAGGGACCACTCCCACAGGGTCCGGGCGACGACCGCGAACAGCAGGGTCGTGATCACCATGGTGGTCGTCACCGCGATGCCGTACGCCGCCGCGAGCGAGCTCGACGAGCGGAACCCGAGCACCAGGCCGATGCAGGCGACCATGAGCACCCAGTTCACCGTCGGCACGTAGATCTGGCCCTGCGCGCTCCCCGAGGTGTGGACGATGCGCAGTCGTGGCGCGTACCCGAGCTGCACCGCCTGCATGGTGAGCGAGAAGGCGCCGGAGATCAGGGCCTGTGACGCGATGACCGTCGCCGCCGTGGCCAGCACGACCATCGGGACGAGCGCCCACTCGGGGGCGAGCCGGTAGAAGGGGCTGTCGATCGCGCTGGGATCCTCGAGCAGCAGGGCGCCCTGACCGAAGTAGTTGAGGACCAGCCCGGGCATCGCCACCGCGAACCAGGCGATCGCGATGGGCCGGTGCCCGAAGTGGCCCATGTCGGCGTAGAGCGCCTCCCCGCCGGTGACGACGAGGAACACCGCGCCGAGCACGAGGACGCCGGTCAGCCCGTTGTCGGCGAAGAAGCGGACGCCGTGGAGCGGGTCCAGCGCCTCGAGGACGCGGGGTGCCGCGAGGATCTGGCGGGCGCCGAGGACGCCGAGCACGGCGAACCACAGCACCATGATCGGTCCGAAGACACGACCCACCACGTGCGTGCCGTGCCGCTGCACCGAGAAGATGGCGATCAGGATCGCGACGGTGATGGGCAGGACGAGGTCCTCGAGCCCCGGGGCCGCGATGGTCGTGCCCTCCACGGCGCTGAGGACCGAGATCGCCGGCGTGATCATCCCGTCGCCGTAGAGCAGGGCGGTGCCGAAGAGGCCGAGCAGCACCAGCACCCAACGCCCGCCCGCTGCTGCGCGGGCGTCACGAGCGAGGTGAGCGTGAGGATGCCGCCTTCCCCGTGGCTGTCGGCTCGCATGACGAGGGCGAGGTACTTGATGGAGATGACGATGACGAGGGACCAGAACACGAGCGAGAGGACGCCGAGCACGTTGCTCTCGAGCACGTCGAGCTCGTGGCCGTGACCCTCGAACGCCTCCCGGAACGCGTACAGCGGGCTGGTGCCGATGTCGCCGAACACCACCCCGAGGGCGCCGAGGGCCAGCATCCCGGTGCGGGAGCGACCTGGGGTCGGTTCGGCTGCCACGGGGGGACGCCCCTCAGGGGCGGGAGAGCTCGATGTCCAGGGCGAAGGTGAGGCAGCGGCAGCCGCCGCCGGCCTTCAGGAACTCGTCCACCGGGCACACCACGACGTGGAAGCCCCAGGCCTCGAGCTGGCGGCCGACCCGCGGCGGGCACGTCGGCATGTGGATCACGTCGCCGACGACGACCGAGTTGGCGCAGAACGCGAGCGCCTCGTCGTCGGTCAGCCACAGCGGCTCGGGCACGAGCGATTCGATGAGCCGCCGGCCGTAGGTGTCCCAGCCGAGCGGCGCGCACATCGCGCGACGGTCGTCCAGGGGGCAGAAGGTCAGGTCGAGGTGGTACAACCGCTCGTCGACGAGCTCGAGCGTGCGCACCGGTGCGCCGAGGAGGTCGGTGAGGTGCGACGCCGCAGCGAGGTCGGAACGGGGTCGGTAGCCGGACACGAGCACGCCGCCGAAGGGCAGGGCGTCGCCCGCACCCTCGTGGGTCACCGCGTCGGGCAGGCGGGTGACGTCCCACCCGGCGTCGTCGAACCACCGGGCGAACACCTCGGTCTCCGGTTCCCGCTCGGGATGGCGGAAGTGGGAGGGGACGAACCGCTTCGCCGTGGCGTCGACGAGACCCGCGTTGGCGGTGAAGACCAGGTCGGGGACGCCCTCGGGCTGGTCGATGGTCTCGACCTCGGCGCCGGCTTCGACGAGGGCGTCGTGCAGGCCCTGCCACTGCTCGAGCGCGACGTCGACGTCCACGGCGACGCCGCGCTCCATCCAGGGGTTGATCTCGTAGAGCACCCCGAAGTGGCGGGGTTGGCACAGCAGGTAGCGCCGTCCCCATCCGAGCTGGGTCACGAGCAGAGCTCGCCGGTGAGCTGGCGGACGAACACGCCGATGTCGGTGACGATGCCGACCGCCTGGTGCGAGCCCCGGTCGGCGAGCTTGGTGACGACCGCCT
>DMTU01000143.1:525-4508 GCA_003476595.1 Acidimicrobiaceae bacterium | reverse complement strand
GAGCTTGGTGACGACCGCCTGGTTGATGTCGACGCAGAACGTCTCGACCGAGGCAGGGAGGATGTTGCCGGTGGCGATGGCGTGCAGCGTGGTGGCGAGCATGAGAGCGACCTGCACGCCGGGCACCTGGTCGCGCATCGCGTCGGCGGCGGCGGCCACGTCGGTCATGGTGTCGGGCAGGGGACCGTCGTCGCGCACGGACCCGGCGAGGACGAAGGGCACCCCGGCCCGGACGCAGGCGTGCATGACGCCGCCGGTGACGTAGCCGGCCTCGACCGCAGCGGCGATGGACCCGTGGCGGCGGATCTCGTTGATGACCCGGACGTGGTTGGCGTGGCCGCCCTCGACCGGGACGCCGTCGGCGACCCCGACGCCGAGCGACGTGCCGAGCACGTTCGACTCGAGGTCGTGGGTGGCGAAGCCGTTCCCGGTGAACAGGCAGCTGATCCACCCCTGCTCGACGAGCGTGGCCAGGTCGGGGCCGGCGCCGGTGTGGATCGCGGCCGGGCCGGCGACGAGCAGCACCCGGCCGCCCTCCTCGCGAGCGGCGCGGATCCGCTCCGCCACCTGGCGGATCATCAGGCCCTTGGGCTTCTCCGAGGACACCTCGGAGTTCATGAACTCGAACGTGCCGGCCACGGCCCGTCGCTCCGGCGGGCGGACCCGCACCCCCTCCCGGCCCACGACGATGCGGTCGCCGGCGCGCACCCGGTGCATGGGGATCGTGCGGACGCGGACCGTCCCGTCGGGCTCGTCGACGACGATGCCGCAGTCCATCTCCGGGTTCTCCACCGTGTGCCAGGTGCCGTCGATGAGGACGTCGGTGTCGAGGTTGGTGGTGGAGTGGAAGCCGCGGGGCAGCACGCCGTCCTGGTCGGCGGGGGCGAGCACGGCCTCGGACTGGGCCGTTCGGTTGGCCCCGTGGACCTGCAGGTCGTCGAGCAGCGCGTCGAGCAGCGCCTGGTCGTCGGCCCGGACGACGATGGACGCCCGGGAGCTGTCGGTGTTGGTCTTGCCGATCTCGACGTCGACGAGCTCGTAGTCCGCGCCGGCCTCGAGGATGGCGTCGAGGATCTTGGCGAGGATGAGCGAGTCGACGATGTGGCCTTCTACCTGGATGGTCTCGGTCGCCATCGGCCCATCTTCTCGCTCCGCAGCCCTCGGCGCTCGCCTTTCCCGCCGGCGGAGGGCGAGCGGTACCATCCGGCCCCGCATGGGACAGAGCGTGAACGTCGTCGCGAAGCACTCGTCGAACCCCGAGATCCTGAGGTTCGAGATCAATCGCAGCCTCACCGGGATGGGCCACGAGCGGTACCGCTCGCTGGACGACATCGTCCTCGATCGCCCCGTCGATCGCCTGGCTCGCCGGCTGCTCGAGCACGGCGGCGTCGACGGCGTGCACGTGAACTCCTCGGTGATCACCGTGGACCTCGGCGGCGGCTACGTCGGCGACGGCCTGCAGCGGATCATCGAGGACCTGTTCCGCTTCTATCCCGACGTGCCCGGGGCGCCCGAGGCCGGCACCGACGTGGCCGCCGAGGAGCCCCCGGTGGCCCAGGCGCCGCTCACGGGTGACGAGACGGACCTGCGCGAGGCACCCGAGGCGTCCGCCGCCACCGGCGCCAGCGAGTTCGACGTACCGGCCGAAGCCCCGGCCGAGGCGCCCGACCCCGACCGCCCCGACGACGAGGCCACCCCGGCCGACTGATCATGGTCGACGCTGCCGATTGGTCCCTGCGGTTCCATCGGCGGCTGCTCGCCGGCGACCGCTTCGGGGCCAAGAGCGTCATCGAGGCGTCCCTCACCGCCGGCACCGATCCCGGTCGGCGTCTACCTCGACGTCCCCGTGCTCGTCGGCGGTGGTGCGGTGCCCGACGCGGCGACGTCGGCGGCCCTCGGCGGCGACGGGTGGGCGGCCGACGCCCGGGGCGTGGTCGACCTGCTGGAGGAACGGCTCGGCTTCCAGGGCGGTTGACGCTGCCCGAACGGGTGTTCGATACTGGCCTCTGTGGGCCGAGACGTCGCAGCGTTGCGTGCCGCCATGGCCGGCGGCGCCGAGGACGTGGCCTCCGTCGCGGCCCGCACCACGCCCACGGTCCTGGCTCGGGCGCAGCGCCTGCCGGTCCTGCCCGCCCTCGAGTCCCTGGTCCCCGGCGGCGGGCTGCGGCGGGGATCGACCCTGTCGGTGGACGGCTCGGCCGCCACCTCCCTGGCCCTGGCCGCGGCCGCCGGTCCGTCGCGGGACGGCGCGTGGGTGGCGGCGGTCGGCTTCCCGTCCCTCGGCCTGCTCGCCGCGGCCGAGCTGGGCATCGCCCTCGAGCGGCTGGTGCTCGTCGCCGAGCCCGAGCCGCTGCTGCCCGGCGAGCGGGCCGACGCCGCGGCCTGGCCGTCGGTGGTGGCCGCGCTCGTCGACGCCTTCGAGGTGGTGCTGGTGCACGCCAGCCACCCGGTGCGGGCCGCCGACGGCCGCCGCCTGGTCGCCCGCACCCGCGAGCGCGGCGCCGTGCTGATCCAGGTGGGAGGCGCCCGGCCGACGGGTGCGCTCTGGCCCGAGGGCGCCGATGTCGCCCTCACCGTGGTCGACGCCGCCTGGGAGGGGCTGGGGGAGGGGANNGGGTACGGCCACCTCCGGGCGCGGCGGGTCACGGTCGAGGCCGGCGGCCGGCGCGAGGCGGCCCGTCCCCGCCGGGCCGAGCTGTGGCTGCCGTCGGTCGACGGCACGGTGGAGGAGGTCCTGCCCGAGCCCGTGCCCCTGCGGGCGTCCCGGGGGAGCGAGATCGCATGACGCGCCTCCGGCCGCGCAAGGTCCCGCCGGTCGGGCCGCCGGTGATCAAAGGAGCTGAGCCGCCAGGCGAGGCGACCCATGTGACGGTTCCCTGTGGCGGCGAAGCCGTCACGACTGATGGCCGGCGGACGTGACCGATCCGTACAAGTCCGATTGCCCGGTGCGCACCATGTCGGTGTGGGTGCCCGACTGGCCGCTGGTGGCGGCCGGGGTGGACCCGGCCATGCCGGCCGCGGTGTTCGTGGCCAACCGGGTGGTGGCGTGCACCGCGGCGGCGCGGGCCGCCGGGGTCCGCCGCCACATGCGCCGGCGCGAGGCCCAGTCCCGTGCTCCGTCGCTGGAGGTGCTGGATCACGACCCCGACCGCGACGCCCGGGCCTTCGAGGCCGTGGTGCACGCCGTCGAGGCGCTCACCCCGCGCATCGAGGTCACCCGACCGGGGCGATGCGCGTTCCCCGCCCGGGGGCCGTCCCGCTACTTCGGGGGCGACGAGGCCCTGGCCGCCCGGGCCCTCGAGGTCGTGGCCGAGGTCCTCGCCGCCCCGGCCGCCGTGGGCGTGGCCGACGGCCCCTTCGCCGCCGCCCACGCCGCCCGCACCGCGCTGGTGCGGGCGAACCGGTCCGGCGGGGGTGAGCCGCCGGTGTGGGTCGTGGCCCCGGGCCGGGCCGCCGAGTACCTGGCGCCGCTCTCCCTCGGTGCGCTCGACCGGCCCGAGCTGGCCGACGTGCTCGCCCGCCTCGGCCTGCACTCCCTCGGCGACCTCGCCGCCCTGCCCGCCGCCGACGTGCTGGGTCGCTTCGGGTCCGAGGGGCTCGAGGCCCACCGCCTCGCCTGCGGCCTCGACCCCCGCCCGCCGGCCACCGAGCCGCCGCCGCCCGACCTGGTCGTGTCCGCCGAGCTCGACCCCCCGGCCGAGCAGGTCGCGCCCATCGCCTTCGTCGCCCGGGGCATGGCCGACGAGCTCCACGCCCGCCTCGATGCACGCGGTTCGGTGTGCACCCGCATCGTCATCAGCGCCGAGACCGAGCACGGCGAGCGCTCCGAGCGGGTGTGGCGCCACGAGGGTGCGCTCAGCGCCGGCGCCATCGCCGACCGGGTCCGCTGGCAGATGGACGGCTGGCTCCACGCCAACGTCCGCCAGCGCCCCTCCGCCGGCATCGCCCACCTGTGGCTCCACCCCGACGAGGTCGTCGCCGCC
>DMTU01000143.1:0-344 GCA_003476595.1 Acidimicrobiaceae bacterium | reverse complement strand
CCCCGACGAGGTCGTCGCCGCCGACGGCCGCCAGCTCGGCTTCTGGGGGGCCGACACGGGCGCGGCCGACCGGGCGGTGCGGGCCATCGCCCGGGTCCAGGGCCTGCTCGGCACCGATGCCGTCCTCGTGCCCGAGTACGCCGGCGGCCGCGGCCCCGGGGAGCAGCTCCGGCTCGTGCCGGCCGCCGGCGTCGACCTCGGCGCCGACCGTCCCGCCGCCCGCCCCGACTGGGTCGGTGCCCCGTGGCCGGGCCGGTTGCCCAACCCGTCGCCGGCCACCCTGCACCCCGATGCCGTGCCGGTCGACGTGCTCGATGCCCGGGGTCGCCAGGTGGTGGTGGACG
>DMTU01000040.1 GCA_003476595.1 Acidimicrobiaceae bacterium | reverse complement strand
CCGTCCACGGCGATGATGACGCCGAGCACCGTCGCCGCCGCACCGAGCATGCGCACGAGCCCGGCCATGAACAGGTGGGGCATCGAGCGGCGGAGGTAGAGGCCGAGGCCGCCGAGGACGACGGCGACGACGATGCCGACGGCGGCCTCGATCCAGCCGTGCTCGGCCCCGACGGAGACGGCCAGCGTCACGGCGCCCGGCGTCAGCAGCACCGGGAACGCCACGAAGCCGGCGAGGCGGCGGTCCTCGTCGGGCTCCTCGCACGCCGGCGCGGCGCCGGCGACCAGCCACCGGAGCCCGGCCACGGCGATGACGACGCCGGCGCCCAACCGGTAGGTGCCGAGGTTGATGTCGAGCAGGTCGAGGATCGGGTCCGCCGCCGCGGCGAGGGCGACGAGCACCGCCGTAGCGACCACGACGCCGGCGGTCACCGATCGGGGGCGGTCGGTGCGTCGGTCCCGGACGAGGGCGAGCGCGGCGGCGGCCGGGTTCACGGTGGCGACGAAGCCGAGGAGGGCGATGATCACGGTGGGGCGTCCTTGGAGATCGGGGTCAGGGGAGGACGGGCAGCGAGAGCAGCAGGCCGGACGCGGCGTGCTGCTGGTCGTCCATGCGGGTGAGGTCGTCGTAGAACCAGGCGCCGGCCTCTCGTTCGGAGACGTCCTCGCCGGGTTCGATCTGGCGCTCGGCGAGCACGCCGGCGGCGCAGGCCAAGGTCTCCTCGAGCGGGTCCTCGAGGTCGGCGAGGCGCTCGTCGGTGACGGTGAGCGTGCGGAGCGCGCCCAGCCCCTCGAGCCAGGTGCCGACCCCACCGCCCCGGGGCGCGGGGCCGTGGGTGATCGACCCGTAGGTCGATCCGCGCTGGGCGTCGAAGCGGATGATCATCGCGAAGCGCTCGGTGAGGCGCCGGGCGTAGTCGATGTGGGCATCGGCCAAGCCCCAGTCGCCCATCTCGCCGAGCGAGTACGCCGCCCACTGGTCCGGCCACGGCTGGGGGAAGATGTCCTCGTCCAGGTCCCGGCTGGTGGCCATGTAGTCGAGGGTCCGCCAGGCCGGCTCGTCGAAGCCGAGCTGGGGGAACGCCTCGTGCAGCAGGGCGAGCGCCCACAGCGCCTCACCGGTGGCGAACACCGAGGTCTGGTCGGGCACGGGCTCGCCGGTCTCGATGTCGTGGAAGTTGAGCATCGACCCGTCGGCGCGCTGCTGCTCGACGAGGAACGTTCCCAGGTCGCGCATCAGCTGGTCGTGCTGGGTGTCGGACGTGGCCAGCCGGCGCTGGGCGAGCGAGACGACGAGCAGGGAGGACGCGCCGAGCTTGGCCCGGCGCACGTCGGTGAAGGCGCGCCCGCCTCCGCCGGTGGGCTGCAGGCGCTCGGTCATCCACTCGACACCCTGGTCAGCGGCGTCCAGGTACTGGACCTCACCGCCCCGGACCAGCTGGTAGAGGCTCATGGTCACGCCGGCGTGGCGGACGAGGTTGTAGTCGTCGCTGGACTCGTCCCGGCCGCGGTGGAAGTCGTAGAGGAACCTCCCGTCGTCGGCCTGGTTGCGGATGATCCAGTCCGCCGCGTGGGTCGCCGCCAACCGGGCCTCGGAGCGGGCGATCGGCGGGCAGACCTCCGGCGCCCACAGCGTCAGCCGCATGATCGAGGCCCCCACGGCCCAGGTCACGAGGGCCCGGGTCGTGCGGCGACGGACGTTCACGGGCGCACCCGGCGCAGGGCGTGGGCGACGGCGACGAACGGGAACACGAGGGGAAGCCTGCTCCACAGGAGCCAGCGAGCGGTGCCGCCGGTGTGCACGGTGCCGTCCCGGTCGACCACGCGGAGCTCGGCGCCGGGCTCCTCGTGGACGTCGAACCGGGCCAGCCAGTCGAGCCGGCGGACCCACGTCGCGTCCGGGACGACGGCGACGCGGTCCCGGGTCGACGGCGTCGCCCAGATCACCAGGGCGCCGATGGCGGCGAGGCTGAACACCTCCACCGAGGCCGACAGCTCGATGGAGAGGTGGAAGAAGATGGCGACCCAGATCGCGGCCAGGCGGGTGCGCCCGAACCAGATGGCGATCCCGATGAACAGCTCCATGGCGACGGCGATGGGCGACGTGATCGTGTGCACCCAGCGGGCCGTCACCAGGTCCACCACGGCATCGGCGATGGGCTCGGGCACCCGCTCGCGCACGAGGTGCTGGTGCCGGACGGCCCGATCCCAGAGCACCAGGCCGCCCGACCAGTCCGGGTCGATGAGCTTGGAGAACCCCGATGCGAGGTAGACGCTGGCCGCCAGGATCCGCAGCAGCCACAGCGGCCAGACCGTGCCGAGGTCGTCACCCGGATCGCCGGGGGAGGTGCCGGTGCGGGCCCGCCGCCGGCGGGCGTCCAGCGACAGCACCCGCCCGCTGTCGGCCAGCGCGACGGCGGCCAGCAGGAACAGCAGGAACGCCCGGTTGTGCCGGAAGTGGTGCTGGGAGAGGAAGAGGTTGCCGGCCACGCAGACGAAGGTGATCGGCGCGACCAGCCGGGTGCGCCAGCCGAGCGACAGCCCGACGGCGGCGACCGCGCCCGTCCACACCAGCGCGACCTGCACCGCGCCGGGGACCTCGGGGACGAAGCCCCACCAGCGGACCCAGAAGTGGTCCTCGTAGGTCGTGCCGGCGAGGGTGTCGACGAGGAACGGCCAGAGGTGGACCAGCACCACGGGGCCGAGCGCCAGGCGCAGCACGGCGAGCGAGCGGACCGAGGCCGGGCGATCGAACACGTCGTCGATCCGGTCCGACAGCGACAGCGACGGCTCGCCGCGGACCGGTTCGGCCACGGTGGCGCTCACCGGGCTTCCTCCCGCAGCTCGCTGCGGTACACCCGGACCTCAGGGCCCCGGGTGTTCCGGTAGGCCTCGGTCGTCGCCTCCAGGTAGAGCGTCTCGTCGTCCTCGGGGGTGTGGTCGGCCACCCAGTCGAGGGCGTCGTCGAGGAAGTCCAGCGAGGTGCCGAGGCCCGAGTAGGCGTGGCGCATGGTGCCGGGCCGCTCGAGGACGCCCCACCGGACCAGCTCGTCCCAGTCGTAGCCGCCGGGCCACGGCTCCTCGATCGGCACCCGGCGGCCGTCGGCGGTCACCCGCACGATGTCGGCTCGCCACGTCGAGGACTCGTTGAAGGGCTGGAACGCGAAGAACTTGTGCGGGTCGGCGTAGCCCCGGACCAGGAGCACGGCGTGGCCGACGAGCACCACGGCGACGAAGCCCCGCACCAGCCTCGCCCGCCAGCGGGGGCGCACGATCCGCTCGGACCCGGCGGCGCCTGCCCCGGTCGCATGCTGCTCCACGCCGGACGAGTGTGGCGCGTCCGGGGTGGCGCTTGCGGGCATCGGTAGGGTCCGCCCGTGGCCCCGCACCCGCCGACCGAGACCACCGACGACCTGCCCTGGTGGAAGACCGCCGTGGTGTACCAGGTGTACCCCCGCTCCTTCGCCGACGCGGACGGCGACGGCGTGGGCGACCTGCCCGGCATCCTCTCGAAGGTCGATCACCTCGCAGAGCTCGGCGTGGACTGCGTCTGGATGTCTCCCTTCTACGAGTCGCCGATGCGGGACAACGGCTACGACGTCAGCGACCACTGCGCCATCGATCCCGTGTTCGGCACGATCGAGGACTTCGACGCCCTGGTCGAGGCGCTGCACGAGCGCGGCATCCGGCTCATCGTCGACTTCGTCCCGAACCACGTCTCCAGCGACCACCCGTGGTTCGTCGAGGCCGTCTCCGATCCGGGATCCGAGCGGCGCGACTGGTTCATCTGGGCCGACCCCGCGCCCGACGGTGGCCCGCCGTTCAACTGGACGGCGTCGTTCACCGAGGAGTCCGCCTGGGAGCTCGACGAAGCCTCCGGGCAGTACTACCTGCACCTGTTCCTGCCGGAGCAGCCCGACCTGAACTGGTCCAATCCCGCGGTCGAGGCGGCCCAGCACGAGGTGCTGCGCTTCTGGCTCGATCGGGGGGTCGACGGGTTCCGCATCGACGTCATCAACGCCATCGGCAAGGATCCCGAGCCTCGTAACGTCCCGGAGCGCATGGAGGGCATCGCCCACGTCGTGCTCACCCACCACGAGACGGCGATGCCGCTCATCCGCCGGATCCGTGCCCTCGTCGATCCGCCCGAGGTCGAGCGCCTGGTCGTGGGCGAGGTCGTCACCGGGGACCTCGAGCAGCAGGCGTCGTACTGCGGCGACGGCGACGGCGTGAGCTGCACGGTGAACTTCGTGTCCGTCGGCACGAAGTGGGACCGGGACCAGTGGCACCTCCTCATCGCCGGCATGGAGGACGCCTACGCCGACCACGACGCCACCTGGCCGTCCTACGTCCTGTCGAACCACGACAACCCGCGCCACCGCACCCGCTACGGCGGCAGCGAGGTCCGGGCCCGCTCCGCTGCGGTCCTGCTGCTCACCGTCCGCGGCACGCCGTCGCTCTACCAGGGCGAGGAGCTCGGCCTCGAGGACGCCGTCATCCCCGCCGGCACCGAGGTCGACCCCGGCGGTCGCGACGGTTGCCGTGCCCCGATCCCGTGGACCATCGAGGCGCCCCACGGCTGGGGTGCGGACACGTGGCTGCCCTTCCCGCCCGACGCGGGAGCGCGGTCCGTCGAGGCCCAGCGCGCCGATTCGACGTCGGTGCTCGCCCTCTACACCCAGCTGCTGGCGGCCCGGAAGGCGTCCCCGGCGCTGCAGCGGGGCGGCCTGGAGCTGCTCGCCCGCACCGACGACGTGCTCGCCTACCGGCGGGTCCACGGCGACGACGAGCGG
>DMTU01000290.1:9622-11209 GCA_003476595.1 Acidimicrobiaceae bacterium | reverse complement strand
GCGGCGAGGACGGTGGCGGCCACCACGGCCTGCCACGGGAGGCGAGAGCGGGAGAGCGGGGTCATGGTGGGCAGGCCGCGACGGTACTGCCGCCCTCGTCGCCGGTCACAGCGCCATCGGGCACACCGATGGCACCGTGACCGGCGGGGGAGGTTGGGCCGCGGGCGGACCGGAGCTCGATGCGCCGTCGCTCCGGTCCGCCGTCCCTGCGGCGGGGGGTTCGATCGGTGACGCCCGATCAGGCGGTGCGGAGCTCCACGAGATCCTGGAGCGCCGCGGGGACCTCGACGTGGACGAACTCGTCCTCGGGGCGAGGGTTCTTGGGCGGCCGACCCCGGCGCCGCTTGGACGCCAGGACCTTGCCGTTGCTGAAGAGCTGGCCGCCCCAGACGCCGAGGGGCTCCTTGCGGGCGAGGGCGCCCTCGAGGCACCGCTCGAGCACGGGGCACTCGGCGCAGATCCGCTTGGCGGCGGCGATGTCCAGCAGCTCCTCGGAGAAGAACAGATGGGCCTGGGTCCCACCGTCGACCGCACATGCGGCCTCGGACCAGAACGAGGTGTCGACCTCGAGGGCGACGTCCAGGACGCCGTCCCGGGGACTGATCTCGACGAGCTGTTCGGGTTGAGCGAGCATCGCCCGCTCCCTTCTCTTGCTGGGTGGATGGTGTCGGTGGGTGGGATGGATGTCTGGTGCGGCGGGGCCGGAAGGTGGCCCGAGAAAGCGAAAGGCCGTCGGGATGTTCCCGACGGCCTCTGCGGTCCTAGCTGCCTGACCAGTGGTCAGGTGGTGGAACACAGAGGCCTTCGATCGTGGAACGCCGGCACGGTCATGGAGAGGCGCGAGGTGGCGAGCCAGGTACCGAAGATGCCGTTGCCGATGACGACCTTCTCGGTCGGGCCATAGGCGGGCGCACCGGTGCAGATGGGTGCCAGCGCGAGCACGGCGGTCTTCGGGCGCGGTGCGACGACGGAGGCGGCGGTCTGCAGCAGGTGCAGGAAGGTCGTCTTCATCGTGTTCACCTCGCTCCGGTGGGTGCGGTGGGCAGGTCCGGGGCCGGACGGGGAGAGCCCCCTGTCACAGCCGTGCCCGTCATGGCATCACAACGCCAGGACCTGGTCAATCGAATTATCGAAGAAGTCGGCGGTGTTCCGGCAACATGCTCCGATGGCCCCCGCCGGAACCGATGACCCCCTCGCCATCGACCCGCCTCCGGAGGGCCGCATCACGGGTCACCGCCGGCGGGTCCAGCTGGCCGATGGGTCCCCGAAGGGGCGGCTGCGGCTCGACGCCGCGGCCCGGATGCTGCAGGACGTGAGCGACGAGGACACCACCGACGCCGGCTTCCCGCTGAGCGAACCGTGGGTCGTGCGCCGGGTCGAGATGCTGATCACGGAGTTCCCCGTGTTCCGCCAGCACGTGGACGTCAGCACCTGGTGCTCGGGCATCGGCGCCCGGTGGGCCGAGCGCCGCGTGCGGGTGGAGGTGGTCGAGGGCCCGGGCCTCGTGGAGGCGGCGGCGCTGTGGGTGCACCTCGGCGCGCAGGGCCGCCCGACCCGCCTGCCCGACACCTTCGAGACGCTCTACGC
>DMTU01000290.1:9116-9445 GCA_003476595.1 Acidimicrobiaceae bacterium | reverse complement strand
TTCGAGACGCTCTACGCCACCGCGGCGCGGGGCCGGAAGGTCCGGGCCCGGCTGCACCACGAGCCGCGCCCCCCGGAGGGGACCGAGACCTGGTCGTTCCCGCTGCGCTTCACCGACTTCGACATGATGGACCACGTCAACAACGCGGTCTCGTGGGAGCCGGTGGAGCAGGCCCTGGCCGAGCGGCCCCACCTGCGAGCCCCGCTGCGGGTGTCGGTCGAGCACCCCGCCCCGATCGAGGCCGGGAGCGAACCGCAGGTCGCGGTGGCCGACGCCGAGGGTGGCTTCGACCTGTGGGTGCTGGTCGACGGCGTGGCGTGCTCGACCGC
>DMTU01000290.1:1930-8947 GCA_003476595.1 Acidimicrobiaceae bacterium | reverse complement strand
CCGTTCTGGCAGTGCTGGTGTCGCGCCGGCGTCAGGCCGGGTCGACCAGCTGGAAGTGCAGGTCCTCGTCCACCCGGCGGCTGACCATCTCGCCGGCCCGGCGCAGGTGCTCGAGGTGGGCATAGGTCTCGGACTCGGCCATCGGGCCCCACGACCGCTGCTTGAACAGGTGCTTGGACAGCTCGACCACGCTGGCCTCCCCGAGCGAGCGGGCCGCCTCGCGCAGGGTCTCGAGCCGCTCGTGGTGGTGGTCGCGGATCGCGTTGCACCGACCGGTGAGGTCCTCGAACGGGTGGCCGTGGGCGGGGAGGGCGAGGGTGGCGCCCTGCAGCTCGGCCATCCGGTCGAGGCTGGTGAAGAACTCGTCGAGCGGGTCGTGGCCGGCGTGGAGCCCGGAGATGTGTGGCGTGATGGTGGGCAGCACGTGGTCGCCGGTGAGGACGACGCCGTCGTCGGCGGAGAAGAGGCAGAGGTGGTCCTCGGTGTGGCCGGGCGTGTGCACCGCCTGCCACTCGCGTCCGGCGAAGGTGAGGATGCTGCCGTCGTCGACCCGGCGGCTCGGCTCGGGGGCCCGCATCCAGCGTCGGCCGAAGGTGCGGCCCAGGCGGTAGCCGAGGCGGCGCTTCATCGGCGGTCGGAACTGCCCCGACCGCCACGGCATCTCCTTCTGCCACGGCGAGGTCGACCGCTGGTCCCCGGCTGGGTGGCCGGCGTCGTCGTCGCCGTCGGTGATCTCGTCGGGGCCGGCGTCGTCACCCTCGTCGGGGTCGAGCCAGGTGCGAAAGGCGCGGTGGGTGACGACCTCGGCGCCCACGCGGTGGCGCAGGATGCCGGCACCGCCGAAGTGGTCGGGGTGGCTGTGGGTCACGATGACGGTGTGGACGTCCTTGACTCCGTAGCCGGCCTGGCGCAGTCGGTCGGACAGCGCGTCCCACGACGCCTTGCCGGGCAGGCCGGGATCGACCACGGCCACGCCCCGGTCGTCGCACAGGGCGTAGGTGTTGACGTGGCCGAGGCCGGGCAGCGAGATGGGCAGCTGCATCCGCAGGATGTCCGGCGCCACCTCGGTGACCTCGGTCGACGCGGGCTGGCGCTCCTGGCGTTCGACGGTCGTCCCCATGGCGTCGCACCATACTTGACCGTTCGGTCAAGTGCGCCCGGGGGTTGTCGTTCTGGCCTACAGATTCCCCCGTATGCGCGGTTCGATGTAGGCCAGAACGGGTCGGGGGTGGTGGTCCGGTGACCGTGGTGGACGTGGCGCTCGTGGTGGTGCGGCTCGCCATCGGCATCTGGCTGCTGTGGTCGCTGCCCCGGTTCGGCCGGCTCGGCTCGTTCGACCTGGACCGGGTCACGGTCGTGGTGCCGGCCCGCAACGAGGCCGCCCAGCTGCCCCGGCTGCTGCGCTCGCTGTCGGGCATCCGGGCCGAGGTCGTGGTGGTCGACGACGACTCCACCGACGGCACCCCCAGCGTCGCCTCGTCGCACGGAGCGACCGTCGTGTCCTCGTCGCCGCTGCCGGACGGCTGGGGCGGCAAGGCGTGGGCGTGCGAGGTCGGCGCCGAGGCCGCCACCGGTGACGTGGTCGTCTTCGTCGACGCCGACGTGCGCTTCGCGCCGGGCGCCCTCGGCCGGATCGTCGCCGCCCTCGACGAGCGCGGCGGGCTGGTGAGCGTGCAGCCCTTCCACGTGCCGGGGTCGCCGGTGGAGCACCTGGCGGCGCTCTTCAACGTCGTGGCGATCGCGGCCACCGACGTGGCCAGCCCGACCGGTCGACGAGCCGGGGCGCGCGGCGCGTTCGGGCCGGTGCTCGCCTGCCGGCGATCGGACCACGAGCGCGTCGGCGGGCACGCCGTCGTCGGCGAACGGGTGAACGACGACGTCGCCCTGGCCGAGGCGTTCGCGGCCCACGAGCTTCCGGTCACCGTCCTGGCCGGCGGCGACGACGTGGCGTTCCGGATGTACCCGCTCGGCCTCGGTCAGCTGGTCGAGGGCTTCACCAAGAACCTGGCCGCCGGCGTCGGCGCGGCGCGGCGCAGCACCGCGTTGCTGGTCGTGGCCTGGCTCACGTTGCTGGTGCAGGCGAGCGTCGCCCCGGTCCGCGCCCTCCTCGGCTCGGCCGACCCGGTCATCGCCGGCGCGCTCTACGCGGTGGTCGCCGCGCAGGTGTGGTGGATGGCCCGGCGCGTCGGCCGGTTCGGCCCGATCACCGCGCTGGCGTTCCCGCTGCTGCTCGTCACGTTCCTCGCCGTGTTCGCCCGATCGGTGGTGGCGGCCGCCCGGGGTTCGGTCAGCTGGCGGGGGCGTCGGCTGGCGACGCGTCGGTCCCGCCGTCCCTGAACAGGGCCTCGCGGTAGTAGCGCAGCTCCTCGATGGACTCCCGGATGTCGTCCAGGGCCCGGTGCGAGCCGGCCTTCGTCGGGGCGCCCTGGAGCAGCGATGGCATCCAGCGCTTCGCCAGCTCCTTGATGGTGGACACGTCGACGCTGCGGTAGTGGAGGTGATCCTCGATCTCGGGCAGGTACCGGGCGAGGAAGCGCCGGTCGGTGCCGATGGAGTTCCCGCACAGCGGCACCGAGCGCGACGCCGGGATGTGCTCCTGCAGGAAGGCCAGGGTCTGGGCGCCGGCATCGGCGAGGCTCAGCTCGGAGCTGCGGATCTTCTCCAGCAGGCCCGACTCGGTGTGCATGCGCACCACGACGTCGTCCATGTGGGCCAGCTGCTCCTCCGTGGCGTGGACGATGAGGTCGGGGCCCTCGGCGACGATCTGGAGGTCGTCGTCGGTGATGATCGTGGCGATCTCCACGATCACGTGCCGCTCCGGCTCCAGTCCGGTCATCTCCAGGTCCATCCAGGCCAACATCGCGGCGACGCTACCGCCCTACCGTGGCGGGGTGGACGCCCTCACCATCCCGGTCCGCCGGCTCGACCCGGACCTCCCGCTGCCCGGCTACGCCCACGCCGGCGACGCCGGTGCCGACCTCGTCGCCCGGGAGGACGCGCTCCTCCCCGCCGGCGGCGGTCGAGCGCTGGTGCCGACCGGCATCGCCATCGCCATCCCCGCCGGGTGGGCCGGCTTCGTGCAGCCCCGCTCCGGCCTGGCCCTGCGCCACGGGGTGACCGTGCTGAACAGCCCGGGCCTGATCGACGCCGGCTACCGCGACGAGCTCAAGGTCGTGCTGGTCAACACCGACCCGACCGAGGACTACCGGGTGCACCGCGGCGACCGCATCGCCCAGCTCGTGCTGCGCCCGGTGGCGACCGCCGCGTTCGAGGCGGTGGAGGAGCTGCCCGACAGCCACCGCGGCACGGGCGGCTTCGGCTCCAGCGGCAGGTAGCGACCGTTCTGGGGTACCCGCCACGACCGCTGCGGTCGTGGGAGGGGCTCCAGATCGCTACTCGTCGTCGTCGGTCGAGCTCATCGAGAACGAGATGCGGCGGCCGTCGTCGTCGATCTCGACCTTGCCGACGGTGGCGTCGAGGATCTGCTCCGCGAGGCGCTCGGCGAGGCCGTCGTGGCGCCCGGGCGGCGCGTCGATGGCGACCTCCACCCCGAGCGTGCCGCGGGCGACGGTGAAGTCGATGGTGAGGGTGCCGTCGCGGTCGGCGCCGTCGAGGAGCACCTGGCACACCTCGCCGACGGCGAGGCGCAGGTCCTCGACCTCGTCGTAGGAGAAGCCGGATCGGGTGGCGAGACCGGCGATGGCGACCCGGGGCAGGCGGACGTACGCCAGCAGCGCCGGGATCGTCATGCGGATCGTGTCCCGGCTCGTCACCCCTTCCATCGCTTCGAATCCTCGCGCACCTCGCCACCGGCCGACCGAATCCCGACCATCGACCGGATCACGGCGCCGCGGTCACCTGGTCGGCGTCCTTGTCGATGCGGCGCCCGGCGTAGGTGGGGTGGCGGAGGCGGCCGTCGCCGGTCCACTCGGCGTACTCCACCTCGACGACCAGCTCGGGGCGCACCCAGACGGCGTCCACGGCGTGGGTGCGAGGGGGAGGGGGGTCGAAGGGGCACTCGGGCACGACCATGTCGGCGAAGCGGTCCTCGAGCTCGCGCAGCTCGGCCTGGGCGAGGCCGCTGCCGACCCGGCCGGCGTAGCGGAGCGGCGGGCTGCCCGGCTCGTCGTGGTAGCCGACGAGCAGGCCGCCGATGCCGCCGCCCCGGTTCCCCTTGCCCGGCGCCCAGCCCCCGACGACGAACTCCTGGCGCCGGCGCACCTTCACCTTGACCCACTCCCGCGAGCGCCCGCCGGGCCGGTAGATCGAGTCGACGCGCTTGGCGACGATGCCCTCGAGGTCGTTGGCGGTGGCCGCGTCGAACAGGGCCCGCCCGTCGTCGTGCACGGTCGGGACCTGCCAGTGCGGCCCGGGCTCGACCAGCTCCTCCAGGAGCCGGCGGCGCTCGGCCCACGGGAGCCCGACGAGCGAGCGCCCGTCGAGCGCGAGCAGGTCGAACAGGGCGAGGGTGCAGGGCGCGGCCTCGGCGCGTGCGGCCGCGGCGCGCCGGTCGGTGACGTGCATGCGCTGCTGCAGGCGGCTGAAGGAGGGGCGACCCTGCTCGTCGAAGGCGACGATCTCGCCGTCGAGCACGGCCGAGCCGACGCCGAGGGCGGGGCCGAGGGACGCCAGCTCGGGGAACGAGACGGTGACGTCCCGGCCGTTGGCCGACTGCAGGCGGACGTGTCCGTCATCCACCTCGACGATGGCGCGCATCCCGTCCCACTTGACCTCGTAGACCCAGCCGTCGCCCGCCGGCAGCTCGCCGGCGGTGGCCTTCATGGGCAGCGGGATCTCGGGCACCACCGGTACCTACCCCCGTGGCGGTCGGGCGACCAGCACCCCGGCGGCCTCCAGCGCATCGACGTCGTCGTCGCTGCGCCCGAGCAGGCCGGTCACGACCGTCCGGTTGTGCTCCCCGCGCCATGCCGGCGGCCCGGCGACCCCGGCCGAGGCGTCGGAGAAGCGCCACGGCGCCTGCGGGATGGCGAAGGTGCCGCCGGCGCTGTCGTCGACCTCGACGATGCTGCCCCGCTGCACGATGTGTTCCTCGGCGGCGAGCTCGGGCACCGACCGCACGACGCCGGCGGCCGTGCCGACCTCGTCGAGGAGGGCGACGAGCGCCTCGCCGGTCGGGATGGTGGCGGCGAAGTCGCGGAAGTCCTGGCGCAGGCGCGTGGCCTGGCTGCGGCGCCCGTCCCACGAGCGCATCTCGGGATCGTCGACGAGGTCGTCCCGGCCCAGCAGGCGGAGGAAGTCGGCGTAGCCGTGCCCGGCCGGGTCGCCGGCGACGCTCACCCGCTCGCCGTTGGCGACCTCGACGACCGGGGACCACCCGCTGCCCAGGATCGCAGGGTCGCCCGGTTCGGCCTCGCCGGCCAGCTGCTCCTGGGCGTGCTCGTTGACGAAGAGGAGCGAGTCGACCATGGAGACGTCGACGTGCTGGCCTCGACCGGTGGACTGCCGGGCGAAGAGGGCGGCGAGCACGCCGGACAGCGCGACGAGCCCGGTGTAGACGTCGCCGTGGGAGTAGGCGTCGTTGGCGAGCACCGCCTGCCCGGCCACCACCTCCTGGTGCTGGAGCTGGCCGGCGGTGGTGCCGGCGACGGCGTGGCCGATCACGGCGTAGGCGCGGCGGCCGGCCCACGGCCCGGTCTGGCCGAAGCCGGTGAGCGAGGCGTAGACGACCCCGGGGTTCTCGGCCGCCACCGCGTCGTAGCCCACGCCCCACCGCTCGCAGACGCCGGGGCGGAAGTTCTCGAGCACGACGTCGGCCCGGCAGGCCAGGTCGAACAGCAGGGCGCGCCCGTCCGCGTGGTCGAGGTCGACCGAGACGTTCTCCTTCCCGGCGTTCTGCTGGGCGTAGTAGCCCGAGATCGGGCCGTGGCGGGGCACGGAGAACCGGCTGAGGTCCCCGGCCGGGGGCTCGACCTTGATGACCCGCGCCCCGAGGTCGGCCAGTGCCCGACCGCAGATCGGTCCGGCCAGGACCCGGGTGAGGTCGAGCACGACGACCCCGTCGAGCAGTCCGGGCGGTGCGTCGGTGGCGTCGTCGGTCACCGACCGGACTCTAGGTTTCGCCGCATGTCAGCACTCCAGGACCAGGCCGCCCTCGTCACCGGTGGCGGCAGCGGCATCGGCCTCGCCTGCGCCCGCGCCCTGCTGCGCGACGGTGCGTCCGTCACCATCGCCGGCCGGGGCGAGGACCGCCTCCGCCAGGCGGTCGCCGAGCTCGAGGCCGAGGCGCCCGACGGGGCGGAGGTGGCCCACGTCGTGTGCGACGTGGCCGTCGAGGACCAGGTGGCTGCGGCCGCCGAGCAGGCCGCGTCGCTCACCGGCTCGCTGCAGCTGTGCGTGGCCGCCGCCGGCACCGGGACCATGGCGCCGGTCGTGGCCATGTCGTCGGAGCAGTGGGACCAGGTGCTCGGCGTGAACCTCACCGGCGCGTTCTTCACCCTCAAGCACGTCGCCCCCCGCATGGTGGCGGCGGGCGGCGGCTCCTTCGTCGGCATCTCCTCGATCGCCGCGCCGCTCACGCACCGCTACATGTCGGCCTACTGCGTGTCCAAGATCGGCCTCGAGGCGCTGATCAAGACCGCAGCCGACGAGCTCGGCATGTCGAACGTCCGCTGCAACGCCGTGCGCCCGGGCCTCGTCCCCACCGAGCTGTCGTCCGCGCTCGAGGGCGACCCCGCCGTCCGCGACGACTACCTCGCCCAGATGCCCCTCGCCCGCACCGGCACCCCCGAGGACGTCGCCAACGCGGTCCGCTACCTGTGCGGCCCCGAGTCGGGCTGGGTCACCGGCCAGGCCCTCGGCGTCGACGGCGGCCACACGCTGCGCCGTGGGCCGGACCTCGAGCACTGGTCCCGTGCGCTGTTCGGCGACGACGTCACCGAGGGGCGGGTCTGACTCACCACCAGATGGCGGCTGGGCCTCCCTGTGGTGGCACGCACTCGGCTTCGCCTCGGGCGATCCGGTGGGCCGACCAGGCGACGGCGGCGGCGTCGGTGAGGT
>DMTU01000290.1:1261-1828 GCA_003476595.1 Acidimicrobiaceae bacterium | reverse complement strand
GAGGTCGTCGGGGGCGACCCGGCCGGCGGGGCCGGGGTCGTCGGGGAGATCGATGCCGTGCTCCCGCAGCAGCCGGACCCGCAGGGCGTGCCCCGACCAGGTCGTCTTCGCGCGCGCCAGCGGTTCGCCGTGCATGGCCCGGAACGACAGCTCGGGCATGCACTCGCGCACCGGCACCTCGCAGGTGCGGGCGAGGGCCCGGACCTCGCGGATCTTGGGCACCAGGAACCAGGCCTGCTTGGAGATGCCCCGCCCCGTGGTCGCCTTCGACCAGGCGTTGGCGCCCGGGTAGTCGTCGTCGGCGAAGTCGAGCGCTCCGAGCGACGGGGACTGGAACAGGCTCGACCGGCGGGCGCCGAGCAGTGGTCGGGCCAGGTCCTCGCACGCCCGGGTGGCGGACACCTCCAGCTCGATCGGCATGTCCACGGCCACGACGGCCACCGGCCAGACGTCGGCGACCAGTCCGGCCAACGTCGGAGCGAACGCACACGCGAGCTCGGTGCCGTCCCAGCGCACGCCGACCCATCCGCCCCGTGCCCCGTCGACGCCGAGCACCGCTGTCCGCTC
>DMTU01000290.1:0-1181 GCA_003476595.1 Acidimicrobiaceae bacterium | reverse complement strand
GTCCACGCCCAGCACCGCTGTCCGCTCTCCGTCACCTGGGCTCGCCACGTGTGCCACCCTGCCCGACCATGAGCACCGATGCGCTGCACGAGCTGGACGACGATGCCATCCGCCTCATGGCCTTCCGGGTGTGGGGCTACAAGCAGGGCGAGCAGGTGTCGCTGCTCATCCACCTCGGCGACCGCCTCGGCCTCTTCCAGGCCATGGCCGGCGCCGGCCCGCTCACCGTGGCCGAGCTGGCCGAGCGGACCGAGCTGCACGACCGCTGGATCCGCGAGTGGCTGTGGGCCATGGCCGCTGCCGAGCTGGTCGAGCACACGCCGGGCGAGCCCGACCGCTTCGAGCTGAGCCGCGCCGGCCAGGCCGTGCTCGTGGACGAGGACTCCTCGCTGTTCTTCGCCGCCGGCGCGTTCAGCGAGCCCACCCCGCCCGACATCATCGACGACCTCGCTGACGCGTTCCGCACCGGCATCGGCCTGCCCTACGACCGCCAGGGCCCCCGAGGCGCGCACCGCACCGAGCGCATGCTCGGCCCGTGGGCACGCCTCGCCCTCGTCCCGGTGATCCTGCCGATGCTCGACGGTGTGGTCGCCAAGCTCGAAGCGGGGGCGGACGTGTGCGACGTCGGCTGCGGGTCCGGCGTCGCCCTCGAGGCGATGGCGAAGGCCTACCCGGCTTCCCGGTTCACCGGCTACGACCTGTCCCGCAACGCGGTCGAGATCGCCCGCCGGAAGATGGCCGACGCGGGCATCGACAACGTCGAGATCGTCCACGCCCGCGCCGAGGACCTGCCGGCCGAGCCGACCTTCGACCTGGTGCTCACCTTCGACTGCCTCCACGACATGACCCGCCCCGACGAGGCGCTGGCCGCGGTCCGGGGCTCGCTGCGCGACGACGGCACGCTGCTCGTGAAGGAGATCAAGTGTGCCGACACGCTCGAGCAGAACCGGGCCAACCCGATGCTGGCGATGATGCTCGGCTTCTCGATCACGTCGTGCATGTCGTCGGCCATGAGCGAGCCGGGAGGCATGGGCCTCGGCACGGTCGGCCTGCCCGAGAGCCGGCTGCGCGAGCTGGCGGAGGCGGCCGGGTTCACCAGCGTCGTGCGCCACGACCCGGGCGAGCCGTCGAACGTGTACTACGAGGTGCGCCCGTAGCAGCGCGTTCCGCAGCCGCTGCCA
>DMTU01000182.1:7448-9990 GCA_003476595.1 Acidimicrobiaceae bacterium | reverse complement strand
TGGTGCGTGGGGCCGTCCTCGCCGACGCCCACGGAGTCGTGGGTGAAGGAGTAGATGACCTTGGCGCCGGACAGGGCCGACAGGCGCACGGCACCGCGGGCGTAGTCGGAGAAGACCAGGAACGTGCCGCCCACCGGCAGCAGGCCCCCGTGGAGGGCCATGCCGTTCATGATCGCGGCCATCCCGTGCTCGCGGACCCCGAAGAAGATCTGGCGGCCGGCGGGCTCGTCGGCGCTCATGACGCCGGCGTCGGCGATGGCGGTGCCGGTGTTGCCGGTGAGGTCTGCGCCGCCGCCGACCAGGCCAGGCACGGTCTCGATGAGCGCCTGCAGCACCTTGCCCGACGCCTGGCGGGTCGCCATGGCCTCGTCGAGGCCGAAGCTCGGCAGGGCCTTCTCCCAGCCGGGGAGGCCCTCGGCGTCGAGGCAGCAGTCGAGGCAGGCGCGCTCGCCGTCGAAGGCGGCGAGGCGCTTCTCCCACTCCTCGCGCTCGGACCGGCCGCGCTCGCCGGCGCTGCGGTAGTAGGTGAGGACGTCGTCGGGCACGTGGAACGCCTCGTCGGGCAGGCCCATGACCTCCTTGGCCTCGCGGATCGTGTCCTCGTCGAAGGCCAGGCCGTGGGCCTTCGGGGAGTCGGTGAGGCTGGGGGAGGGGAAGCCGATGTGGCTCCGCAGGATGATGATGGTCGGCGCACCGGTGTTGGCCTTGGCGCGGAGCAGCGCGGCCTCCAGGGCGTCGAGGTCCTCGGCGACCTCGCCGATCTCATCGACGTTCCAGCCGTAGCCGCGGAAGCGGGTGGCAGCGTCGTCGGACAGCGACAGCTCCGTAGGACCGTCGATGCTCACGTGGTTGTCGTCGTAGACGACGACGAGCTTGTCCAGGCCCTGGTGGCCGGCGAGGGACGCAGCCTCGTGGCTCAGGCCCTCGGCCAGGTCGCCGTCGCCGGCGATCACGAAGGTGTGGTGGTCGAACAGCTCGGCGCCGAAGCGGGCGGCCAGCCAGCGCTCGGCCATGGCCATGCCGACGGCGTTGGCGAAGCCCTGCCCGAGCGGCCCGGTGGTGACCTCGATGCCACGGGTGTGGCCGACCTCGGGGTGCCCCGGGGTGCGCGACCCCCACTGGCGGAACGCCTTCAGGTCGTCCAGCTCGAGGCCGTGGCCGGTGAGGTGGAGCATCGAGTACTGCAGGATGCTGGCGTGGCCGGCGGAGAGCACGAAGCGGTCGCGGTCGGGCCAGTCCGGATCGGCGGCGTCGTAGCGCAGCACCCGGGTCCACAGGACGTGGGCGAGGGGGGCCAGCGCCATCGCAGTGCCCTGGTGGCCGCTGCTCGCGGCGTGGGGGGCATCCATGGCCAGGCCACGGACCACGTTGATGGCCCGCTTCTCCAAGTCGGCGTCGCGCACTGATCGCTCCAGGTGGGGGACGGTCGAGGGCTGCCCGCGGGCAGTGAGGGCTCGACCCTACTCGGTGTCCTCGCGGGCTCCCCTGGGCCGTACGGCCGGATCAGTGATCGGCGAAGACCAGGATCGACGCCGTGAAGCCGTGCAGGAAGCTGCGGCCCCCCACCGGTCCGAGCTCGCCGGCGCAGAACATGCCGGCCACGGCGGTCGTGTCGAGGGCCTCGGAGACCACGGTGGCATCGTGGTCCTCCACGCCGAAGAGGCGCTCGCCCCGCCCGTTGCAGGTGAACACCAGCGCGCCCGAACCGGAGACCCCGTCGAGGAGGGCTCGCAGGTCGTCGTCGGCGCTGGCGGCGTCGCGGACGTGGAACTGGACGGTGGTGCCCACCGCGATCTCGGACCCGACGGCGATGACCCCGCGGCCTCGATCCGCGCCGAGCACCGGGCGGACGAGGAAGTCGCCCGGCCCGAACTCGATGCGGTGCTCGTCGATGGCGACCCCGAGCTGGACGCCCTTGGCCAGCAGCGCACGATCCTCGAGCGGGAGGTCGGTGGTGAGGTCGGTCAGGCGGTCGAGCGCAGGCTGACCGGCCAGCTCGATCAGGAAGCCCCGGTCGGCGCGCGTGACCACCATCGGCTCGCCGACGGGCCGGCAGCCCTGGCTGACCACGGCCTGGGTCGGTGGGAGCACGACCCCGACCGCGCCGTCGTGGTGGACCTCGCCGTCCAGCACGAGGGCGTTGCCGCCGGGCTGGGAGGCCGCCGAGGCGAGACCGCCGACGACGACGATGTCGGGTCGGGCGCCGGCGAGCTGGGTGAGGAACCCGTCGGCCGGGAACGAGTGCGGATCGGCGAGGAGCAGGATCGTGCAGCCGAGGGGCACGTCGGAGGGCACCCCCTGCACCATCACCGCGGGGCCGTCGCCGTCGTCGTGCACCGGCCCGGTGGCGAGGCGCAGCGGGCGCACCGGCTCGGTCCAGGCGGCCCACACCGACAGCGCCGGCACCTCCTCGGCCTCCTGTGCGCCGGCCAGGACCGACGAGGCCGAGGCCCCGACCAGGGTCCCAGGTCGCAGCACCGTGGTGATCGCCGCCGAGATCTCACCGAGGAACTCGACGTGGGCCGAGCTGGCGAACACCACG
>DMTU01000182.1:6014-7321 GCA_003476595.1 Acidimicrobiaceae bacterium | reverse complement strand
CCGAGCTGGCGAACACCACGACGAGGTCCGGTTCGACGCCGCGCTGCTCGACGATGGACCCGAGCACCTCGCCCACCGCGTCGGCCGCCACCGGGTGCTGGGAGAGCGCGGCGGCGAAGGGCACGTTCAGGCCGTCCCGGGGACGAGCGTGTACGGGACGACCGTGGTGTGGCCGCCGTCGATGCTGCAGTGGGCCTCGACCGTGCCGTAGGAGTCGAAGGGCAGCTCGGCCCGCACGAGGCGGTAGGCGAACTTGCCCGGCTCGACCTGGAGCGGCTGGGCGTTGCGGGCGATCTGCTCGCCGTCGCGCAGGAACCGGACCTCCAGGGCGCCGGTGCCCTTGCCTTCCGGGTCCTCGCGCACCAGCACGACCATGTGCGGCGCCATCGTGACCGGCGGCTCCTGCGGGGCGGCCGCGGAGAAGTGCACGCCCTTCAGGTCGATCTTGGTCGGTCCCCCGGCGAACACCTGGTTGGTGTCGAGGTCCTCGAAGAAGAGCGCGGCGACGATGTCCATCCGGTGGACGCTACCCAGGGGCCCTCAACTCTCCCAGGCGACCTCGCCACGGATGATCGTCCGCCGGAGGGTGAGCGCGTCGCGGTCGAGCAGCACGAGGTCGGCCCGGGCTCCCACCTCGATGCGGCCGCGGGAGCGGTCTCCCAGCACGTCGGCCGGGGTGGTCGAGGCGGCGGTGAGGGCGTCGGCGAGCGGGACGCCGGCGGCCTCGGCCACGTTGCGCACGGCGACATCCATCGCGAGCGCGCTGCCGGCGATCGTGCCGTCGGCGAGGCGCGGCGCCCCGTCGACCAACGTCACGTCCGCAGCGGCCAGGTGCCCGGCACGCCAGGCCACCGCGTCGGTCACCAGGGCGATGCGGTCGGCGCCCTTGGTGCGGAAGGCGGTGCGGAGCAGGGCGGGGTGGACGTGGACGAGATCCGCGATGAGCCCGGCGACGACGCGTTCGTCGGCGAGGGCGGCGCCGGCCACGCCGGGCTCGCGCTGGTGCAGCGGGCCCATGGCGTTGAACAGGTGCGTGACCATCGTGGCCCCGGCATCGAACACCTCGTCGGCCCGCGCCGCGGTGGCGCCGGAGTGGCCGAGGCTGACGACCGTGCCGCGTGCGGCGAGGGCCTCCGTGGCGGCGACGGCATCGTGCTGCTCGGCGCCGATCGTGACGAGGGCGACGATGTCGGGCAGCGCCCCCAGCCACTCCAGGTCGATCGGCACGACGCGGCGTGGGTCGTGGGCACCGGTGTGCTGGCCGAGGAAGGGGCCCTCCAGGTGGGCGCCGAGCACCGTCGGACGCG
>DMTU01000182.1:943-5863 GCA_003476595.1 Acidimicrobiaceae bacterium | reverse complement strand
CACCGTCGGACGCGGCCCGCCGCGGGCACCCGCCGCGGCGATCCGCTCCAGCGCGGGCCCGTAGCGCTCGAGGCGCTGCGTCACCAGGGTCGGGAGCCACGCGGTGACCCCCGTGGCGGCCAGGAGCTCGTCGAGGCGATCCCAGTTCGTGCCCTCGGCGATGGCCACGTCCACGTCGTCGACGCCGTTGACCTGCAGGTCGACGAAGCCGGGGGCGACCACGCTGCCGTCCCCGGGATCGGACCCGGGGCGGACGTCGACGATGCGCCCGTCGCGCACCTCGATCTCCGTCGGCCCGGCCAGCTGGCCGGCCGCCCGGCCGGGCAGGAGGGCGGCGGCGGCCCGGACGGTGGTCGGGGTGGCGCTGGGCACGGCCGGACCGTATCGGAGGGCCGTGGACGCCGAACCGTCCCGGAGGTGGCATGCCGGCGGGCAGTAGCCTCCCGGCGGTGTCCGACCGAGATCCTGGCTCGACCAGGGAAGCCATCCTCGACGCGGCCCGCACGGCCTTCGCCGAGCGCGGCTACGCCGGTGCGTCGCTGGGGGACATCGCCAAGTCGGTCGGCATCGCCAAGGCCAGCCTCCTCCACCACTTCTCGAACAAGGACGAGCTGTACCGGGAGGTGTTCGAGCGGCTCCTGGCCCAGTGGTTCGTGCGCGTCGAGGAGGCCGTGGAAGGCCCCCAGGAGGGGTGGACGCAGTTCGACCACGTCCTGTCGGCCGGCTTCGAGTTCTTCGCCGAGAACCCCGACCTGGTGCGCCTCGTCCGGCGGGAGGCACTCGACGGCGGCCACTTCGGCGTGGACCTCGGCGCCGCCCTGCGCCCGATGTTCGAGCAGGCCGTCGGCTACCTCGAGGCCCAGATGAAGGAGGGCCGGTTCCGCCACCACGACCCCGAGCAGCTGGTGATCAGCGGCCTCGGCGCCGTGCTGTCGTACTTCTCCGACCTGCCCTTCATCGAAGGCCTGCTCGGCCGGGACCCCCTCGCCGCGCAGGAGCTGGTCCGCCGCCAGGACCACATCCGCGAGTTCTTCCGCGCCGCCCTCGAGCCGTAGGGGTTCCGGGACGGGGAGGGGGGTCGCCACTACGGTTGCCGATCGTGCCCACGCTCTCCGAGGCCGACTCCAAGGCCCTCCTCGCATCCCACGGACTGCCCGTCGCCGGCGAACGCCAGGTGACCACCGCCGACGACGCGGTGAGCGCTGCGGGGGAGCTCGGCTTCCCCGTGGTCTGCAAGCTCGGCGGCGACTCGATCGCCCACAAGACCGAACGCGGCCTCGTGCGCCTCAACCTCGCCGATGCCGGGGCCGTGCGCGCCGCCGCCACCGAGCTGCTGGATGCTGCTCGCCCCGAGGACGGCGAGGTCCACGTGCTGGTGGCCCCGATGGTGAAGGGCAACCGCGAGCTCATCGCCGGCCTCCACCTCGACCCGCAGTTCGGGATGACCGTCATGCTGGGCGTCGGCGGCATCCTCGCCGAGGCCGTGGCCGACGTGGCCTTCCGCCTCGCCCCGCTCACCGAGCGGGACGCCTTCGACATGATCGACTCGCTCGAGACCCAGGCGCTGCTCGGCCCGTTCCGCGGCGAGGACGCCGTCGATCGCGACCAGCTCGCCGCCGTGCTGCTGGCGCTGTCCCGAGCGGCCGAAGCCGACCCCCGCATCGTCGCGGCCGACCTCAACCCGCTCATCGTCACCGCCGACGGCACACCGATCGCCGTCGACGCCCTGGTCGAGCTCACCGAGGAGACCCCTCCGGCGAGCGAGCAGAGCGCCAGCGGCGCTCGCCGGCAGGGAGGCGACGCGCCGCGAGCCGACCGCAGCAGCACGATCCCGACGCCGGAGCAGTTCCGGGCCCTGTTCGAGCCCCGCGGCATCATCATCGCCGGCGCCTCCACCCACCCGGGCAAGTTCGGCTTCGTCACCCTGCACAACCTGCTGGCCGGTGGCTACAGCGGCCAGATCTTCGCCACCAACCGGGAGGGCTCCGAGGTGCTCGGCGTCCCCACGGTCCCCGACGTCACCGATCTGCCGTCGGGCGAGGCCGACCTGATCTTCCTGTGCACGCCCGCTGCGGCGAACCCCCAGATCCTCCGCGACGCCGCGTCCATCGGGGTGAAGGCCGCCTTCATCACCTCGGCCGGCTACGGCGAGGCAGGGGAGGAGGGCCTCAAGGCCCAGGACGAGCTGAAGGCGCTGGCCGCCGAGCTCGGGATGCTCGTCGCCGGGCCGAACGGCCAGGGCGTGGTGTCCACCCCCGCTCGCCTGTGCGCCCAGATCGTCGCCCCCATCCCGCCGGCCGGGCGCATCGGTGTGGCCTCCCAGTCGGGCAACTTCGTGTCCAGCTTCGAGAACTACGCGGTGCAGACCGGCGTGGGCATCTCCCGGGCCGTCTCGGCGGGCAACGCCATCAACGTCACCGTGCCCGACTACCTCGACTTCTACGGCGACGACGATGCCACCGCCGTGGGCCTGGCCTACGTGGAGGGGATCCAGGACGGGCGGACCTTCGCCGAGCGGATGCGCTCGGTCGCCGAGCGCAAGCCGGTGGTCGTGGTCAAGGGCGGCGCCACCGCCGGCGGCCAGAAGGCGGCCGCCAGCCACACCGGCTCGCTCGCCTCCGACGACCGCGTCTTCGACGGCATGGCCCAGCAGGCCGGCATCAACCGGGCCGCCACGGTCGAGGAGGCCTTCGAGGCCGCCGCCACCTTCGCCACCCAGCCCCTCCCGCAGGGCAACCGGGTCGTGGTGATGACCACGGTCGGCGGGTGGGGCGTCGCCGCGGCCGATGCCATCTCGCACACGTCCCTGCGGCTGGCCGAGCTGCCCGAGGACCTGTTCGCGTCGATCGACGGCCTCCTGCCGCCCCGCTGGAGCCGGAACAACCCGATCGACCTGGCCGGCGGTGAGACCCGGGACACCATCCCCGAGATCATCGACCTGGTCACCAAGCACCCCGACGTCGACGCCGTGATCTACCTCGGCATCGGCATCCAGTCGAACCAGGCCGCCCTGCTGCGCAGCGGTGGCTTCTACCCCGACCACGGCCTCGAGCGGATGGCCGGCTTCCACGAGAAGCAGGACGCCCGCTACGCCGAGGCCGCCTGCGACGCCTCCGACGCCTACGGCAAGCCCGTGCTCGTGGCGACCGAGCTGGCGGTCACCCACCCGGACAACCCCGGCCCCCGCACCGTGCGCGAGCGCGGCCGCCTGGCCTACTCCTCGGCCAACCGGGCCGTCGCCGCCCTCGACCACCTGTGGCGCCACCAGCAGTGGCGCCAGGCCCGGGGGCTCGACCGCACCTCGTGACCGACAGCGCAGACGCACCCCGGGCGGGGGGCTGGCGCCGCCGGATCCTGGCGGTGCTGCCCGTCCTCGTGCTCGGCGCGCTCATCGCCGCGTCGCTGGTCATGGTCGAGCGACTCGACGAGGACCGGGTCGGCGAACCCGCCCTCGGCGACGTCCGACCGACCGTGCCGCTGCTGTCCGTGCGGCGCGACCTCGCCCCCCTCGCCGACGAGGCGGCGGAGCGGCGGCTCGTCACCCGGCTGGGCGAGTTCGTCGGCGGCCTGCCCCCTGACACCTGCCTGAGCGTCGACGCCGGAGACGTCCGGTTCGACCACCGCGCCGACGACCCCCAGGTGCCGGCATCGGCCACGAAGATCCTCACGGGGGTCGCCGCCCTGATCGCGCTCGGTGGCGACCACCGCTACACGACCACCGTCTCCACGCCGACGCCGCCGGTGGACGGCGTCGTCGCCGGGGACCTGCACCTGATCGGCGGTGGCGACCCGATCCTCGCCCAGGCCGAGTACGCCGCCCGGTACCGCCGGCCGCAGCGCTTCTCGGACCTGCGGGCGCTGGCCGAGGCCGTGGCCGCCGCCGGCGTCGTGCGGGTCGAGGGCGCCGTCGTCGGTGACGAGTCCCGCTACGACACCGAGCGCTACCACCCGGCCTGGCCGCCGCGCTTCATCACCCAGGACCAGACCGGGCCGCTCTCGGCCCTCATCGTGAACGACGGCTTCGCGGAGTGGCCGGCCACCGGCGCCGGGCCGGTGGAGCCGGCGCCGGATCCCGCCGCCCACGCCGCCGAGGTGTTCCGTCTCCTGCTGGAGGAGCGGGGCGTCACCGTCGGGGCCGGCTCCCGCTCGGGCCCGGCGCCGGCCGGTGCCCCGGTCGTGGCCGAGCACCGCTCGCCGCCGCTGCGCGACGTCGTGGGCCAGATGCTGTCCGAGTCCGACAACGCCACCGCCGAGCTGCTGGTGAAGGAGCTGGGCCTGCAGGTCGGCGGCGCCGGCACCTTCGCCGCCGGCGCGGCGGCGGTGACTCGGGTGCTCGCGGAGGCCGGCTTCGACGTGGCCGGCACCGCCGTGGTCGACGGCTCGGGGCTCGCCTCGGCGAACGCGCTCGACTGCGAGCTGCTCATGGCCCTGCTCGAGCACCCGCCGACGGCCGATGCCGTCCGCGAGGGCCTGGCCGTCGCGGGGGAGTCCGGCACGCTGGCCGAGCGCTGGCAGGACACCGCCCTCGCCGGCCGGGTGCGGGCCAAGACCGGCACCCTCAACCAGGTCACCGCCCTCGCCGGCGTCGCCGCGACCGACGCGGGCGGCGAGGTGACGTTCGCGCTGGTCGTCAACGTGCCCGAGCCCGAGCGCATCCAGCTCGAGACGATCGCGGCCCAGCAGCGGCTGGCCGAGCTGCTGGTGGCGCACCCGGACCGCCCCGACCTGTCGGCGTTCGCTCCGTAGCGCCCACCCCGTTCCGCGGCCGCTGCCAGAACGGCTTCAGGTGCTCCGCAGGAGGCGACCGGGACGGGCCCCGGTGAACTCGTCCCCGGTGCGGGTGACCACGCCGCCCACGATGGTGTGCTCGTAGCCCTCGGCCTCCTGCAGGAAGCGGGTGCCGCCGGCGGGCAGGTCGGC
>DMTU01000182.1:0-790 GCA_003476595.1 Acidimicrobiaceae bacterium | reverse complement strand
CGGCGATGCGGCCGCGGTCGGCGAGGCGGAACAGGTCCGCCGTGTCGGCGGTCATCTTCTTGACCGCAGCCTCGAGCGGCACGCGCGCCCCCGCGCGGTCGCGGACCCAGTGGGTGAGGGTCCACGTCGGCGTCGAGGCGTCGCAGATCATGTTGCAGTGGGCGCCGCCGTCGGCCAGGCCGATCACCGTGCCGGGCTCGCTGATCATCTCGTAGAGGGCATCGCCGTTGCCCTCGCTGTTGCCGAACAGCGTCATCATCGAGATGGCCTGCCCGTCGCGCTCCAGCAGGGCGTCGTAGTACACCTCGATCGGGTCCCGGCCCTCGGCCTCGGCGATGCCGGAGAACGACTGCTCGTAGGGCTGCTCGTAGTCCACGGGGTCGCCGAGGGGGTAGGTGCGGGCGAAGGTGTCGAGCAGCTGGGCCGCCGTCGGCATGGCGTCGCGGAGGACGGCCATCATCTGGCGGCTCTCCTCGATGAGCGTGGCCCGGAGCTGCGGGTCGCGCATGCGCTCGACCTTCTCCGCCAGCGGCAGGTCGACCAGCGGGGCGAAGCTCGGCGCGGTGAGGAACCGGTGGCGGGCGCCGAGCCCGAGCAGCACGCCGAAGGGCCGGGCCGCGACCTGGGCGGTGATGTCGACCCCCTGCTCCCGGGCCCGGGCGACCAGGTCGAGTTGCTTGCGCCAGCTGTCGGGTGCCCAGTCGTACTGGAGCTGGAGGTAGGTGACCGGCACGCCCGTGTCGGCCCCGAGTCGGCACATCCGCTCGATCTCGGACTCGGGGGAGACGTA
>DMTU01000119.1 GCA_003476595.1 Acidimicrobiaceae bacterium | reverse complement strand
AAGCAGAACTCCAACGGCAAGACCGGCGTCGTCTACGTCCGCTCCACCGCGACGAACCAGCGGGGCGAGACCGCCATCGACTGGGCCCGCTGGGTCATGGTCCGCAAGGCCGACGTCGACGCCCCCGCGCCCGAGACCGTCGTGCCGGACCTCGCCGACGCGGTCGCCCCCGAGGACCTCATCGTGCCGGCCGGCCTGGACTTCACCGGCTACGACTTCGCCGCCGCCGGCGAACCCCACCGCTTCGGCGACTACGAGGTGGGCGAGAAGATCGACCACGTCGACGGGGTCACGCTCACCGACGCCGAGCACATGCTGGCGACCCGGCTGTGGCAGAACACCGCCAAGGTCCACTTCAACACCGAGGCCCGCGACGACGGCCGCCGGCTCATCTACGGCGGCCACATCATCAGCCTGGCCCGGGCCCTGCAGTACAACGGCCTGGCCAACGCGGCCATGGTGGCCGCCATCAACGCCGGCGCCCACACCGCTCCGGCCTTCGCCGGCGACACCGTCTACGCCTGGTCCGAGGTCCTCGACAAGGCCGAGACCAGCGCCCCCGGCGTCGGTGCGCTGCGGGTCCGCCTCGTGGCCACGAAGGGCCGGGACGAGTCGATGACCCTGCGGGGCGACGACGGCAAGTACGCCGACGGCGTGCTCCTCGACCTCGACACCTGGGTGCTCTGCCCGATGTGACACCCCTGCGGCGGGACCTGATCGAGTGGTGGTCCCGCGAGGGCCGGGACCTGCCGTGGCGCCGGAGCCGCGACCCGTGGGCGGTGCTGGTGTCGGAGCTCATGCTCCAGCAGACCCAGGTCAGCCGGGTCACCGAGCGCTACGTCCGCTTCCTGGAGCGGTTCCCGACGGTCGTGGACTGTGCGGCCGCCCCGGTCGGCGACGTCATCGATGAGTGGGCCGGTCTCGGCTACAACCGCCGGGCCGTCCACCTCCACCGGGCGGCCGTCCGCTGCGTGGAGCACCACGACGGCGCGCTGCCCGACACGTTGGCCGAGCTGCTGGACCTCCCCGGCGTCGGCCCCTACACGGCCCGTGCCGTGCTGGTGTTCGCCCACGAGCGCGACATCGGCCTCGTCGACACCAACGCCGGCCGGTTCGTGGCCCGAGCGCTGGCCGGCCGACCGCTCTCGCCGAAGGAGGCGCAGGCCGTCGCAGATGCTGCCGTCCCCGAGGGGTGGGGTTGGACGTGGGGGCAGGCCGTCTTCGACCTCGGCGCCTCGGTGTGTCGCAAGCGCTCGCCCCGGTGCGACGACTGCCCGATCCGGCCCCACTGCGCCTGGGCGACCGCCGGCTTCCCGGCGCCCGACCCCATCGACGGCTCCGCCGGGATCAGCGCACCCCAGTCCCGCTTCGACGGCTCGGACCGCCAGGGTCGAGGCCGACTGGTCGACGCCATGCGGGCCGGACCGGTCGGCCACGAGGCCCTCGCCGCGGTGATGGGCTGGCCCCACGACCCGGCCCGCGCCGCCCGGGTGGCGGCAACCCTGGAACGGGACGGCCTCGCGATCGCCGACGACGCCGGCTACCGCCTCCCCTGATCGATCCGTTCTGGCCTACCTCCGTGCCGCCTGACGGTCATGGATGTGGGCCAGAACGAGCATGGGTCAGGTCAGGTCGGGGTCCAGGACGGCGAGCAGGTCCCAGATGCCCTCGGCCTCGGAGAGGTCGTCGTCGAGGTTGATCACCAGGTCGGTGATGCCGAGGGTGAACGCCTGGCCCGTGACGCTCGCCGCGGTCGCCGGGTGCCCGCTGACCGTGATCCGATCGTCGACCCGCCCGCCCATGCGGCTGCCCGTGGGGGAGACGGTGGTGAGGCGATCGCCGACGTCCATCTGGCCGTCCTCGACGAGCAGCGCCAGCCGGGCCGCGGTGCCGGTGCCGGTCGGGCAGCGGCACACCACACCGGGGTGGACGTAGGTGGCCGTGCGCGCCTCGGGACCGTCGTCGCCGTCGAGGACGGGACCGGAGAAGTTCACGAACGAGAGGTCGCCGGTGTCGCCGAAGTCGGGGTGCACGAGATCGAGCTCCGGTCCGGCGACCAGGCAGAGCTCGAGGCCGAAGTCCCGGAGGACGTGCCGCTCCGCCTCGGTCAGCGCGAAGCCGTGCGCCTCGGCGTCGACCACCGCGTAGAAGCAGCCCGACCAGACCACGTCGTAGGTGACGGTGCCGAACTCGGGCAGCTCCGCCGTGCGGCCCCGCTCGACCACCCAGGACGGGTCGCAGGCCAGGGTCACGGCGTGCACGTGGCGGCCGTCGTGCTCGACCTCGGCGCGGATGAGCCCGGCCGGTGCCTCGAGGTGGACCGTCTGGTGCCCGGGCGGGCCGAAGGGGATGTGACCGCTCTCGAGCAGCGCAGTGGTCACGCAGATGGAGTTGGAGCCCGAGAAGTGCGGGTACCCCATCGCCTCCATGATCACGTATCCCGCTTCGGCGTGCTCGAGGGTGGTGTCGACGATGACGTTGGCGCACATGGACGGCTCGCCGTAGGGCGAGCCGAGCAGCAGCCGGCGCAGGGCGTCGCCGTCGCGCTGGAGCCACTCCCGCTTCGCGAGCACGGTGTCGCCGGGCACGTGCGTCACGCCACCGACGACGATGCGGCTGACGTCGCCGCCGTAGTGGGTGTCGATCAGGCGGAGGCCCCGGCGGTGCTCAGGGGGCATGGGGTGCCCCGACCGCGTCCCACTTGGCGTCGGGGACCACGACCAGGTTCCCGATGAAGCCCTTGGCCATGAACGCCCGCTGGGCGTCGTGGAACTCGCTCATCCGGTGCGTGCTGGCCAGCAGCGGCCGGATGGTGCCGGACTCGATGTAGCCGACCAGGCGGGCGAACGCGGCCCGCGTGCCCTGGGAGGAGCCGTGCAGCTCGAGGTGCTTGAGGTACATGGTCCGCAGGTCGAGCTGCACCACCGGACCGCCGATGGCTCCCGACGTCGTGTAGCGGCCCTCGGGACGCAGGATCCGCAGCAGGTCGTTGAACATGTCGCCGGCGACGAGGTCGGCCACGACGTCGATGTCGTGCCCGCCGGTGACCTCGGCGACCGCCTCGACCAGGTCGCCCTCGTCCCGCAGCACGACCCCCTCGGCGCCGATCGCCTTGACCTGGTCGGCCTTGCCGGCGCTGGTGACCGCGTAGGGGATGGCACCCCGGGCCCGGCACAGCTGGATGAGGCCCGAGCCGACGCCGCCGGATGCACCCGTGATCAGCACCCGCTCGCCGGAGCCGAGCCGCACCCGGTCGAGCATGTGCTCGCCGGTGAGGTAGGCGCAGCAGAACGTGGCCAGCTCCGCGTCGGTGATGTCGCTGGCCACGACGTGGGCGTGGTCGGCCGGGACCACCTGGTACTCGGCGTACCCGCCGTCGCGGCCGTGGCCCATGTAGTCGATGTCGGCGAGGCTGTCGTCGTCGCGGTTGTAGATCGAGAAGTCGACCATCACCCGCTCCCCGATGCGGCCGGCGTCGACGCCGTCGCCGACCTCGACGATGCGGCCCACGCTGTCGGTGCCCTGGATGCGGGGGAACTCGAGCGTGGACCGGCCCCGGCGCCAGGTGGAGACGGCGCCCGGATCCTCCTCGAGGCCGTAGGCGCCCTCCCGGACCCACACGTCGGTGTTGTTCATCCCGCACGCGCTGATCTCGAGCAGCACCTCGCCCGGCCCGGGGCGGGGCACGGGGACGTCGTCGCGGTACTCGAGCTTGTCGAGCCCTCCGTGGCCGGTGAGCACGACGGCGTGCATGGTCTCGGGGAGTGCGGTGTTCGTGATGGTGCTTCAGCCTTCCGTGAGGGCCGCCACGATCTCGTCGAGGGCGGCGTCGGCGAGGGCTCGCATCTCGTCGTCGGTGCGGTCCTGGATCGGGTGGGCGACGAAGACGCGGGCAGCGTCGAACCCGAGGGCCTTCGCCTGGGCCGCGGCGGCGTCGACGAACTCGCTCGACGCGATGAACACGCCGGGCACGCCCCGGCGCTCCAGATCAGCGACGTCGTGCACACTGCACGACGTGCAGGACCCTCAGTCGGCGAGGGCCTCGATCACCAGGTCGCACTTGGTGGAGATCTCGTGGCGCAGGTCCACCGGGGCGGGCTTGGTGTAGGTCGGCTTGGCGAACCGCACCACGTCGGCGACGCCCCGACGGCGCAGGCCCTGCTCGAGGTGGTCGAGGAACACGTCGCCGCGCGGCTTGGTGATGTCGAGCAGGCCGACGACCTTGCCCTCGATGGAGGAGGGGCGGTCGAGCAGGGCGCGCTCGGCGACCTGCCGTTCACCGGTGGGGTCGAGGACCGTGGTCATGGCCGCATCCTCTCACGTGCCGATCGGCACCGTCACCGGGTCCGATCCCTCCTCGCCGTTCACCCATCCACCGAGCACGGCGGAGAACAGCCCGGCGCCGCCACCGGCGTGGCAGACGAGCAGGCCGCCCTCGCGGAACTTGGGCAGCTGCATGCCGGCGAAGGCCTCGGGGATGCCCTCGGCGATGCCGCCGGCGCCCTGCACCAGCTCGTCGGAGTCCAGCAGCAGCAGCTCGCCGAGCCGCGCCATCAGCTGCACCCGGCCCCAGCCGGCCTCGCGGAAGATCCGACCGTGCTCGGGGCTGATCACGAGCACCGCATCGATCTTCAGCGGCAGCTTCGGGTGGGCGTTGGCGCGGAGCACCGCGGCGAACGAGCGGACGAGGGACTCGGGCTCGCGCGACTTCTGGTCGATGATCGAGGTCGGCCCGTGGCCGGCGAAGAGGGTGACGGCGTCGACGCCGGGCTCCAGGCCCCGGTCCACGGACAGCGGCGTGAAGGGCGACCCCTCCTCGTCCTCGGCGAAGCAGAAGCCGAGCTTGCCGGGGGAGCCGAGCGTGGCCCGGTCGACGCCGCCGGGCAGGCCGCCGCCGACGTTGCGCACGACCAGCTGCAGCGCCCGCCCGATGGTCGAGTTGGCCCGGTTGCCCTGACCGAGTGCGTTGACGCCCGAGTTCATCCCGATGCGCTGGCGGATGGGCCCGTTCACGATCAGGATCGGGCCGGAGAAGAACGTGGTGGCCAGCAGGCCGTGCATGTTGAACTCGCGCGTGCAGGCGGCCTCCAGCGCCGAGAGCACCACGGGCAGGTGCTCGGGCAGGCACCCGGCCATGACGGCGTTCACGGCCACCTTCTCGACCGTGCACTCGACGAGGTCGGGCGGGACGACGGCGACCACCTCGTCGGGGGCCCGCGTGGTGCCGGCGAGCATCCGGGCGACCCGGGCCTCGGTCGGCGGCACGAGCGGCAGGCCGTCGCTCCAGCCCCGGTCCCACATCGCCTCGAAGTCGTCCTCGAGCTCGGCGAACTCGACCCGCCGGCTGCGGAGGCCGCTGGCCGAGAACCGACCGGCCAGCTCGTCCGCCCGCATGGGGTCCACCGAGAGCGAGCCGCACCCGGGCCGCCAGTCGGGCAGGTCCGGTCCGAGGTCGGGGAGGCCGGTGAGGTCCTGCCACTGCTGGCGGTCCCAGCCGACGATGCGCTCGACCTCCTCGCCGTCCTCGATGCGCAGCAGGGTGGGCACGGTCTCGATGTCCCACAGGTACGAGATGGCCAGGTCGTCGTCGAAGGTCCGCTCGGGGGTCGAGCTCGCCGTGGTCAGGTCGGGGAACGACGGGTCGTCCTGGGTCACGACGGCCACCAGCTCGGCGGCGTCGACCAGCTGGACCAGCACCGGCTCGACGAGCTGGCAGGTGGGGCAGTCCTGCTTGACGACGGCGACGAAGCCGTCCGGGAGCGGTGGGCGCTCCGTCATCGGGCCACCGCCGCCAGGAAGTCGAGGATCTCGGCGTTCACCCGTTCGGGCCGCTCGAGCTGCAGGAAGTGCCCGGCACCCTCGACGACGGTGGTGCGACTGCGCTCGTCGGTGAGGAACCCGGCGCTGGCCTCGGCGAAGTCGGTGCCGATGCAGCCGTCGTCGGCGCCGTGCAGGTACAGGGCAGGGATCTCGACCGGGGCGGCGCCGGCCGCCTGGATCTCGTCGTAGCGGGGGTCGAGCCCGACGCCGCCGAGGGTCGCCCGGTAGTAGCCGAGCGCGGCGGTGAGGTGGTCGGGGTCGCGCAGCGCGTCCTTGACGTGCTGCACGGCGGTCGCCGCCACCCCCTCGTCGAGGCCGGGGGACCAGTCCGCCCACAGCCGGTCGATGAAGGCGAGGTCGTCCTGCTGCACGATCGCCTCGGCGAGCGGGTGCTGGAACACGAACATGTAGAACGACCGCTTCAGCTGGTCGTAGTCGAAGATCATCCCGGCCATCGCCACCGGGTGGGGCACGGCGGCCGCGACCATCGCCATCCAGCGGTCCGGCTCGTGGTTCACCGCCGGGTACACCGCCGTGGCCCCCCAGTCGTGACCGATGAGCACGGCGTCGCCGTCGCCCCCGAGCGCCTCGTGCAGGGCGTTGGCGTCGGCGGCGAGGGCCCCCTGCTGGTAGCAGCCGTCGGCCGGGATGCCGGTCGGTGCGTACCCGCGCATCCACGGGGCGACCGCCCGGTAGCCGGCCTCGGCGAGCACCGGGAGCTGGTGGCGCCAGCCGTGGGGGGTGTCGGGGAACCCGTGCAGGCACAGGGCCAGGGGGCCGGACCCGAGCTCGAGGAAGGCGAAGTCGAGGTCGTTGGCGCGGACGCTGCCCTGGTTCGGTTCCATGGAGGCTCCTGGGTGGGGATGTGTGACCGGTGCAACACCGCTGTGGCGGGGTCGCGAGCGATGAGTACCCTGCCACCTCCAGGACGACAGGGGGCCAGAACCGTGCAGGTCACGTTCTTCGGGGTCCG
>DMTU01000337.1:2229-4105 GCA_003476595.1 Acidimicrobiaceae bacterium | reverse complement strand
CGCACCTCCGGCGGCTCGTCCGGCGGCGCCTCCGCGGCGGTGGCCGGCGGGATGTTCACCATCGCCCACGCCAGCGACGGTGGCGGCTCCATCCGCATCCCGGCCACCTGCACCGGCCTCGTCGGCCTGAAGCCGGCCCGGGGCCGCGTCGTCGACCAGACCGTGGCCTGGGAGGGTGCCTCCACCCAGGGCGTGGTGTCGCGCACGGTGGCCGACACCGCGGCGGCCCTCGACGCCATCGCCGTGTTCGATCCCCTCGCCTGGTGGAACGCACCGGCACCGGAGCGCCCCTTCCTCGACGAGGTCGGCGCCGATCCCGGCCGGCTGCGCATCGCGTCCATGACCACCTCGACCCTCGGGCTCGACGTCGACCCGGAGTGCGTCGCCGCCGTGGAGCGCACCGTCGCCGCGCTGGCCGACGCCGGCCACGAGATCGTCGAGCACGAGTTCCAGCCCTTCGCCGAGGACTTCATCGCCGGGTTCGTGCACGTCGTCAACGCCGGGCTCTCCGACTTCGACGTCGACTGGGACCGCGTCCAGGCGAACAACCGGGCCAACCGGGGCTACGCCGAGAAGGTCGACAGCCTCAGCTACGTGAGCGCGGTCGCGGCCCTCCAGCGCTGGACCCGCAAGGTCAACGCCCAGTGGGGCCAGGAGTTCGACGTCCTCGTCACCCCCACGATGCCGATCCAGCCCCCGCCCGCCGGCCAGATCCTGCGGGAGATCACCGAGGCGCCTGCCGACACGTCGATGACGGTGCTGGCCACGGTGAGCTACACCTCGATGTTCAACATGAGCGGCCTGCCCGCCATCTCCCTCCCGGTGCACCAGGCCAGCGACACCGGCCTGCCCGTCGGCGCCCAGGTCGTCGCCGGACCGTGGCAGGAGGCCGTGCTGCTGCGCGTGGCCGCGCAGGTCGAGCAGCTGCTCCCCTGGGCCGACCGCCGTCCGGCCCCGCTGCCCTGAGCCGCGCCTGAGGAGCTGGCAGCTCCCTGTCGCGCCTTTTCCACCGGCACGGCCGCGTCCGTACGATCCGCGGGGTGCCCAGCACCCCGGATCTGACCAAGAAGGGCGCGGCCCTCGCCATCGGCCTGGCCGCGGCCGGCTGGGTCGTCGGGCGCCGCCTGATCGGGCGGGGGATGCCCGCCGGGAGCTTCTCGGTCCGGCAGGGCGCGGCGCGCCGGCGCCAGCTGGCGACCATGGGCGGCCGGGCGGGCGGCGCGTTCGCGCTGCACCGCGCCCGCCGCACCTTCGCCGGCGCCGAGCGCCGCCAGGCCCTCGACACCCGGTTCGAGATGCGCACCGCCGCCCAGATCACCGAGACCCTGGGGCACATGAAGGGCGCCATGATGAAGCTCGGCCAGATGGCCAGCTACCTCGACTCCGGCATGCCGCCCCACGTGCGCGAGGCCCTGGCCCAGCTGCAGGCCGACGCACCCCCCATGAGCGGCGAGCTGGCCGCGGGGGTCGTCGAGTCCGAGCTCGGCGCCCACCCCGACGAGCTGTTCCTCCAGTGGGACCCCGTGCCGATCGCCTCGGCGTCCATCGGCCAGGTGCACCGGGCGATCACTTCCGACGGGCGGGCGGTCGCGGTGAAGGTGCAGTACCCCGGCATCGACGAGGCCATCGAGTCCGACCTGGGCAGCGCCAACCTGATCTTCGGCGGCCTCGGCGTGATGTTCCCCGGCCTGGAGTCGGGGCCGATCGTGGAGGAGCTGCGCGAGCGCATCCTCGAGGAGCTCGACTACGAGCTGGAGGCGGCCAACCAGCAGCTGTTCGTGGACCACTACGCCGACCACCCCTTCATCCACGTGCCCGCCGTCGTGCACGAGCTCAGCAGCCGCCGGGTGCTCACCACCGAGCTGGCCGAGGGCGA
>DMTU01000337.1:1933-2061 GCA_003476595.1 Acidimicrobiaceae bacterium | reverse complement strand
CAGGGCGCCCGCTTCGACGAGGTCCTCACCTGGTCCCAGGAGGAGAAGGACCTGGCGGCGGAGACGATCTTCCGCTTCGTGTTCCGCAGCCTCTACCGGTTCCGGGCCTTCAACGGCGACCCCCACCC
>DMTU01000337.1:1173-1766 GCA_003476595.1 Acidimicrobiaceae bacterium | reverse complement strand
GCCTTCAACGGCGACCCCCACCCCGGCAACTACCTGTTCCGTCCCGGCGGGCAGGTGGTCTTCCTCGACTTCGGCCTGGTGAAGCGCTTCACGCCCGCGGAGGTCGACACGTTCTCCTCGCTCGTGCGCTCGATGGTGCTGCACCGCGACGTCGAGTCCTTCCGGCGCACCATCGAGGAGATCGGCCTCCTCAAGCCGGGCGAGCCGTTCTCCGACGAGCTGGTCGAGGAGTACTTCAGCCACTTCTACGAGTGGGTGCTCGAGGACGGCGAAGCGACCATGACCCCGGAGTACGCATCGGAGTCGATCCGGCGGATCTTCGACGCCAGCGGCCCCTACGGCGACATCATGAAGGCCGCCAACGTGCCGCCGTCGTTCGTCATCATCCAGCGCATCAACCTCGGCCTGGCTGCGCTCATGGGCGAGCTGGGGGCGACGAACAACTGGCGCAAGATCGCCGAGGAGCTGTGGCCCTTCGTCGACGGTCCGCCCGCCACGCCGATGGGCGAGCGCGAGCACCGCTGGGCCGCGGCCCGGGACTGACCCGTACTTCCGGACGTTCCATCCGGAGCTTCTGGCAGCGGCTGCGGAAC
>DMTU01000337.1:485-1068 GCA_003476595.1 Acidimicrobiaceae bacterium | reverse complement strand
CTGGCAGCGGCTGCGGAACGCGCTCAGGCCTCCACGATGCGCTCGAGGACGAGCTCGTGCTCGAGGCGACCGGCCACGCGCTCGGCGCCGGGGATGCGCTGGGGCACGGGTGACACCTGGAGCAGCCGCCAGCCGTCGCGCAGCGCTGCGGTGCCGGTGGCGTAGGGCGGCGAGCCGTCGAGGTCGGTGGCGCGGCCGCTGCCGTCGTGGAACGACCACGCCACGACGCGCCCGTCGAGGCCGCTGTGCTCGAGGTAGAGGAACAGCACCTGCTGGCGCTGCGTGGTCGGGTCCATCGTCATGCCAGCCCCGACCGGGTCTCGGTGCGGGTGAGGTACCAGTCCACGTCGAAGCGGTCGTCGCCGGTGAGGTAGCGCCACAGGGTGGCCCGGGCGGCCAGCTCGAGGCGGTGGTCGGCCTCGCCCTGCCACGGCTCGCGGTGGCGCAGGACGCCGGCGACCGAGTCGGTGCGGAAGCGGGCGAAGAGGTGGTCGTCGGGGCCGTTGTGGAGCTCGTCGAGGTCGCCGGTGTCCCAGTGGCGCACCTGGGGCTCGGTCGGGTTGAGGCGGATCTTGTACATGAG
>DMTU01000337.1:0-246 GCA_003476595.1 Acidimicrobiaceae bacterium | reverse complement strand
GACCGACGTCGGTCTCGTGGACCCGGCGCAGGTGGGTGCCGGGCACGAACCCGGTGCCGCCGCCACCGGGCGCCACCTCGTTGGGGAAGTAGAAGAGCTGCACATCGAAGGCCACGGTGGGGTCGACCATGGCGTCCTGGTGCAGCGGCTGGCCGAAGGGGTCGCCGGCGGGCTTGTGGTGCACGAAGTCGTGGTCGAACACCGGGTCGGCGCCGAGCAGCGACCGCACCGCACCGGCCACCGGCG
>DMTU01000069.1:6094-6316 GCA_003476595.1 Acidimicrobiaceae bacterium | reverse complement strand
ACCATCGCCTGCGTCTCCAACGAGGTGGGCGGTGATCTGGTCGGCAACGCCGTCTGGCTCGGCGTGCCGCTCGTCGACCTGCTGGATCGCGCCGGCGTCCGCCCCGAGGGCACGCAGGTGGTCGGGCGCTCGATCGACGGCTTCACGGTCGGGTTCCCGACCGACGTGGCGACGGACGGGCGGGTCGCCCTGGTCGCCGTCGGCATGAACGGCGAGCCGCTG
>DMTU01000069.1:4629-5872 GCA_003476595.1 Acidimicrobiaceae bacterium | reverse complement strand
CGAGATCGAGCTCACCCGGTTCGAGGACTTCGACGCGTACTGGATCCCTCGGGGGTGGTCGAAGCTCGGGCCGGTCAAGACCCAGTCCCGCATCGACGTGCCCCGCAACGCCGTCGACGCCGGACCGGTGCCGATCGCCGGGGTGGCGTGGGCCCCGCACGTGGGGATCACCGCCGTCGAGGTCAGCGTCGACGACGGCCCGTGGCAGCCGGCGGAGCTGCACGGCACCGACAACGACAGCACCTGGGCCCAGTGGGTCCACCAGTGGGACGCGACCCCGGGTGCGCACACCATCCGCTGCCGGGCGACGGACGCCACCGGCAGCACCCAGACCGCCGAGCCCAGCGACCCCGCGCCGGACGGCGCGACCGGGCTCCACACCATCCGGGTGACCGTGCGGGGCTGACGCGAGGTGGGTCGCCTACCGACCGGTCGGTAGGCTCCGGCGGGTGAACCGAGCCCTCCCCCCGGACGAGCGGTTGAACGTGCGCACGTCGCTGCCATTCCTCGCCTTCCACCTCATCCCGCTCGCCGCGATCTGGACCGGCGTGCCGGCCGGTGCGGTCGCCCTCGCGGTCGTCTCCTACGTCGTGCGGATGTTCTTCATCACCGCCGGCTACCACCGCTACTTCGCCCACCGCTCCTACCGCCTTCCCCGCTGGGCCCAGGCGGTCATGGCCTTCGGTGGCACGACCGCCCTGCAGAAGGGTCCGCTGTGGTGGGCCGCGCACCATCGGGACCACCACCGGTGGTCCGACACCGAGCGGGACGTGCACTCGCCGACCCGGGGCTTCTGGTGGAGCCACGTCGGCTGGATCCTGTGCGACAAGTACTCCGCCACCGACGAGTCCCGCATCCGCGACTTCGCCAAGTACCCCGAGCTGCGGTGGCTGAACCGCAACGACTGGGTCGGGCCGGTCTCCCTCGCCGTCGCCAGCTTCCTGCTCGCCGGCTGGGCCGGGCTCGTGATCGGCTTCGGTGCCTCCACGATCGCCGTCTGGCACGGCACCTTCCTCGTGAACTCCATGGCCCACGTCGTCGGGCGGCGTCGCTACGTCACCTCGGACACGAGCCGGAACTCCGCCATCATCGCCGTGCTGACCCTCGGCGAGGGGTGGCACAACAACCACCACCACTACCAGGCGAGCGCTCGCCAGGGCTTCCGCTGGTGGGAGTGGGATCCGAGCTTCTACGCGCTGTGGCTGCTCGAGCGGGTGGGCATCGTCCGGGACCTGAAGCGCCC
>DMTU01000069.1:0-4556 GCA_003476595.1 Acidimicrobiaceae bacterium | reverse complement strand
CCGGGACCTGAAGCGCCCGACCGCCGCCATCCTCGAGAAGGACCTCGTCCGCGATGCAGGTGTGGACCCCGGCCTCAGCGCTGCCGCCGCCCTTCGCGCCGCGCTGCGGGATCGTCGACCCGTCTCAGCCTGACGCGTAGGTTCGCCGGATGGGCGAAGAACCACCCCGCTACGAGCTGAGCCTTGCCGGCGTCGACGCGATGCTCGAGGCCGAGTTCCCCGGCACCGGCAACTCCTGCACCGAGCTCGGTCCCACCCACGCCGTGGCCCGCCGGCCGGTGGATGCCGGCGCGATCCGCCCGGGCGGCTTCGTGTCCGGGCCCACGCAGTTCGGCCTCGCCGACGCCGCCCTCTGGTACCTGGCCTTCGGCGCGATCGGGCGCATCGAGCCCATGGCCCTCACCTCCGAGCTGTCGATCCGGTTCCTGCGCCCGGCCCAGGGCTCGATGCTGTGGGCCCGTGCCACCCTCGAGTCCGCCGGCAGCCGGAGCATCGTGGGCAGCGTGAAGGTCTGGTGCGACGACCGGGAGGACAAGCCGAGCGCCGTGGCGCAGGGGACGTACGTCTTGCCCCGCGCCGGCTGACACTCAGCGCGGGGAGGTGCGGTACCGGCTCAGGAAGCGGTGCTCGGACTCGCTGTCGCCGACGAGCACCAGCTCCCCGCCGTCGGGCAGGGCCACCGAGGGGTCGGGGTTGGGCTCGAAGGTGCCGTCGGAGACGCTCGCGACGACGGTGCAGCCCGTCTCCTCGCGGATGCGGGCCTGGGTCAGCGGCTTGCCGGCCAGCTTCCGCGGGACGGGGACCCGGAACACGTCGAGGCCCTCGGCGAGCTGGAGGGTGTTGTCGGCGCTCAGCATGTTCCAGATGGCGTTGGCGCCGGTGGAGGCGTAGGAGAGCACGAAGTCGGCGCCGGCGCGGTGCAGCGTGGAGACGTTGCGGTCGAGCCGGGACCGGGCGATGATCTGCGCGTCGGCGCGGAGCCGTCGGCAGTAGTTGGTGAGGTACACGTTCACATCGTCGTCGTGGGTGGTGATGACGACGGAGGGGGCGTCGTCGATGCCGGCCCGCTTGAGCACGGCGATGTCGGCGGCGTCGCCCTCCACGTAGTCGCCGCCGTCGCGGATCCGCTCGGTCTGCTTCTCCACGATCCGGTTCGGGATGCCCAGGTTCCGGAGGTGGCGAGCGACGGCTCGGCCGACCCGGCCGCCACCGATGATGACGACCGGCGGGTCCTGGGACCGGTCGGCCTGGTCGTCGCTGGCGAAGCGGGCGTCGTAGCGCGCCAGCTGCTCGGCGGACCCGGCCAGCACGAGGATGCTCGTCTCGGTGAGCACGGTCGAGGGTCGGGCGATCAGGAGCTCGCCCCGGTCCCACACGCCGCCCACCGTGATCCCCGTGTGGTCCCGGATGCCCGAGCCGAGCAGCGGCTTGCCGACGAGCGCGTCCGGCGCGGCCGCCTCCGCGATCAGCAGCTCGTCGAAGCGCCCGACCACCTGGGTGCGACCGTCGGGGGCCAGCACCCGCCGGGCGAGCGCGGTGCCGAGCATCTCGCCGAGGCGCAGGACCTCGTCGCAGCCGGCCAGCTCCAGGATGTCGATCGACGCCTCGGCGTTGGCCGTCGCCACGATCCGGATCGACTCGGACCGCTCCCGCACGGTGAAGGCCACGTTGGTGTTCGTCGTGTCGGCTTGGGTGGTCGCCACCAGCGAGGCGCGATCGACGCCCGCTGCGTCGTAGGTCGCGGGGTCGTCCAGCTCGCCGACCATGACGGTCAGCCCCTCGTCGTGGTGCTTCAGCGCCTCGTCCAGGTCGGCGACGAGGGTGACGTGCGCGATCCCGGCTCGATCGAGGCGGGTCCGCAGCGCGGCCTCGATCGGCCCGGTGCTGGTGAGGATGACGTGGTCGCGCACGTCGTCGTCCACCCGTCGCGGCGCGCGGGCCCGCTGGGTCGACTCCATCCACGGCAGGAACACGAACTGGATGAAGGTGAACGGCAGCAGCACCAGGATGAACACCGACCCGGACAGCAGGACCACGACCGAGAACGTGCGGCCCAGGTCGGACTCGAAGGTGATGTCGCCGAAGCCGAGGGTCGACATCGTGACCAGGGTCCAGTAGATGGCGGTGATCCAGCTGTAGCGCTGGCCCTCGTGCTCCATGATCTCGTGGAACAGCGCGCTGTACACCGCGACGATCACGGTGAGCAGCGCCAGCATCCACCCGAGGATCCGGGCGCTGCGCCGGGCCTGGGACGTGGCCAGGTAGCTGAGGATGAAGCCGAGGGACTTCACGTCGGGGGGTGCTCCGTTCGCGACGGCATCGCCCGATCCTGTCAGCCGGCCAGCAGCTGGTCGACGGGGGCGTGGTCGTCGGTGAGGACCTCGGCACCGTCGACGTAGTCGGCCACGAACGCCTCGTCGCGCAGCACGCCGTCGTCGGGGTCGATCTCGAGCTCGGGGATCGGCCGATCGGATGCGACGATGACCTGGTTGCGGGAAGCCTCCGGCGGCTCGCCGCCGGGGAGGATCACCTGCACGTGGTCGAACGCCTGGCGCAGCGTCGCCAGCTCGGCCCGGGCGAACGCGCTGTCGCCGCCGTCGATGACGTTGAGCACGTAGATGCCCCCGTCCCGCAGGACCCGGTCGACCTCCTCGGCGAGCTCCACGGTCGTCAGGTGCCAAGGCACGGACAGGCCGCTGAACGCGTCCCCGACGACGAGGTCGTAGGCGTCGTCACCGAGCTCGGGGACGGCCATGCGCGCATCGCGCACCTCGACGGTGAGGTCAGGCCCCCTCTGGAGGCCGAGGTGCTCCTCGGCGATGTCCACGACGCCGGGGTCGATCTCGATGACGTGGGAGCTCGTCCCGGGCCGCACCGCGGCGAGGTGGGTCGGGATGGTGAAGCCGCCGCCACCGATGTGGAGGGCGTCGACCGGGCCGGGCGGGAGGACGGCCGCGACGTCGGCGAAGAGGCGGATGTAGCGCAGCTCGAGGTTGGTGGGGTCGTCGAGGTCGACCCGGGCGTGGTGGAGCGTGTCGAGGTACAGGCTGCGGAGGGACGGGTCGTCCTCGTCGACGACCACGGAGGCGCACGCGTAGCGGGTCTCGACGTCGCACTCGGGCGGGAACCCGTAGACGGCGAGCCCGCTGGTGACGAACACCACCGCGGTGGACGCGGCCGGCAGGCCCCGTCGCAACGCCCACTCGAGCAGCAGGCCGCCGACCACCAGCAGCAGGCCGACGACGAACATGATCGTCCGGGTGCCGAGCAGGGCGACCAGCACGAACCCGGTCAGGAACGTGCCGGCGAGGCCGCCGAAGGTGCCCGCCGCCGAGAGCCCGCCGAACACCGAGCCGGTCTCCTCCAGGGTCGACAGGCGGAGCTTGGCCACGATCGGCGTGCTCGCGCTGAGCACGGCGGCCGGGAGGAAGAACGACATCGTGGCGAGTACGACGATGTCCAGGGGGTTCCCGTCGACCTCGGGGCCGATCGCCCGCACGATCGGCACCGCGACCCAGACCAGCGCACCGCCCACGAACAGGGACGGTCCGAGGAGCCGGCGGGGATCGTGGCGGTCCGCGAGCCAGCCGCCGACGGCGGCCCCGGTGGCGATGCCGGCGAGGATCACGCCGATGATGGCGGTGAACGTCTCGAGCGACACGCCGACGTAGGGCGCCAGCAGCCGCCCGGCGGTGATCTCCACGATGAGGATCGCGGCCGACGTGGCGAAGACGACGGTGATGGCGAGGCGGCGACCCATCCGGCCATCTTGGCCGCGCCGCACCGCCATCGGCCGGTCACCGCGCCGATGGATGCGGAGCATCCGTCGGCGAACGCGAAGCCGCTCGCGGTCAGCCGAAGCGGGTGCCGGCCCGGCCGAAGTACTCGCCGCTGCTGGCCAGGAACTCCGCCAGGCGCAGGTCCTGGCCGTCGAGCAGCACCTCGGCCCAGTGGACCCGGCCCCGGGCGTCGGGCGTCCGTCCGAGGAGGGCGTCGTAGAGCCCGTCGACCCGGGTCAGGCGGGATTCGAGCGACTGGTAGAAGGCCAGCGACACGTCGTGGCGGGACTTCCCGGCGGCCAGCTGGTCCACCCAGTACTGCACGCCACCGGGCTCCGGGGCGCGCAGGAGCAGCTCGTCGTACAGGTCGGTGATCCATGCCGCGTCGGTCCCGCCGGCGAGGCGGTGGTACTCGGCGCTGCCGTAGAAGTCGGCGGCGACGCTCGCCGGCGTCCGTCCGGCCCGGATGACCGAGATCCAGTGGGCGGTGCCGTCCGCGTCGCCGGCCCGTCCCAGGGTCGAGCGGTAGTAGCCCTCGACCAGGGTGCGCACCCACTCCTCGGAGCCGGCGAAGCGGCGCACGATGGTGGCCGGGCCGGTGCCGGCGGCGAGGTCGGCGACCATGGTCGCCAGCTCGACGTCCGTGGCCCCGCGCCCGAGGAAGTCCTGCGACAGCGCCTCGACGAAGGCCTGGCGGGCGATCGTCACCGGTGAGGTGCCGATGACGAGGGGAGCCGGCACGTGCGGCGCCACCTGCAGGGAGCGGTACGGGTTGAT
>DMTU01000194.1:8227-9021 GCA_003476595.1 Acidimicrobiaceae bacterium | reverse complement strand
CCGGCCTCGGCGATGGCGGCGAACATCGCGCCGTCCAGCGCGTTCATCTTGTCCGGGCGGTTCAGCCGGACGTGGGCCAGGCCGTCGGCGACGTCGATCTGGACGCGGTCGCTCATGTCTGCACTCCTGTCGGTGGGGCGGGTTCTGGTCCCGAGCGTTGCCAGTCTGGCTCACGCCGCGTCGGCACCGAGCCAGCGCAGGGTCGAGCGGGCGGCGTGGGAGCCGCACATGCCGTGCACGCCACCGCCGGGCGGGGTGGAGGCCGAGCAGAGGAACACGCCCTCGACCGGGGTGGCGTAGGGGTCCAGCGCCGGCCACGGGCGCAGCACCAGCTGGAGGCCGCCGTGGGAGCCGCCGGAGATGTCCCCACCGACGAACGTCGGGTTGTAGCGGGCGTACTCGGCCGCGGTGATCACGTGCTTGTCGATGATCAGGTCGCGGAAGCCCGGAGCGAAGCGCTCGATCTGATCGGTCATGCGCTCCGACACGTCCAGGGTCGAGCCGTTCGGCACGTGGGCGTAGGTCCAGAGCGTGTGCCGGCCCTCGGGGGCCCGGGAGTCGTCGAACAGGCTCTGCTGGGCGGCGAGCACGAAGGGCCGGTCGGGGTGGCCGCCGGCGGCGGTGATCTTCTCCGACAGCGCCAGCTCCTCGTAGGTGCCGGCGAGGTGGACGGTGCCGGCGCGGCGGGCGTCCTCGTTCGCCCACGGGACGGGGCCGGACAGCGCGAAGTCGACCTTGCACGCGCCCGGGCCGTGGCGGAACCGCTCCAGCCGGCGCCGGCCGCGCGCGTCCAG
>DMTU01000194.1:355-8122 GCA_003476595.1 Acidimicrobiaceae bacterium | reverse complement strand
GCGCCGGCCGCGCGCGTCCAGCCGGTCGCCGGCCATCGGCACCAGCTGGCGGGGGCTGATGTCGGCGATCACGGCGCGGTGCGGTGGCAGCTCGTCGAGCGAGGACACGCGGCGGCCGGTGACGACGGTGCCCCCGAGGTCGTCGAGGTAGGAGACCAGCGCATCGGTGAGCTTCTGGCTGCCGCCCCGCACCATCGGCCACCCGCGGGCGTGGGCGAGGCCGCCGAGCATGAGGCCGAACGACGCGGTGAGCACCCGGTCCAGGGGGAGGAACGCGTGCGCGGCCACGCCGGCGAACAGCGCCCGGGTCTCGTCGGTGCGGAAGCCGGCCGAGACCGACTCGGCCCGCCGGATCGCCTGCAGGCCGAAGCGAGCCATCGAGATGGGGTGGCGGGGCGGGCGCACGACCGGGCCGAGCAGGTGCGCCTCGACGTCGTCCCAGTGCTCGACCAGCGGCCCGAACAGGGCCTCCCACGCGGCACCGTCGACCCCGGCGGCCGCGACCGTCTCGGCGATCGACCGGTGGAACACCCCGGCCCGACCGCCGTCGAGCGGGTGCACGACGGGGATGTCGGGGTGGACCAGCTCGCAGCCGTGCTCCGCGAGGGGCACGCTGCGGAAGAACGGCGACCCGGCGGCGAGGGGGTGGATGGCGGAGCACACGTCGTGGTGGAAGCCGGGGCCGGTCAGCTCTGCGGTGCGGGCACCACCCCCGGGCGTGTCGTGGCCCTCGAGCACGGTCACCGAGCAACCGGCCCGGGCGACCTCGATCGCGGCGGCCAACCCGTTGGGGCCGGCGCCGATCACCACCACGTCCACTGCGTCGCTCATGGGGTCGCTCATGGCCCCAGCCTGGCCCGTGCCGGCGGTGGGCGCACCTGCGCCGACGCCGATCGAGGGCGCCCGCGGCACGCAGCGTGTGGGGGCGCCCACGGTCTGACCGGTCGGATGTCCGCTTCGCACCTCTGGCCCGGTTCGGTCGGAGGCGGGTCATGTGACGACGCCATGACGCCCGACGGGGGTGTGCGGCGGGCAAGCGCCCGTGTGCCTAGTGTCACCGGGGCTGGGAACCCTGACCCGTCGGTCAAGAACTTTCCCGAGCGCTATTGACACTGTGCCAACAAGCGACTTAGCGTCCCGCAGACGTGACCGTCGCCACCCGAGCACGGTGCACACGAAAGGGCGTGCGGGACCCTCCCGACGCCGAGACCAAGGGGGAATCTTGACGAGCAGATCCACGTCCAGCCGGTGGTTCCGGCTGCTCGCACTGCTACTGGGCCTTTCGATGTTCGCCGCCGCGTGCGGCGACGACGACGACGGCGCAGCCGGACCGGACGGCGCCGCAGGCGAGGAGGAGCAGGACGAGTCGACCTCCACCACCGAGGCCCCCGACGAAGGTGAGCCCGTCCCGGGCGGGCGGTTGGTGTACGCGGTGGAGGCCGACGTCGCCTCCCCCTGGACCCCGCAGAACGTGGTGTGCGACATCTCCTGCCACATGATCATGCGGACGGTGTTCGACACCCTCGCCCTGTACGTCGAGGGCCCCGAAGGCACCCCGGTCGTCGAACCGCACCTGCTCGAGTCGTTCGAGCCGAACGCTGACTTCACGGAGTGGACGCTCACACCCCGGCAGGGCATCACCTTCCACGACGGCACGCCCTTCGACGCCGCCGCCATCAAGGCCAACCTCGACGCGCACACGACCAGCTTCCTGACCGGCAAGGCGCTCGCCGACGTCGAGTCCATCGAGGTCGTCGGTGCTGACGCGGTGGTCAAGATGAGGCGCCCGTGGGCCCACTTCCCCGGGTACCTCACGGGCCAGGTCGGCTACATGGCCAGCCCCACGTGGCTCGCCGCCGTGGCCGACGGATCCGCCCAGCCGGACCAGCCGGTCGGCACCGGACCGTTCGTCTTCCAGAGCTACCAGCCGGGCGGCAGCTTCGTCGCCACGAAGAACCCCGACTACTGGCGAGCCAGCGAAGGTCTCCCCTACCTCGACGAGGTCGAGATGCGCGTGGTCGCCGACACCCAGGCCCGCCGCACCGCCCTGCTCAACGGTGAGCTCGACATGACACACACCAGCAGCGGCGACACGATCGCCCAGCTGCGCAACGACGACATCGAGCTGACGGAGAGCACCGAGTACGGAGAGGCCAGCTACATCCTGCTGAACAACGCCAACCCGGACTCCGCCATCCAGGACATCCGCATCCGGCGGGCCATGGCGCACGCCCTCGACCTCGAGGTGCTCATCGAGCGCCGCGGCGGCGGCGTCGGAGAACCGGCCAACGGCCCGTTCGGGCCCGGCCAGCTGGGCGAGCTGGAGGACACCGGCTACCCCGAGTTCGACCAGGAGGCAGCCCGACAGCTGGTCGAGGAGTACAAGGCCGACGAGGGCATCGACGGTCCGGTACCCATCAGCTACACCACGACGTCGGACCCCTACAGCCTCGGCACGGCCGAGCTGCTGAAGCAGTTCTGGGACGCCGTCGGCTTCCAGACCGAGATCGCCCAGATCGAGCAGAGCCAGTTCATCGTCACCGCCCTCCAGGGCGATTTCGAGGCCTTCGGCTGGCGCAACCACGGCGGGTACAACCCCGACGCCCAGCGCTACTGGTGGCACAGCGAGGCGGCCGTGTGCGGGATACGGGACACGTGCCCCGACGGCGGCGAGCCCGGCCTCGCCCTGAACTTCGGCCGCATCCGCGACGAGGAGATCGACGCCGCCCTCGACCGCATCCGCGAGACCGACGACATGGACGTCGTCACCGAGGAGGGCGAGAACATCAGCCGTCGCTTCGGTGACCAGGTCTTGAACCTGTGGACCACCGAGACGGTGTGGGCCTGGGCCAAGCGGCCGTACGTGAACGGCATCGACGCCTGGACGTCGCCGGCAGGCTCCAACGTGTTGGAGTTCAACGGCTTCGGCGGTGCCCACGGCATGGTGAACCTGTGGTGCACCGACGGCGAGTGCGGCTGACCCGCATCGTCTGATCGCCCGGGAACGAGAGGGAGCCACCGATGAAGTTCATCGCCATCCGAGCCGTCCAGCTCGTCGTCGTACTCGTGACAGCGACGTTCTTCGTCTACTCCCTCACGTTCCTGGCCGACGGTGACGACGCCGTCGTCGACTCCATCCTCCAGATCGAGGCCGGCTCCGAGACCCGCCGGGCCGAGGTGGAGGAAGGCCTCAACATCGACGACCCACTGCCCGTCCGGTACGTGAAGTGGGCAGGTGACGCCCTGACCGGCGACTTCGGACGTTCCTACGTCCGGGGTCGACCGGTCTGGGACCTGATGCAGGAACCGCTGGTACGCACGCTCGCCCTGGTGGTCTACGCCCAGCTCATCGCCCTCGCCCTCGCCGTCCCCGCCGGGATCATCGCCGCCTGGCGGGCGAACACCTGGGTCGACCGCGGGGTCTCCACAGCCGCGATCGGCCTCCTGGCGATCCCGAACTACGTCCTGGCCATCGTGCTGGTCTTCCTGTTCGCGTCGACGTTCAACCTGTTCCCAGGCATCGTCGACTCGGACCTGTCACCGCTGGACCTGAACAGCTACCTGCTGCCGTCCCTGGCACTGGCCCTGCCCCAGGTCGCCGTCTACATGCGACTGCTGCGCACCGACATGATCGCCACGCTGCAGGAGGACTACATCGGCATGGCCAAGGCCAAGGGTCTCTCGACCCGCTCGATCCTGTTCCGACATGCGCTGCGCCCGTCGAGCCTGTCGCTGGTCACCTCGGTGGGACTCAGCACCGGTGCCCTGATCGGCGGCACCGTCATCATCGAGCAGATCTTCGCCATGCCCGGCATGGGCACGCTCGTCGTGCGAGCCATCTTCCAGGACGACATCTTCGTCATCCAGGCCGTGGTGGCCGTGATCGCGTTCGCGTTCGTCGTCATCAACTTCATCGTCGACCTCCTCTACGCCGCCCTCGACCCGAGGATCAGAAGTGTCTGACACGCTCGATCTGGAACACGCCGACGCCGAGGACGCGGTCCTCCCCCGCGCACCCGAGGACGACACGGGGGGCCATGTGAAGAAGCGCTGGGGCATCGGCTTCTGGCTGTCCGCGGTGTGGTTGCTCGCCATCGTGGTGCTCTCGGTGGGGGCCCCGTACCTGCCCTTCGTCGAAGAGCCCGGGGCGTTCCCCGACTTCTCGATCGAGTCGCTCGCCGGACCGTCCGCCGACCACTGGTTCGGCGTGAACCAGAACGGTGACGACCTGTTCAGCCAGGTGGTGAACGGCGGGCGGACGTCGCTGCTCATCGGGGGCAGCGTGGTGTTCTTCGGCTTCGTCGTCGGCGGCGCCATCGGCATCGCCGCCGGCTTCTACGGCGGCAGGACCGACCGCATCATCTCCGCGATCCTGGACGTCTTCCTCGCCTTCCCCGCCCTGGTCCTGGCCCTCGCCCTCATCGGCATCGTCACCGGCGGCGACGCCAACCTGCCCGTGGTGATCCTGGCGTTGTCGCTGCTCTCGGTGGCTCCCCTGGCCCGCATCACACGCGGCACCACGCTGGCGGTGGCCGAGCGCGAGTACGTGCTGGCGGCGCGCACGCTCGGCGCACGGCAGCCGCGGATCATCGCGAAGGAGATCCTGCCCAACGTGGTGCCGCCGATGGCTGCGTTCGCCCTCACCGTCATCGCCGTGGTGATCGTCGCCGAGGGTGCCCTCGCCTTCCTCGGGCTCTCCGTCTCCTCGCCCGCCCCGACCTGGGGCAAGCTCATCGCCGAGGGACGCGCCGAGATCGAGAACCACGGGCACTGGGCGCTGTTCCCCGCCGGCACCATGTTCCTCACGATCCTGTCGCTCAACTACATCGGCGACGTCCTCCAGTCTCGTTTCACCGTCCGGGAAGGAGCGCTGTAGATGGCCCGCCGCCGCATCACCGCTGCCACGAACCACACCGATGTCCCCCTGCTCGAGGTCGAGGACCTGCGCACCCACTTCCACACGCCGCGGGGCCCGGTGCGGGCGGTCGACGGCGTGTCCTTCAGGCTGGAGCGGGGCCGGACCCTGGGGATCGTGGGCGAGTCCGGGTCGGGCAAGACCGTTCTGGCCCGGTCCGTCATGGGCCTGCTCCCACGTTCCAACGTCGAACGGACCGGCACCATCCGCTACAACGGCACGGACATCTCCGGCTACAGCCAGGCCGAGATGCGCCACGTGTGGGGTCCGGAGATGGCGATGGTCTTCCAGGACCCGATGACCTCGCTGAACCCGGTCATGAAGGTGGGGCGCCAGATCACCGAGTCCATCCGCTACCACCTGGAGCTGGGCAAGGACGAGGCGGCGGAGCTCGCCGTCTCGCTGCTGACGTCGGTCGGCATCCCTGAGCCGGAGAAGCGGGTGAAGGAGTACCCCCACCAGCTCTCCGGTGGCATGCGCCAGCGCGTCGTGATCGCCATCGCGCTGGCTTGTGGCCCCAAGCTCCTCTTCGCGGACGAGCCCACGACCGCACTCGACGTGACCGTGCAGGCCCAGATCCTGAACCTGCTCGACGAGCAGCAGCGCGAGCGGTACATGGCCATGGTGCTGGTCACCCACGACCTCGGCGTCGTCGCCGGGCGGGCCCACGACATCGCCGTGATGTACGCCGGCAAGATCGTCGAGAAGGCATCGGCGGCGCGCCTCTTCGCGTCCATGCGCATGCCCTACACCGAGGCCCTGCTCGAATCGATCCCGAAGCTCGAGTACGAGAGCCACACCCGTCTCGCTTCGATCCCAGGTCGCCCGCCGGACCTGGTCAGTCCACCGAAGGGATGCAACTTCGCACCCCGTTGTCGCTACGCCCAGGAGCGCTGCCTGGAGGAGGAGCCCCCGTTGGTGTCTGCCGGAGATCCCGGTCACCTGTACGCCTGCCACTTCCCCGTCGGGACCGAGGCCGGACGCCAGGCGCTGGCCCGCAACCTCGCGGAGGGCCGCACTCCGGCCCAGGACGAGACCGAGGTCGCCATCGGCCAGCCCGCCGGGAGCGGTGCCTGATGGCCGGCTCGGGCACCGCCCACCTGCGCGATGGCCAGGACGACATCGTGCTGCGGGTGGAGGACCTCGTGGTGGAGTTCCCAGCCGGTCGGCGACGCAAGGTCCATGCCGTGAGCGGCATCAGCTTCGACGTGGCGGCCGGCGAGACGCTCGGCATCGTGGGCGAATCGGGCTGTGGGAAGTCCACCACCGGCAAGGCCATCATGCGGCTGGTACCCATGACCGGCGGCACGGTGACCTTCAAGGGCGTGGAGATCTCCTCGTTGAAGGGCGCTGCGCTGCGCGAGCTGCGACAAGACCTGCAGATGATCTTCCAGGACCCGGTCTCCTCGATCAACCCGCGCCGCCCGATCGGCGCGGTCGTCTCGGAGCCGCTCGAGATCTGGGACCGCGACGGGGACACCCGGGAGGTGGTCGACAAGGCCCTCTTCGACGTCGGCCTCGACCCGGAGGTCGCCCGGCCCAAGCGCCGCCACGAGTTCTCCGGCGGCCAGTGCCAGCGCATCTGCATCGCCCGGGCCCTGGTGCTGGATCCCGATCTGATCATCTGCGATGAGCCCGTCTCGGCACTGGACGTCTCGGTGCAGGCCCAGATCCTGAACCTGCTCGAGGACATGAAGGAGCGGTACGGGCTGACGCTGGTCTTCATCGCCCACGACCTGGCCGTGGTCAAGAACGTCTCGGATCGGGTCGCGGTCATGTACCTCGGCAAGATCTGCGAGATCGCAGGGCCCGATGCGCTCTACCAGAGCCCGTCGCACCCCTACACCGCGGCCCTCCTGACGGCGATCCCGCTCCCCGACCCCACCGTGGTCCCGGACACGGTGGCGCTCGACGGGGAGCTGCCCTCCCCGCTCGACCCCCCGTCCGGCTGCCGGTTCCGCACCCGCTGCCCCCGGGCCGCGGAGCGCTGCACCACCGAGGAGCCCCTCGTCCGCGAGGTCGGCCCCGACCACTACGTGGCCTGCCACTTCCCGCTCGTCGGCGAGGAGGCACCTCCCGAGGCATCCACCCCGGTGGAGGTCGGATCCCAGCAGTGATCGACCGGCCGGAGGGGGGACCGAGGCCGTGGTGAGCGAACAACGACCGAGATCGAGGACGCGGCTCGATCCCGCGGTCCGGCGGCGACAGATCGCCGAGGCCGCGGCGCGCGTCTTCGCCGACAACGACCCGAGCGAGGTGTCCTTCGAGCTCATCGCCGAGGAGGCGGGCGTGTCGCGGAGCCTCGTCTACTCCTACTTCGGCGACCGCGGCAGCCTGTTCGCGGCGGCGTACAACCACGAGCTCGAGCGCCTCGACGCCGAGATCGACGGTGCCCTCGAGTCCCTCGGCTCCGACCGCGAACGCCTGGGCCGCGCCGTGTCGGCCTACCTCGCCTTCGCTTGGCGGCACCGCAGCTCATGGCAGCTGATCGCCTCGGCCAGCTCGTCACGGCACCCCGCCGTCCGCGAGGCCATCCAGGCCCGCACCGACCGCATCGCTGCCTCGATCACCGACACGCCGGGGGCACGCCTGCTGGTTCGGGGCGTGATCGGCATGCTGGAGGCGGCCGCCATCCACACCCTCGAGAACGACGAAGTCGACCCCGATGGCCTCGCCGAGCTGCTCACCCAGATCATCTGGGACGGGGTCTCCTCGCTCGACGGCGACGGCCGCCGGGGCCCGGAGGGACCACCGGGGTAGGCCGCTACAGTCGCGGCCCATGGCCAAGCCCTACGACATGCAGATCGACCTCGACACCGTCTACGAGGTCACCATCGACACCGACAAGGGCA
>DMTU01000194.1:0-274 GCA_003476595.1 Acidimicrobiaceae bacterium | reverse complement strand
CACCGACAAGGGCACGATCGTCGGCGACCTCGACCCCCAGCTCGCCCCCAAGACGGTGAACGAGTTCGTCAGCAAGGCCCGCGACGGCTTCTACGACGGCCTCACGTTCCACCGCGTCGTGCCCGACTTCGTCATCCAGGGCGGCGACCCCGAGGGCACCGGCCGCGGCGGCCCGGGCTACAAGTTCGAGGACGAGCCGGTGAAGGGCGAGTACACCGAGGGTGCGTTCGCCATGGCCAACGCCGGCCCGAACACCAACGGCAGCCAGTTCTTC
>DMTU01000193.1:7765-10005 GCA_003476595.1 Acidimicrobiaceae bacterium | reverse complement strand
GCCGAGGGCCGGCCGATGCGCGCGGCCCTCGCGGCCCCCACCGGCAAGGCCGCCGCCCGCCTGCAGGAGGCCGTGCAGGAGCAGGCCGCCCGGCTCGCCGCGGACGGTGCGGTCGAACCCGCGGTGGCCGATGCGGTCGCCGCCACCGAGGCCGCCACCCTGCACCGGCTGCTCGGCTGGAACCCGGGGAACCGCAGCCGCTTCCGCCACGACCGGTCCAACCAGCTGCCCCACCAGGTCGTCGTGGTCGACGAGACGTCGATGGTGTCGCTGTCGATGATGGCGAGGCTGCTCGAGGCGGTCCGCCCGTCGGCCCGGCTCGTCCTGGTCGGCGACCCCCAGCAGCTGGCGTCGGTCGAGGCCGGCGCCGTGCTCGGCGACGTGGTCGGCCCCGCAGCCGAGCGCCTCCGGATGCGACCGGCCGCCCGGACCGAGCTGGAGGCGGTGAGCGGGCAGGTGGTCGATGCCGACGAGGACGACCGTCCGGTGTGCATCGGCGACGGCATCATCGTGCTCCGCCACAACCACCGCTTCGCCGGCGGCATCCGGGACCTCGCAGCCGCGATCCAGACGGGTCGCGCCGACGACGTCGTCGACGTGCTCGGCCGCGAGACCCACGACGTGCACTGGCTCCCCGTCGACGTCGCCGAGGAGCCCGTGCCCGCCGTCCGCGACCTGGTGGTCGACCAGGCCGCGGAGGTCATCGAGGCCGCCACGCTCGGCCGGGCGGGCGACGCCCTGGCGGCGATGCGGGGTGTGCAGCTCCTCTGCGCCCACCGCCGCGGCCCCTACGGGGTGGCGACGTGGCGGCGCGAGATCGAGCGCCGCCTGGCCGAAACCGTGCCGGGCTTCGCCTGGCAGGGCTGGTTCGCCGGCCGCCCCCTGCTGATCACCGAGAACGACCGCCAGCTCGGGCTCTACAACGGTGACACCGGCGTGGTGGTGGACGTCGCCGGCGACCTGCGCTGCGCGTTCGAGCGCCGTGGGGAGGTCGTGCACGTGTCGCCGAGCCGGCTCGCCGCGGTGGAGACGCTCTACGCCATGACCATCCACAAGAGCCAGGGCAGCCAGTTCGGCGAGGTCATCGTCGTCCTGCCCGACGAGTCGTCGCCCATCCTGACCCGCGAGCTGCTCTACACGGCCGTGACGCGTGCCGAGCGCGGCGTCACGGTCGTCGGGACCGAAGCCTCGGTGCGGGCTGCCGTCTCGCGCCCGGTCGCCCGGGCCTCCGGGCTCCGGGACCGCCTCTGGGGTTAACCCCGTCCCTTGCGGATCAGCTCGACGACCTGCTCGGAGGCGTTGGCATCGTCGCCCTGCTCCTCCAGCAGCATCGCGCGGTCGGCCTCGGCGGCCTCCTTGGCCGCGGTGAGGTCGGCCTTCTCCATCGCCTTGTCGACGCCGTGCTCGTGGATGAACTCGGCCCACTCGACCAGCGCGCCGACCATCTCGTCCTCGGGGACGACGGCGACGTTGGTGCCGCGCACGAACAGGTGGCCACGCTTGTTTCCGGCGGCGATGCCGATGTCGGCGTCGCGGGCCTCGCCGGGCCCGTTCACGACGCAGCCCATGACCGCGACCTGCAGGGGGATCTCCCGCTCGCCGAAGGCGGCCATGGCCTGCTCGGCGACCGCGATGACGTCGATCTCGGCCCGACCGCAGCTGGGGCAGGCGATGAGGTCGACGTTCTTGCGCTCGCGGAGCCCGAGGGACTCGAGCAGCTGGCGGCCGGCCTTGGCCTCCTGCACCGGGTCGGCGGTGAGCGAGTAGCGGATGGTGTCGCCGATGCCCTCGGCGAGCAGCGTGGCGATGCCGGCGGTGGCCTTGATGAGGCCGTTGGGGGGCGGGCCGGCCTCGGTGACCCCGAGGTGGAGCGGGAAGTCGACCTCGTCGGCCAGCATCCGGTACGCCTCGATCATCAGCGGCACCGAGGACGCCTTCACCGAGATCTTGATGTCCTCGAAGCCGACCTCCTCGAAGTAGCCGATCTCGATCTTGGCCGACTCGACCATGGCCTCGGGCGTGACCTTGCCCCCGTACTTCTCGTACAGGGCGGGGTCGAGGCTGCCGCCGTTCACGCCGATGCGGATCGGCACACCACGGTCCTTGGCCTCCATGGCCACGGCCTTGATGTGCTCGGGCTTGCGGATGTTGCCCGGGTTGAGGCGCAGGCAGTGCACGCCCGCCTCGAGGGCCTCGAGGGCCCGCTTGTACTGGTGGTGGATGTCGGCCACGATCGGCAC
>DMTU01000193.1:7321-7655 GCA_003476595.1 Acidimicrobiaceae bacterium | reverse complement strand
ATGTCGGCCACGATCGGCACCGGCGAGCGGGGGATGATCCGGGCCAGGCCCTCGGCGGCCTCGGGCTCGTTGCACGTGCAGCGCACGATGTCGCAGCCCGCCGCGGCCAGCGCGTAGATCTGCTGGAGGGTGGCGTCGACGTCGGCGGTCTTGGTCACCGTCATCGACTGCACGCTGATGGGCGCACCGCCGCCGACGGCGACGTCGCCGACCTGGATCTGGCGGGTGGTGCGCCGGGGGAAGCTGGATTCGCCGATGTCCATCAGAGCCGGACCGGGTCGGTGATGTCCATGTAGATGGTGGTGACGCCGAGCAGCACCAGCAGGGCGAAGAC
>DMTU01000193.1:6871-7080 GCA_003476595.1 Acidimicrobiaceae bacterium | reverse complement strand
CGGAACAGCTCTCGCACCCGCTCGTAGGTGGCCACCACGACGTGGCCGCCGTCGAGGGGAAGCACCGGCAGCAGGTTGAAGATGCCGATGGTGATGTTGATGCCGACGAAGAACAGCAGGAAGCCGAGCAGCCCGTTCTCGGTGAGGTCGGCGCCGATGCCCACCGCGCCCACGATCGAGATGATGCGGTTCTCGTCGGGGGCATCAGA
>DMTU01000193.1:542-6655 GCA_003476595.1 Acidimicrobiaceae bacterium | reverse complement strand
CTGCCCGCCGCCGGATGCCGGCTGGGGCGAGTCGACCGCGGCCGGTTCGCTGCCGCTGCTCACGACGCTGTCCCAGAAGTCGGTCGGGCTGAACGAGCCGATGAAGCCGAGCGTGGCGCCGGTCTGGTCCCAGAAGTCGCTGACCGACGCGCCCACGGCACGGACCGGGCCGACCGTGGTGGTGACGAGGTCGCGGCGGATGCCGAGCAGGCCCCGGGCGGGGTCGCTCGGCGCGATGCCGATCTCGACGGGCACGTCGAGCACCTCGCCGTCGCGGAGGACCGACAACGTGACGTCCTCGCCCGGCCGCTCGGCGATGTCCTCGGCGAAGGTGGTGAAGGTCTCGTAGCGGCGGCCGTCGACCTCGAGGACGCGGTCCTCGGCCTGCAGGCCGGCGTCGGCGGCGGCGCTGCCGGGCACGACCTCGCCGACCTCCCACTCCTTGTCCTCGGTGAGGCTGCCGCCGGGGACCCCGACGAAGGAGTACAGGACGAACAGGAGCAGCAGCGCCTGCAGGAAGTGCATGGTGGAGCCGGCGACGGCGACGGCCATGCGCCGCGGGTAGCTGGCCTGGCGGTAGGTCTTGCCCTCGTCCGCGGGATCGACCTCGTCGAGGTTGTTCATCCCGATGACCTTCACGTAGGCGCCGGCCGGGATGACCTTGAGGCCGTACTCGGTCTCGCCCCGCTGGAACGACCAGATCTTGGGGCCGAAGCCGATGAAGAACTCGGTGACCTTCATCCCGCCCCACTTGGCGGCGAAGTAGTGGCCGAGCTCGTGGAGGAAGATCATGACCACGACGCCGAAGACCACCACGAGGGGAGCCCACCCGCCGGCGAGACCGAGCCAGGCGACGAGGCCGGCGAGGATCGCGAGGCGGACCGGGCTGGTGCTGCGCTCCTCCTCCTGCTGGCGCCCGGGCGGGGGCGGCGGCGTCGGCGGTTGCGTGGGCTGCGACGGGGGGTGCTGGAGGCTGGTCACTCAGGCGTTCCTCTGCTCGACGAGGCGAGTCGCCAGCCGACGGGCGTCGGCATCGGCACCGAGGACGTCGTCGAGGGTGCTGGCGGTTCCCCCATTGTGCCGGTCCAGGACGGCGGAGAGAACGTCAGGGATGTCGATCCAGCGGATCCGGCCGGCCAGGAACGCCTCCACGGCGACCTCGTTGGCGGCGTTCAGCGTCGCCGGCGCCAACCCGCCGGCCCGGCCGGCCCGGTACGCCAGGTCGAGGCACGGGAACGCCTCGCGGTCGGGCGCCTCGAAGTCGAGCCGGGCGAGGCTGCGCCAGTCGATCGGCCCGAACGGCGTGGCGATGCGATCCGGGTGGGCCAGGGCGTACCCGATGGGCAGCCGCATGTCGGGCATCGACAGCTGGGCGATGGTGGCGCCGTCGCTGTAGGTGACCATCGAGTGGATGATCGACTGCGGGTGCACGACGACGTCGATGTCGTCGAAGCCGACGCCGTAGTCCTCGGCGAACAGCTCGTGGGCCTCGATGACCTCCAGGCCCTTGTTCATGAGCGTGGAGGAGTCGACCGTGATCTTGGGGCCCATGCTCCAGGTCGGGTGGTCGAGCGCGTCGTCGACGGTGACCTCGGCCAGGTCGGCCCGGCTGCGACCCCGGAACGGCCCGCCCGATGCGGTGAGCACGATCTCGTGGACCCGGCGCCCGCCGTCGCTGCCCCGCAGGCACATGTGCACGGCGCAGTGCTCGGAGTCCACCGGCACCAGGTCGGCGCCCGGGGTGCGGCGGGCGTCGCGCACGACCGGCCCGGCCGCGATGAGGGATTCCTTGTTGGCCAGCGCCAGGCGCTTGCCGGCGTGGAGCGCGCCGAGGGTGACCGGGAGCCCGGCGAAGCCGACCACGCCGTTCACGCACACGTCGGCCACGCCGCTGATGGCGGCCAGGGCGTCGGGGCCGGCCACGACCTCGGTGCCGGCCGGCACGCCGGCCTCGACCTCCGCGGCCCGGGACGCGTCGGCGATGGCCACGACCTGCGGGCGCACGGCGATCGCCTGCTCGATGAGGGCGTCGACCGAGGACCCGGCGCCGAGGGCGACGACCTCGAACCGGTCGGGTTCGGCCGCGACGACCTCGAGGGTCTGGGTTCCGATCGACCCGGTGGAACCGGCGATCGAGATGGTGGTCACGGCGCGATCAGATCACAGGAAGAAGTCGGACACCTTGGCCACGTAGTACACAGCCGGGAGCACGAAGAGCAGCCCGTCGAAGCGATCGAGCAGGCCGCCGTGGCCGGGCAGGACCGCGCCCATGTCCTTGATGCCGAGGTCGCGCTTGATCATCGACTGGCACAGGTCGCCGAGCGGGGCGGCGACGGCCACGGCCACGCCGAGCATGAGGCCCTGGCCGAGGGAGCCGAAGGGCTGGGTGAGGAGCCCGTAGATGACGCTGACGGTGATGGCGGCGATGCAGCCCCCGAGCAGGCCCTCGACGGTCTTGTTCGGGCTCGCCGAGGACAGCGAGGACCGGCCGGCGCTGCGACCCACGAAGTACCCGCCGATGTCGTAGGCGATGGTGCCGAGGATGGCGCCGAAGAGGATGCCCTTGCCGGCGTCGCCGATGCCCTCGCCCCCCTGCACGCCGAGGAGCGCGGTGCCGTAGGAGCCGAACATGCCGACCCAGGCGACGCCGAGCAGCGTGACGCCGATGTTGAGGGTGGCCTGGCCCTCCCCCGCGCCGAACAGGAACCAGAGCATGGAGAAGGCGAGCACGAGGACGAGCACGACCGGGATGGCGGCCTCGCCCCGGTGGTAGGTGCCGATGGCCATGCCGGCGGTGGCCACGATGCCGAGCAGCGCGGCGGGCTGGTAGCCCACCTCGCGCAGCTTCGCGAACAGCTCGGCGACGGCGAAGGTGACCACGCCGACCACGAGCAGCGCGGCCGTGGCCGGGCCGAGGAAGAACAGCACGGCGGCCACCGCGAGGAAGCCGACGCCGACGATGGCGGCCTGCCCGATGTCGCGGTCGCCGCCGACACCGGAGCGGGCCGGGCGGGGGGTGGCGGGGTTGCCGGGGGTCACCCGGCCGCCGCCGACGACGATCTTGCGGGGGCCGGTGGACAGCGCGGGGTTCTCCCCGCTCGGGGAGGCCTCCACGTACCCGGCGTCGCCGAAGCCGGCCTCGTCGTAGTCGACCGGCGCGTAGCCGTCGTCGTCGTAGAGGGCGTCGGCCTGGGCCGCGACCCCGGGGTCGTCGGCGAACACCGACCGGCCGGCGGGCGGGCCGTCGAGGTCGTCGAAGGTGAAGAAGTCGTCGGGATCGGGGCGGTCGGTGTCGAGGGCGCCGACGCGGGTGTCGTCGCCGCCGAAGGTGCGCAGGTCCTCGTCGTCGCTCCACTCGTCGCCCTCGTCGCGCCAGCGCGGGGCGGCGGAGAAGCCGGACCAGTCCTCGTCGCCGGACTCGTCGTCGAAGATCGTGCCGCCGACGGCGGACTGCTGGCCGGTGGGCGGCTCGGTCCAGTGGGGCAGCTCCGCCGACGGCTCGTCGGCGGCGGTGGACGACAACGGGAACCGCAGCACGGGCTCGGGGGCGTCGGGGGGCGGCGGGCCGGGCCGGTCGCCCGGTCGGGGCTCCTCCGGGGCGCGCCGGTGGGCGACGTCGTCGCGTTCGAGCGCCTCGGCGGCCTCTTCGGCCCCGATGATGCGCACGCCCTCCGGATCGGCCGGCCGGTCCCGACCGCTGTCGGGCTGGTTCTCGTCGTCATTCATGGGCGTTGGCCTCCCGTCAGACCTCGAGGAGCTCCTGCTCCTTCTGGTCGAGCGCCTTGTCGATCTCGGCCTCCCGAGCATGGGTGACCTTGTCGAGCTCCTTCTCGGCCCGGACCAGGTCGTCCTCGGAGAGGTCGCCGTCCTTCTGGAGGGACTCGAGCTCCTGGCGAGCGGACCGGCGGGCGTTGCGGATCTGCACGCGACCGTCCTCGGCCTTCTGCTTCACGACCCGGACGTAGTCCCGGCGCCGCTCCTCGGTGAGCTGGGGGAAGTTCAGCCGGATGTTCACCCCGTCGCTGGACGGGTTGAGCCCGAGGTCGGACTGCTGGATGGCCTTCTCGATGCCCGGGATGGAGTCCTTGTCGAAGGGCGTGATCACGAGGGTGCGCGCCTCGGGCACGGCGAAGCCGGCCAGCTGCTGCAGAGGCACGTCGGTGCCGTAGTACTCGACCTGCAGCTTCTCCACGAAGGCCGGGGATGCCCGACCCGTGCGAACCGCGGAGAACTCCTCCCGGGTGCGCGAGACCGCAGCAGCCATCTTGGTCGCGGCGTCGTCGAAGATCATCGACACGAGGTCGTCGTTCACGAAACCAGCGTACCGATCGCCTGACCCTGCAAGATGGACCGCACGTTGCCCGGGGTCATGAGGTCGAAGACCAAGATGGGCAGGTCGTTGTCCATGCACAGCGTGATCGCCGTGGAGTCCATGACGGCCAGGCCCCGGTTGAGCACGTCGAGGTACGTGAGGTGGTCGAGCTTGGTCGCCTCGGGATCCGTGCGCGGATCGGCGGTGTAGATGCCGTCGACGCCGGAGTGGCTGCCCTTCAGCACCGCTTCGGCGTCGATCTCCACCGCGCGCAGCGCGGCGGTCGTGTCGGTGGTGAAGAACGGGTTGCCGTTGCCGGCTCCGAAGATGACGACCCGGCCCTTCTCGAGGTGGCGGATCGCCCGGCGCCGGATGTAGGGCTCGGCGATCTGGGCCATGTGGATGGCGGTCTGGACGCGGGTGGGCTGGCCCTTGCGCTCCAGGATGTCCTGGAGCGCCAGCGCGTTCATGACCGTGCCGAGCATGCCCATGTAGTCGGCCTGGGCCCGGTCCATGCCCTTGCCCGCGCCGGTCATCCCGCGCCACAGGTTGCCGCCGCCGACGACCACGGCCACGTCGACGCCGAGGCGCCGGCAGTCCAGCACCTCCTCGGCGATCTGGCCGACGGTGTCGCCGTCGATGCCGAAGCCCTCCGGTCCGGCGAAGGCCTCGCCGGACAGCTTCAGCAGGACGCGGCCCCAACGGGGCGTGGCCGACCCGTCGGTCTCGTCAGCGGCGGAGATGCTCAGCCCCCGACGACGACCTGCTCGAAGCGCACGAGGGAGGCATCGCCGAGCAGCTGCTCGATGGTCTGCTTCTCGTCGCGCACGAACTTCTGCTCGAGGAGCACCTGGTCGCGGAACCACCCGTCGAGGCGACCCTCGACGATCTTGGGCAGCGCCTGCTCGGGCTTGCCCTCCTTGCGGGTGATGTCCTCGAGGGTGGAGCGCTCGTCGTCGATCGCGGCCTGGGGCACCTCGTCGCGGCGCAGGTAGGCCGGCTTGGTGAAGGCGATGTGGATCGAGATGTCGTGGGCCAGCTCGGCATCGCCGCCGTCGAGCACGGTGACGACGCCGTTGACGCCGCGCCCGTCCTGGACGTGGACGTAGGTGTCGATGACCTGGCCTGCGCCCTTCTCGACGTGGGTGACGGTGCCGAGGTCGATGTTCTCCTTCAGCGTCACCTTGAGGTCGTCGATGCGGGCGGTGAACTGCTCGACCGCGCCCGGCCCCTCGGCGGCCACCGCGCTGGCGATGTCCTGGGTGAGGGCGACGAAGTCGTCGGACTTGGCGGAGAAGTCGGTCTCGGACTTCAGCTGCACGATGGCCGCGGCGGTGTCGGTCTCGGCCACGGCCACCGCGCCTTCCACGTTCTCGCGGTCGGTGCGGGTGGCGGCCTTGGCCAGGCCCTTCTCGCGCAGCTTCTTGGCCGCCGCGTCGAAGTCGCCCCCGGCGTCGACGAGCGCCTTCTTGGCGTCCATCATGCCGGCGCCGGTTGCCTGGCGCAGGGCCTGGACGTCCTTGGCGGTGAACTCAGCCATTGGTGCTCTACGACTCCGTGTTCTCGGTTGCGGGGGGCGTGTCGGAGGACGGCGACGACTGGTCGTCGGCGACGTCGGCCTCGGGGCTCGGGGCCGCGTCCTGGAGGATCTCCGCCGACGGGGTGGCCGTCTCGGCCTCGGCCTGGGCGGCGGCGGCGACCTCGGAGGGCGCGGCGTTGGCGATGGACGGGGCGGTCGGCGCACCGGCGAGGCGGGCCTCGCGCGCCTTGGCCTCGGCGAGCGCCTGACGGCGGGCTTCGG
>DMTU01000193.1:0-303 GCA_003476595.1 Acidimicrobiaceae bacterium | reverse complement strand
GGGTCGCAGTTGGTGTCGACCACGGCCACGATCGGGATGCCGAGCTTGTTCGCCTCGGTGACCGCGATCGCTTCCTTCTTCGTGTCCAGGATGAACACCGCGTCGGGCTGGCGCTCCATGTTGCGGATGCCCGCGAGGTACTTCTCGAGCTTGTCGAGCTCGCGGGTCTTGCTCAGCGCCTCGCGCTTGGGCATGGCGTCGAACTCACCGGACGTCTTCATGCGCTGGTACTCGGCCATCTTGGCCACGCGCTTGTTCATCGTCTGGTAGTTCGTGAGCATGCCGCCGAGCCAACGGTGGTTC
>DMTU01000009.1:357-4006 GCA_003476595.1 Acidimicrobiaceae bacterium | reverse complement strand
CGGTGAGCACCCACAGCTCGCCGCCGGGCCGGTAGTCGTACCAGACGGGGACGGCGAGCGGGGGTCCGTCCGGGCGCTCCACCGCCAGCACACCGACGTGCACGTCGGCCAGGAACTGCTCCCGCTCCTCCACGGTCATGGCCAGTCCCATGCGGCACCCCCTCCGGTCGACGTCGCTGACGTCATCCTGTCACGGTGCCGACGGCCTGCGCCCCGGGTCAGGCCTCGAGCGCCCGCTCCAGGCGACCGATCATCTCGGCGTCGAAGTTGGCGTAGACCAGCTCGGAGCCGGCGAAGCGGTGGACCTCGGCCACGAGGTGGTCCTCGATGATCTCGCTGGCGAGGACGGCGACGGTGGCGGTACCTGGCTTCACCGCGTCGCGGAACCACCCGACCCACTCGTCGGAGATGCCGAGGTCGACGACCTTGGCGGTGAGCGCGCCGGCGCCGGCGCCGATGGCGGTGCCCGCCGCCCACCCGACCGGTCCGCCGAGGAGCAGGCCGAACAGGCCGGTCCACATGCCCCCGGAGATGGCCGAGCGGCCGGGCTGGGGGTCGATGGTCTCACGCACGACGGTCTTGCCGTCGTCGTCCTTGACCACGATGACGGCGTCCTCGAGCACCAGCGAGCCGTTCGCCTTCAACCGGGTGACGGCGGTGAGGAACTCCTGGGCCCGGTAGATGTCCGGGAAGGAGATGCCCACCAACGTCTGGGGGATGATGTCGGCCTGGGCCGTGGTGTCGTCGCTGTGGTCGGGGCTCACGATGCACACCTTTCCACGATCGGGGCCGGCGAGACCGATCGGCCCGGCGGTCTGGGGCGATCGACGCGCGGGTAGTGGCCCCGCCGTGCCCCCCGACACCGCCCGCGGGCCCCGCCTCGTCGGCCTCGACCGGCTGCGGGGCGCGGCGCTGCTGCTCATGCTCGTCCACCACCTCACCGGCTGGTTCGGGCGCGACGGCCGGGCCGCCATGCCCGGCTGGGAGGGCTTCGCCGTCACCGACGTCGCCGCCGTCGCGTTCACCATCGCGCTCGGGGCGGCGGTGCCGATGCTGCTCGCCAGCCGCGCGCGTCGGGGCCGGACCGGGTGGCGACTCGCTGGCACGGTCGCCCGACGCTACGGCCTGCTGATCCCCATCGGTGTCGCCCTGCGCGCCGCGCTCGGCTTCGACCTCGACACGGTCGGCGTCCTCGAGACGCTCGGCGTCTGCGCGCTCGCCACCGCCGGCGCGGTCCGGGTCGCGCCGCGCGCCCTGCCGGTCCTCGCCGTCGCCACCCTGCTGTCGGCTCCGGCCGCGGAGCGCGCCGCCCGCGGCGCGGGCGGCGTCGTCGAGGCGCTGTTCGCCGGCACGTTCCCGCTCGCCGCGTACGTCGGCTTCGCCCTGCTGGGAGCAGCATGCGCGCCGCTGCTCGGCCACGCCCACGAGCGGCCTGCGACCCTGGCCGTCGCCGTCGTCGGCGGCATCTGGACGGCCGGCATGCTCGTGCTCGGGGACCCGCCGGACCGGTACCCGGGCGATGCCAGCTTCCTGGTCCCGGGCATCACCGGCACCGCGCTGCTCCACCTGCTCGTGACCGCACCGCGCCTCGGCGAGGACGGGCGCCTGGGCGGCCTGCTCCGGCGGGCGGGCGCGCACACCTTCGGCATCTTCGTGAGCCACTACGGGGTCTACCTGGCGCTGCGCGAGCTCGGCGGGCTGCACGAGCTGGCCGATCCGATCGCCGTCGCCGCCGCGGTCGGCACCGCGGTGGCCTTCGCGGTCGTGGCCGCTCGCCTGCCCGCGCTGCCGTGGTCGCCCCGCACCGGCTGGGCCCGGCCCCGGCCGGCACCCGCCTCAGTGCGGGACCGGTCCGAGCGGGCCGAGCGCGAGGCGGTCCGCTCGGCGCGCTGAGGCCGGCCGGGGGCTGGCGCCCGGGCTACTGCTCGGTGTGGGTGACGGGCTCCTCGCCCATCCAGGTGCGGAGCGTGTTCTTCAGCTTGATCTGCTGGATGAAGATGTCGTGCTCGGGCGGCAGGTCGGCGCCGTCGGGGTTGGGCGTCACCATCGGGGCCTTGAAGTAGAAGCTGAGCCACTCCTGCACACCCGCCTCACCGGCACGAGCAGCGAGGTCGAAGAAGAGGGCGAGGTCGAGCACGAGGGGCGCGGCGAGGATCGAGTCGCGGCAGAGGAAGTTGACCTTGATCTGCATCGGGTAGCCCATCCACCCGAAGATGTCGATGTTGTCCCAGCCCTCCTTGTTGTCTCCGCGGGGCGGGTAGTAGTTGATCCGCACGACGTGGTCGACGTTGCCGTAGAGGTCCGGGTAGGCGTCGGGCTGCAGGATCGTGTCGATCACGCCGAGCTTGGAGACCTCCTTGGACTTGAAGTTCTCCGGGTCGTCGAGGACCTCGCCGTCGCGGTTGCCGAGGATGTTGGTGGAGTACCAGCCGCGCAGGCCGAGCATCCGGGCCTTGAAGCCCGGCGCCAGGATCGTCTTCATCAGCGTCTGGCCGGTCTTGAAGTCCTTGCCGCCGATCGGCACGCCCTCGCGCCGGGCCAGCTCGATCATGCAGGGCAGGTCGGTGGACAGGTTCGGCGCGCCGTTGGCGAAGGGAACCCCGGAGATCAGCGCGGCGTAGGCGTAGATCTGGCTCGGGCTGATCATCGGGTCGCTGTCCCGCAGGCCCTGCTCGAAGGCCTCGACGCTCTGGTGCACCTCGGTGACGTCCCGGTAGGCCTCGGTCGAGGCGCACCACACGATGACGAGGCGGTCGCAGCCGTTCTCGGTGCGGAAGGACTCGATGTCGGCGATGAGCTGCTCGGCGAGCTCCATCTTCGATGCACCGGTCTTGACCCGGGTGCCCTCGAGGCGGGAGACCCAGCTCTGGTCGAAGACCGCGTCCATGGCCACGATGCCCTCCATCTCGGCCGAGATCGGGGCCAGGTCGCGCTCCTCGAGCACGCCGGCGGTGCGGGCGGCCTCGAGCGCGTTCGGTGAGATCGGATCCCAGCCGCCGAAGACGATGTCGTCCAGGCTGGCGAGGGGGACGAAGTCCTTGATGAGGGGGTTGCGGCCCTCCTCGCGGTCGCCGAGGCGGATGTGGGCCATCTGGCTGAGGGAGCCGATGGGGGCCTCGCCGCTCTGGCGGGCCTGCAGCACGCCGGCGATGAAGGTGGATGCAACGGCGCCGAGCCCCGGGAGGAGCACGCCGAGCTTGCCCGTGGCGGGCGCGATGTCTCGTGCGGTCATCCGACCATCATGAAGCATCGTGGAGGAAACACAACGTTGGTTCAGGAACACTGAACTACTGTCGCGGGGGTGCGACCACCGCCGACGACGCTGCAGGTCACCACCCAGCAGCTCGAGTACCTCGTGGCCATCGACCGCCACGACACCTGGGGCGAGGCCGCCGCCTCGGTCGGCGTGTCCCCGTCGGCGCTGTCGCAGGGCATCGCCGAGCTCGAGCGCCGACTCGGCATCGCCCTGTTCGAGCGCGACGGACGCCGCCGGGTGCCGGCCCGCGACCACGAGCCCGTCCTGCGCTACGCCGAGGCAACCGTCGCCGCCACGCGCGACCTGGCCCGGTGGCTGGCGTCGCGCCGCACCGGCACGAGCGGGGTCGTCCGGCTCGGCATGATCGACGCTGCCGCCACCCACCACTTCCGC
>DMTU01000009.1:0-209 GCA_003476595.1 Acidimicrobiaceae bacterium | reverse complement strand
CTGCTGCTCGCCGTGGACCCCTCGGGCCCGCTCGTGCGGCGGCTCGTCCGCGGGGAGCTCGACCTCGTCGTGTGCGTGGAGACCGACGACCTGCCCGCAGGCCTCACGACCCAGCCGCTGCTCGACGACCCCCTCAGCGTGCTCGCCCCCGGCGACGCGGTCGACGTCACCCCCGCCGGTTGGGGGCCGTGGGTGACGTTCCCGAGCGG
>DMTU01000016.1:8580-9331 GCA_003476595.1 Acidimicrobiaceae bacterium | reverse complement strand
AGGCCGACCACGAAGAAGAAGATGGCCATCAGGGCGTCGTTGACCCACTGCTCGAGGGTGAGGTCGAGGTGGGCCAGGCCCCCGAGGTGGATGGAGAGGTCGGTGCTCCAGAGCGTCTCCTGCGCGTGGTGCCAGGGGGAGTTGGCCCAGAGCAGCGCGGCGACGGCAGCCGCCAGCATGAACACCGCACCACCGGCCTCGGCGTGCATGAAGCGCTGGAACGGGCGGACGAACAGGCGCGGGACGAAGGTGTCCTGCTCGCTCCACGTGGGGCGGCGCATGGTGGTGAGACGGCGTTCGGACATGGGTGTTCCTCGGGGGCACGGGCGCCCAGGGGATCCGGCAGCGGGGGCTGCTCAGATCGGCGGGGCGGTGGGACGCTTGAGGGTCATGGAGACGATCGTCCCGTCGCCGGCTGGCTCGAAGGTGACGTCGTCGGTGAGGACCTTGATCAGGGGGATGCCGAGCCCGGACTCGTGATGCAGCCGGTTGGGGTCGGTCGGGTCGGGGAGGCGGGTGAGGGCATCCGGGTCGAAGCCGGGGCCACGGTCGCGGATCCGGACCCGGAAGAGGTCCTCGTCCAGGTGGCAGGAGATGACGACGGGCTGGTCGGCGGCCTCGGGCCGGTGCGCCTTGATGGCGTTGCTGCAGGCCTCGGTGACGGCGAGCCGCAGGTCGTCGAGGCGCGAGTCCGGCAGCGGCGGGTCGAGGGAGGCGGCGGTGGCGACGACGAGCCTGACGACGGCGAGGT
>DMTU01000016.1:6257-8470 GCA_003476595.1 Acidimicrobiaceae bacterium | reverse complement strand
GAGGGGGGATCTCGAGGACGATCTCGGCCACCGCGCTCGCCTACTGGGCCTCGGCCGCGACGGCATCGTCCACCGTCGAACCGATCGTGAAGACCTCGTCCAGGCCGGTGGCCTCGAAGACCTTCAGGATCCGGGTGTTCGTGCACACCAGCCGGAGGTCGCCGTCCTCGGCCCGGGCCCGGCGGACCCCGCCGACCAGCACGCCGAGACCGGTGGAGTCGATGAAGTCGACGTCCTCGAGGTCCACGACGAGGCGCGTCGAACCCGCCTCGACGAGGTCGGTCAGCTGATCGCGCAGGACGGGCGCGGTGGCGACGTCGATCTCGCCGGAGGCCGCAACGACGGTCCAGCCGTCGACGTCGGTGTCAGGGATCTCCAGCTCCATGCAGTCGACCACGCTACCGGTCGACGCCCGGTCGGCTGCAGGCCGGCGGATCACAGGCGTGGAACTACAGGCCTGTCGTGATGTCGGGGTGGGGGCGTACGCTCGCCGACGTGGCCGGTGATCGCTCCGATCCCAGCGACCTCGAGTCGCTCGTGCGCCGCCGCGCCGACCTGCTCCTCGACCGCGACGGTCCGCACCTGCCCGATGCGGGCCGCCTGGTCCACGTCGAGCGCCTGCCCGCCACCGAGCCCCGGTGGGCCGACCTGGCCACGCCGCTCCCGCCCGCCGTCGCGGCGCGCCTCGGCGTGGAGCGCCTCTACACCCACCAGGCCGAGGCGCTCGACCTCGTCCGCGCCGGCCGCTCGGTCGTCACCGCGACGAGCACCTCGTCGGGCAAGTCCCTGATCTACCAGGCCGCGATCGGCGAGGCCGCCGCGGCCCCGATCCGCCCGGGCACAGCGCTGTGCCTGTTCCCCACCAAGGCGCTGGCCCAGGACCAGCTCCGTGCGCTCGACCTGCCGGGCGTGCAGGCCGCCACCTACGACGGCGACACGGGCCGAGCCGAGCGGGGCGATGCCCGTCGCAGCGCCAGCGTGGTCCTCACCAACCCCGAGATGCTCCACTGCGGGATCCTCCCGCACCACGCCGGGTGGATGCGGTTCCTGTCCCGCCTGCGCTACGTCGTGGTCGACGAGCTGCACCTGTTCCGGGGCATCTTCGGCTCCCACGTCGCCCACGTGCTGCGACGGCTGCGTCGCGTCGCCGCCCACTACGGGGCCGATCCCGTGTTCATCTGCTCCTCGGCCACCATCGGCGAGCCGGCGGCGCTGGCATCCGCGCTCACGGGCGTGGACGTCACCGCCGTCACCGACGACGGCTCGCCGTCGGGGGAGCGGGTCGTGGCCATCTGGAACCCGCCGGTCCTCGACGAGGACACCGGCACCCGCGCCTCGACCCACGGGGAGGCGGCCGGGCTGGTCGCCGACCTCGTCCGGGCCGAGCGCCGCACGATCGGATTCTGCCCCAGCCGACGCTCCACCGAGCTGGTGGCCGACCGGGTCCGCCGCCAGGTGCCGGCCTCGCGGCGGGGTCGCGTGGCGGCCTACCGCGGCGGCTTCCTCACCGAGGAGCGCCACGAGATCGAGGCCGCCCTGGCCGCGGGCGAGCTCGACGCCGTGGTCACCACCTCCGCCCTCGAGCTCGGCATCGACCTGGAGGGCCTCGACGCCTGCGTGCTCGACGGCTTCCCCGGCACCGTCGCCTCCCTGTGGCAGCGCGTCGGTCGGGCCGGCCGCCGCCAGCAGGAGTCGCTGGCCGTGCTCGTGTGCGGGGCCGACCAGCTCGACCAGTGGATCGCCGCCCACCCCGAGGAGCTCTTCACCCGCCCGCCCGAGCCGGCGGTCATCAACCCGGCCAACCCCTTCGTCGCCGACCCCCACCTGCGCTGCGCCGCCTTCGAGCTGCCCCTCACCCACGACGACGCCCGCTACTGGCCGGGCCTGCTGGACGAGGGGGTGTGCCGGTTGGCGGGCAGCGGCGAGCTGATCGTGCGCCCGCCGGGCGTGGGCACGGCCGGCGGGCGTGGGCGGCGGCGCCGGGTGTCGGCGGACTCCCCGGTGGCGGTGTGGACCGGCGGCGGCTGGCCGGTCGACGGGGTGGGCCTGCGCTCCGGGTCGCCGGGCCAGGTCAAGATCGTGACCCCCGACGGCACGCCCGTGGGCACCGTGGATCGGGGCCGGGCCGGCGAGGTCGTCCACGAGGGTGCCGTCTACGTCCACGCCGGCCGCCACCACCGGGTCGTCGAGCTCGACCTGGACGGGGCCCGCGC
>DMTU01000016.1:5498-6087 GCA_003476595.1 Acidimicrobiaceae bacterium | reverse complement strand
CGACCTGGACGGGGCCCGCGCGGTCGTCGTCCCCGACGACGGCAGCACCTGGACCACGGCCATCACCCGCATGGACCTGCGCATCCTCGGCGAGGACCGGTCCCGGGCGGTCGGTCCGGTGCACCTCGCGGTCGGGCCGATCCGAGTCACCACCCGCGTCACCGGCTACGAGCGCAAGGACGCGGCCTCGGGTGAGCGCATCGAGCGGGTCGGCCTCGACCTGCCGCCGAGCACGCTCGAGACCCGGGGGGTCTGGCAGGTGGTGCCCGAGGAGCTGCTCGCCGGCCTCGGGCTCGTCCCCGATGCGTGGCCGGGTGTGCTCCACGCGGCGGAGCACGCCGCCATCGGCGTGCTGCCCCTGTTCGCGATCTGCGACCGCTGGGACGTCGGGGGCGTGTCCACCGCTCGCCACGTGGACACCGGCGCCCCCACCATCGTCATCTACGACGGCTACCCGGGGGGTGCGGGCATCGCCGAGCTCGGCTTCGAGGTGGCCGAGCGCCACCTCGAAGCCACGGCCCAGGTCATCGCCGCCTGCTCGTGCCGGGACGGCTGCCCGTCGTGCGTGCAGTCGCCCAAGTGCGGCAAC
>DMTU01000016.1:5014-5352 GCA_003476595.1 Acidimicrobiaceae bacterium | reverse complement strand
TGCAGTCGCCCAAGTGCGGCAACGGCAACGAGCCGCTCGACAAGGTCGGCGCCCTGCGCCTGCTCGCCGCGCTCAGCGGCCTGGACCCGGTGGTCGCGGGCGCGTCGCCTACAGGAGCTTGGCGAGCCGGTTGAGGTAGATGATGTGGCCGGCCCAGCCGAGCAGCACCAGGGCGCCGGCGGCCGGGACCGCGACGTCGACGCCGTCGGCCTCGTCCTGCACGATCGACTGCCCGGCGACCGGCTCGTCGCCGGCCAGCTCCTCGCTGCTGGTGGCGGGGCTCTCGGGTCGCTCCCCGTAGTCGATGGTGTCCTCGAAGCCGGTGTCGAGGGTGGTCG
>DMTU01000016.1:0-4751 GCA_003476595.1 Acidimicrobiaceae bacterium | reverse complement strand
GGCCGGGTCACCGCCGGTCGCCGCCCGCCCGAGCCGCCGATCGCGCCGGCGCGCCGCGCCGTGGTGGTGGGTGCCGAGGTCGCGGTGGTCGGGTCGCCCTCGACGCTGACCGTGGCGGACTCGGTGTGGATGATGCTCGAGCGGACCTCGCCGTCGGCACCGCCGCGCACCGAGCGGACCCGGTAGGTGTAGCCACCGGCGGGCGCGTCGGTGAGCGGGTCGACGAAGCGCGGTTCGCCGTCGAGCCCGGTGGCGGCGACGTCGTCGAAGGCGCCGCCGGCGGGGCCGCGCCGCTCCAGGACGTAGCCGATCGCATCGGGCGCGACGTCGGCCGGGTCGAGGGGCTGGAAGGTGACGGTGACGGAGCGGGCCTGGCGGTCGAGGGCGACGTCGAGGCCGGTGACGGACTCCGGCAGGACGGCCACGACGAACGAGCGCTCCATCGTGTGCGCCGGGGCATCGGGGTCCTCGAGGCTGCCCTCGGCCTGGACGAGGTACCGGCCGTTGCAGGGGAGCACGACGTCGAGGACCTCGAAGCGCTGCTCGGCGTCCCAGCCGGGCCGGGGGCCGTCGCCCTCGATGGTGGCCGGCGCGGGCAGCGGGCACGCCTCGCCGGGCGTGTGCCCGTCACCCGGGTCGTCCACGACTCGGACCTCGACCTCGTCGATGAAGTCGGCGGGACCGGTCTTGCGGTACCGCAACGTGCCGCTGACGTCGACCGAGGCGCGGCGCAGCGTGACGTCGTCCTCGTGGAAGGGCTCGTCGAAGCTCGACCCGTCCCACGACCCCGGCGGGTGCTGCTCGGGCTGGTCCTCCGGGTCCACCGGCACCTCGTCGGTCTGGGCCAGGGCGCCGGGCGCGGCGAGGACGCCGACGAGGAGGCCGGCGGCGATCGCGCCGAGGACGCGGGCGCCGGGGGTGCGCTCAGGCATCGAAGGCCTCGGCGCTGACCATGGTGGCGGTGAGGATGAGACGCTGCCGGGCCGAGCCCTTCGGGTGGCAGGTCGTCAGCGTGAGCCGAGCCTCGCCCGGGGTGTTCTCGACCACGCCGACGTCGGTCGGCACCGTGATCCAGGACCGCTCGACCTCGTACGTGCACGACCCGATCGGCGTCTCGAGGGTGATGCGGTCACCCGGTTCGAGCACGTCGAGCGCGTGGAAGGGCTTGCCGTAGGTGGTGCGGTGCCCGGCGATGGCGACGTTGCCGACCTCGCAGGGCAGCGGGGTGCTCGGGTAGTGGCCGGCGCCGGCGCGCAGCGCGCTGGCGGTGGTGCCCTCGACCACGACGGTGTCGACGTCGATGCGGGGGATCTTGATGCGGGTCAGGCTGTCGCCGACCTCGACCTGGCGCTCGACGTAGGCGGAACGGAGGTCGGGGCTGGCGAGCTGGCGGTCGAGCTGGGACTGCAGCCGGTCCTGGTACAGGTTCGTGTAGAAGGGGTAGCCGATCATCCCCGCCGCACCGGCCAGCAGCGCGATCGACAGCAGGGAGAGCGCGACGCGCGAGATGCGACGTCGCTTGAGGGCCAGGGCGAAGCGCTCGACCGCGTTCTGCGGGGCCCGGCCCACGGCCGCCGTGGCGGTCGGCGCGGCGGGCACCGGTGCCGGCTGCGGCGTCGAACGCTGCTCGGCCCGCTGGATCCGCAGGGTCAGCACGACGCTGCCGGTGCCGATCACGAAGATGAGCGCAAGGGCGGCGAGGGGGAGCATGGCGGTCGGAAGACCCTACCGAGGCATCCCCGGCCGGCGCCGCTGGTGGCGGCGCCGGCGACGGGGTGCGTCAGCAGGCGGAGAGCAGATCCTCAGGCGGGGTCGCCCGAGCGGCGAAGCAGGGCCAGGCCGAGGCCGGCGAGGCCAGCGATGCCGGCCAGGGCCAGCGTGCTGGCGTCGTCGGAGCCGGTGGTGGGCAGCTGGGTGGTGGCGGCCGGGGTCGTCGTCGTGGTCTCGGGGAGGACCTCGGCACCGGCGACGGAGGTGCAGCCCGCCAGCTCGAGCTCGACACCGCCCATGAGGGCCTCGCCGTTGAGCAGGTCCAGGCTCACGGCGTCGGCCGTGGCGAAGGTGGAGCCGTCCTCGTTCGTGCCGGTGGTGCCGTCGGCGACCCGGATGAACGACGGGCCGAGGGGCTCGGGCAGCGGGATCTCGACCGTCTGACCGACGGGCACGGTGATCGGTGTGCCCCCGAGGGTGGGCGACTCGACGGTGACGAGGGCCGGGGTGACCGAGGGCGTGCCGGTGCCGGTGTCCCGGTCGACGTCCACGGAGGAGCCGGCCTGGCCGACGACGACCGAGATGAGCGGGGGGCCGTCGAGGACGCTGAGCACGTCGACCCGGGCGCCTTCGGCGACGCAGGAGGTCGTCAGGGTGGTGGCGTCGGCGGTGGTGGTGGAGGCGGTGTCGCCCAGGGTGACGGTGACGAGGTCGGCGCCGTCGAAGAGCCGTCCGAACAGCTCACCGAGGGTGTCCTCGAGGCCGAGGCCGCTGGCGTCGTCGATGGGTCCGAGCACGGGCTGCAGGCCGCCGAGGAGCTGGTCGACGCCGTCTTCGGCGGGGCCGACCACCTCGGACAGCGGGGTGTCGAGGATCGGGGCGACCGGGTTCAGGGTGATGGCGCCGACCCGACCGGTGGCCGCTGCGGTGGCGGAGGCCTCGTCCATCGTGACGAGGGAGGAGCTGCAGGCCAGCGCGATGCTGAGCCCCGGGACCTGGTCGAGGGGTCCCTCGCAGGTCTCCTCGGCCGAGCCGGGCTCGGTCGCCGAGGCGGCGGTGACGCCGGCCTCGAACAGGGGCGTGGCGACCCCGGCGCCCTGGGCCGTGCCGGAGCCAGGCGCGACCTCGGCGAGCGTGGTGCCGGCGGTGAGACCCTGGCCGAACAGCGACAGGTTCAGCGCCTCGCCGGACGACGACCCGGCGTAGGCGGGGCCCGCCTCCTGCGCACCGGCACCCGGCACGAAGACCATGCCGGCGGCGGCGGCCGCCAGTGCGGTGATCCCCATCGTTCGTCGGACGTTCATGACGGCCTCCATGGCGGACGCGTCGGGCGCGCCGGCGGTCTGCGGTCTGCGGTCGGATCTGGGCTCGGTCCCCCGAGTGTTCGCCCCGGTCGCGGGGAACTCCTGCCCTCGGGCGCCGCGCCCCTGGCGGTGCCGGAGGCGGGTGGGCTCAGCCCTCCTCGAGCATGGTCACCTCGGCATGCAGCAACGGATCGGGGACGAGGGCGCCGACGATGGGCAGCGCGGTGCGCGACCGGTAGGCGATCTCGGCGGTGACCCGCCCGCCGCTGCGCCGCAGCCGGACGTCGAGGCGGGCGGGATCGAGGGTCGAGGACGCGGCGACGGCCCCGGCGCGGGTGGACGGGCCCGTGGGATCCACCGCCGCGGCCCGTGCCGCTTCGCGAGCCGCGTGGGTGACGAGCACGGCGTCGCGTCCGACCAGGGCGAGCTGCAGGACCAGGAGCACGCCGATGCACACGACGGGCAGGCCGAGGGCGAGCTCGACGGTGGCCTGACCCCGGTGACGAGCACCGGAGCCAGGCCGGGTCGAGCAGGCCGCGCCGGTCACACCTTGCCGATCACCGTGTCGAGCACGGCGTCGAAGAGCTTGCCGATGCGGCTCGTCCGGCCGGCCCAGGCCAGGAAGACGATGGCGACCGTCGCCGCGCCGAGCAGCACGAGGGCGTACTCGGCGGTGGACTGGCCGCGCTCGCGGCCGGCACCGGCGCGGGCCGCCAGGCCGTGGGCGCGAGCGGCGAGGGCGCCGATCGCAGTGGCCACGTGCAGCTGGAGCACGAGGAGGGAGGGATGCATGGAGGTCTCCTGACGTTCAGGGAGCGAGGGAGGCCGGAGCCTCGAGTTGACCCCCGCGGAGGGAGTCGAACGTGCCCGCCACGAGCGGCGCGACCGTGAGCAGGCCGAACGCCGGCAAGGTGCACAGCACGAGCGGGAAGAGGAGCAGGACCGGCAGCCTGCGGGCCCGGACCTCGGCGGCTCGCCGCCGGCGGGTCCGGGCTTCGGCCCCGACCCGTTCGAGCGCCGGCAGCACAGGCGTGCCGTAGCGGAGGTGGTCGGCGATGGCGTGGAGGAGCGGCCGCGCCGGTGATCCCCACCGCGTGGCGAGCTGGGCGAGCGCCTCGTCGGATGGTCGGCCGCCCGCGACGGCGGACACGACGGACCCGAGGTCGGTTCGGAGCGCGACCGGGGCGACCGGCGCGACGACGGGGAGCGCCGCCGGCACCGACAGCCCGGCGCCGACGGCGAGGGCGAGCAGGTCGACGAGGTCGGGCAGGTCGCGTGCCACCTGGGCCTCGTCGACGCCGTCGCGCACCGCTCGCAGCCGTCTCGGCCGCGGCCAGCGCACGGCGTGGCGCGCCCGGCGGGGCTCGACCAGCCGGGCCGGGGGTCGCGGCCGGTGGAGGAGGGCGAGGACGAGCCCGGCCGCGCACCCGCCGGCGAGGAGCGCCATCATCGGGCCCGCCTGACCAGCCGGGCCATCCACCACGCGCCGACGCCGTCGAGGCCCAGCCCGAGCGCGATGCAGAGCCAGCCGATGGGCGTGCCGAGGAGGAAGCGGCCGGCCGCCGGGTCGAGCGAGGTGAGCAGGAAGGCGAACCCGATGGGGGCGAGCGTGAGCACGGCGGCGGACGCCCGTCCCTGGGTGGCGAGCGCCGCGGTCTCCGCGTCGCTGTCCAAGCGCTCCCGCAGGCTGGCGGCCGCCCCGTCGACGGCCCGGGCGCCCGGGCCGCCCACTCCGGC
>DMTU01000179.1:6783-7597 GCA_003476595.1 Acidimicrobiaceae bacterium | reverse complement strand
GTGGGGTGGAACTGGACGAACTCGACGTCGGCCAGCGCGGCGCCGACCCGCAGCGCCATCGCCATGCCGTCGCCGGTGGCCTCGAGCGGGTTGGTGGTCACCGAGAACAGCTGGCCGCCACCGCCGGTGGCGAGCAGCACGTTTCGGGCCCGGACCTCGATCCGCTCCCCGTGCTCGTCGATGGCGGTGACGCCGGCGCAGCGCCCGCCCTCCACCAGCAGGTCGAGCGCGAAGGTCCGCTCCAGCAGGACCGCGGCCGTCTTCTGCACCGCCTCCACGAGGGCCCGCTCGACCTCGACGCCGGTCGCCGCCCCGCCGGCGTGGAGGATGCGCGGGTGGCTGTGGCCGCCCTCGCGCGCCAGCAGGTACTGGCCGCCCTCGTCCTGGTCGAACATCGCGCCGAGGGCGATCAGCTCGTTGACCCGGACCGGACCCTCGTCGACGAGGACCCGCACGGCATCGAGGTCGCACAGGCCGGCACCGGCGCCGAGGGTGTCGGCGAGGTGCAGGTCGGTGGAGTCGGGGTCGCCGCCGAGCACCGCGGCCACGCCACCCTGGGCCCAGCGGGTGGTGGCCTGGTGCAGCTCGGCCTTGGTGAGGACGCCGACCCGCATGCCGTGCACGTCTGCGGCGCGCACCGCTGCCGACAGCCCGGCGACCCCGGACCCGAGCACGAGCAGATCGAGCACCTCCATGGCTCGGCAGTCTGCCCCACCACCTGTGGGGAACCGCCTTCTCGAACTGGTAGTTGTGGTGTCGCGCGCGTCAGCAGCGCCCGGGCCAACCGCCGAGGCGCTCGAGGGTGCGGCGGACG
>DMTU01000179.1:0-6589 GCA_003476595.1 Acidimicrobiaceae bacterium | reverse complement strand
GGTGCGGCGGACGGCGTAGAGCACGCCGCCCGGCGCGTACATGACCTCCTCCTCGTCGAAGCGCAGGACCTTCCACCCGAGGCGGCGGAGGACCGCATCGCGGCGGGCGTCGCGCCGTCGGGCGGCGTCGGTGCGGTGGTGCGGCCCGTCGATCTCGACGTCGAGCCGCGCCGGTACCCAGGCGAAGTCGAGGCGGAACGGCTCGTCGTGGGGCTGAGGCACCACGTGCTGGCACGTCGGCGGCGGGTGACCAGCGTCGATGAGGTCGTCGAGGAAGACCTGTTCCAGCGTGGTGTCCGGGATGCCGTCGATGCCGTGGTAGCGCTCGAGCTGGCGTCGCAGAGGACCGCACCCGTTGCGGCCCCGCCGGCTGTGGAGCTCGAGGATGGCGGCCAGCTGCTTCCACGACACGCCGTGGGACCGACGCAGCTCGCGGATGACGGTGGTGTACGCCGTCTCGCCCAGCACCGCGCCGATGTCGACGGCGAGCCGGCGCGGCGGCGTGCAGGGGATGCCGTCGATGTGGATCGGGGGCACGTAGGCGAGATCTCGGCTCTCGTGGACGATGACCCCGGGCCGGGCGAACTTCCGCTTCGACAACACGCTGAGCTCGATCGGCGCACCCTCGTAGGTGGGGACGCCGAGGAGGCGGGCGACTGCCCGATGGGAGGCCCGTGCTCCGCCGCCCGCCGCCAGCACCGTGGCGAGCATCCGGCGCTCCCAGGTCATGGGCACGCCTGCGATGCCGTGGACGCGACCGTCGATGCGTGGGACGACGTCGGCATCCCGGAGGCGGGCGAGCACGGATGGATGGTGGCCGAGGTCGCTGACCTGGCTGGTGGTGATGAGGTGGTGCTGCTCCTCGAGCAGCGAGCGGACGTCGGATGGGATGGTGGGCGGCACGGGCCCCTCCTCGAGATCGCAGGAGAGGGGGAAGTGCCGTCGACGCTACGCACGGGGTCTGACGGCCGGTCCGGGTGCGACGTGGGGACTGCCAGTTCGAGATGAGGTGCGACGTGGGCACCGCCAATCCGAGGAGGCGCTCCGCCGGGGCGTGCACCGTCCCGTGGCAGGCTGCCGGCCATGTCGGACGTGCCCGTCGAACCCCCGATCCACGCCGTGCGCGCCGCGGTCGCGGCTGCCCTCGCCGAGGACCTGACGCCGCTCGGTGACCTGAGCGCGGCGCTGGTGCCGGCCGGCGCCACGATCGACGCGGTGTTCGCCAGCCGGGCGGCCGGGGTGCTGGCGGGCACGGCGTGCGCCACCGAGGCCTTCGCCCAGCTGGACCCGGCCGTGACCGTCACGTGGCGACACCACGACGGCGATCGCATCGAGGCCGGCACCACCGTCGCCACCGTCACCGGCCCCCTCGCCCCCGTCCTCACCGGCGAGCGGACCGCCCTGAACTTCCTCTGCCACCTCTCGGGGATCGCCACCCTCACCCGCCGCTTCGCCGACGCCGCGGCCGAGGGCGGCGACGCCCGCATCTGGGACACCCGCAAGACGACGCCGGGCCTCCGCTCGCTGGAGAAGGCCGCGGTCCGGGCCGGGGGCGGCGCCAGCCACCGGGGGAACCTGTCGGACTGGGTCATGTTCAAGGACAACCACCTCGCCGCCATCGGCATCGAGGAAGCGGTCCGGCGGGCTCGCACGGCCTGGCCGGCCCGCACGATCCACGTGGAGGTCGACGACCTCGGCGGTCTGCGCACCGCGCTCACCGCCGGCTGCGATGCCGTCCTGCTCGACAACTTCACCCCGGACCAGGCGGCCGAGGCGGTTGCCATCGCCGACGGCTGGGCGGCCGAGCACGGCGTCCGCCGCCCGCTGCTGGAGTGCTCGGGCGGCATCACGGTCGACACCGCGGCGGCCTACGCGGCCGCCGGTGTCGACCTGCTGTCCACCAGCCAGATCACGCAGTCGGCACCGGCCCTCGACATCGGGCTGGACGTGGTCTGATCAGAATCGGTCGCCGGCGAGCACCTCTCCTACGCTCGCCGCCGTGCAACTGTCCCGGATCCACGCTCCGCTCGGGCAGACGGATGCGGAGCATCCGTCGACGAACCCGCAGGCGCCCTTCGCCGGAGGGTTCGCGTGAACCTGCTCGCCATCGACGTCGGCAACACGCAGACCGTGATCGGCCTGTACGACCTGGAGTCCGGCGTCGAACCGCCGAACCGGGTCGCCGACTCGGACCTGCTGGACCACTGGCGCATCGCCACCAACGTCGAGCGGACGGCGGACGAGTACGCCCTGCTCTTCCAGGAGTTCCTGGCCTTCCACGGGTTCGGGTGGACCGAGGACGTCCAGGGCTTCGCCGTGTGCTCGTCGGTCCCGCGGGTCACCGGTGCGCTGCGCCGCTTCAGCGAGCGCTACCTCGGCTTCGACGCACTCGTCGTCGAGCCCGGCGTGAAGACCGGCATGCCGATCCTCTACGACAACCCCCGCGAGGTCGGCTCGGACCGCATCGCCGACGCGGTCGCGGCCTGGGACCTCTACGGCGGTCCGACCGTCGTCGTGGACTTCGGCACCGCCACCACCTTCGAGGCCATCTCGGCCAAGGGGGAGTACATGGGCGGCGCCATCTTCCCCGGCATCGACATCAGCCTCGACGCCCTCTTCGGCCGGGCCGCCGCGCTCCGCCGGGTCGAGCTCGTGGAGCCGAGCAACGTCATCGGACGCTCGACCATCGAGTCCATGCAGTCCGGTGCGGTCTACGGCTTCACCGCGGTGGTCGACGGCATGGTCGAGCGCTTCCAGGTCGAGCTCGACCAGCCCTGCACGGTGGTCGCCACCGGCGGGCTGTCCGGCCTCATCGCCCCGCTGTCCACCACGATCCAGCACCACGAACCGTGGCTGACGCTGCACGGGCTGCGGATCATCCACGAGAAGAACTCCCATGTCTGACGACGCCCCCTTCGATCCGCCCTACCGCCTCGACGTGACCGACCGGGTCGGCGCGATCCTCGCCGAGTTCGACCACCTCGCCGACGGCGAGGAGACCGACCGGACGGTCACGGTCGCCGGCCGGGTCATGCTGCTGCGCGACCAGGGCCGGCTTGCCTTCGCCACCCTGCGCGAGGGCAGCACCGGCGACGAGATCCAGCTCTTCGCCCTGTCCAAGGTCCTCGACGGCTTCGACCGGTTCGTGAAGCTGAACCTCGGCGACTGGATCGGCGCCACCGGCGAGGTCGTGCGCACCAAGCGGGGCGAGCTGTCGATCAAGGTCACCTCCTTCGTGCCCCTGGCCCAGGCCCGCCGGGGCTTCGGCGACAAGTTCCACGGCATCACCGACACCGACCTGCGCTACCGCCAGCGCTACGCCGACCTGTGGGCCAACCCCGAGGCCTCCGTCGCCCTGCGCGCCCGCAGCCGCACGATCAGCCTCATCCGGCGCTGGCTCGAGGACCGCGACTTCGTCGAGGTCGAGACCCCGGTGCTCCAGCACGTGGCCAGTGGCGCGGCGGCCACGCCGTTCACCACGCACCACAACGCGCTCGACGTCGACCTCAAGCTGCGCATCGCCCCCGAGCTGTTCCTGAAGCGCCTCGTCGTCGGTGGCTTCGAGCGGGTGTACGAGATCGGGCGGGTGTTCCGCAACGAGGGCATCTCCACCCGGCACAACCCCGAGTTCACGATGCTGGAGCTGTACCAGGCCTACGCCGACTACACCGACATGATGGCCCTGGTCGAGGACCTCGTCGCCCACCTCGCCACCGAGCTCCACGGCACCACCACCCTCACCTACGACGGTCGCGAGCTGGACCTGTCCACGCCGTGGCGCCGGGCGACGATGGTGGAGCTCATCGAGGACGCGATCGGCGTGCGCCTCGACGTGGGCCAGCCCATCGACGAGGTCCGCGCCGTGGCCACCGAGCACGGCGTCGAGGTCGAGGATTCCTGGGGCACCGGCAAGCTGATCCTCGAGATCTACGAGAAGACCACCGAGCACGGCCTCTGGGGTCCGATCTTCGTCACCGACTACCCCGAGGAGGTGTCGCCGCTGTCGCGGGCCCACCGGGACCAGCCCGGCGTCACCGAGCGATTCGAGGCCATCGTCGCCGGCCGGGAGCTGTGCAACGCGTTCTCCGAGCTCGTCGACCCCGACGTGCAGCGGGCCCGCTTCGAGGACCAGGTCCGCCAGAAGGACGCCGGCGACCACGAGGCCATGGCCCTCGACGAGGACTACCTCCGGGCCATGGAGTACGGCCTGCCGCCCACCGGCGGCCTCGGCATCGGCATCGACCGCCTGGTCATGCTGCTCACCGGCACCACGTCCATCCGCGACGTCGTGCTGTTCCCGACGCTCAAGCCGGAGCAGTAGCGGGTCAGAAGCGGTCGCCGTACTTGCCGAGCAGGTCGTCGAGGCCCTCGCGCAGCAGCGACGCTTCGGTGCGCCCGGTGGCATCCGACAGCTTCGACAGGCGGTCGAGGTCGGCCCGGCTGTAGTAGTTGCTCTTGAGGACCATCTTCTCCTCGACGTACATGGCGATGCGATCCCGGCCCTCGCGCTTGGCCCGCATCAGCGCCTGCCCGGCAGCACGGAGCAGCTCCTCGCCGGTCGCGGCGTGGGGTGGCACCGCGGCCACCCCGACCGACGCCGTCACGTGCCCGACGTCGGCGATCGCACGCGAGGCGAGGTGCGCCCGGATCTCGTCGAGGAGCACCAAAGCGTTCTCTGCCGACTGACCCGGCAGGAGCACGGCGTACTCGTCACCGCCCAACCGCGACACGGTCGCGTCCCCCGGCATGTTGGCGTGCAGCACCTTCTCCCAGGCCTGCAGCACGGCGTCCCCGGCGTCGTGCCCGTGCTGCTGGTTCACCTCGGCGAAGTCGTCCAGGTCCGTGAGGGCCATGGCGGCGGGGACGGTGCCGTGGTGCAGGCGCTCCTCGACGGCGGCGACGAAGTCCTCCCGGGCGGTGATGGGCAGGAGGGATGCGTTCGACGTGTGAGCCATGACATACATATGTCGTGCATGCGCACGCTTGTCAAGGGCCAGTCCGTGTGACGCTGCGGCTGCCAGTTCCGGGAGGTCGGCCCCCGGCCGGGTCAGGGGCGGGCGGCGGCGACGGTGCCGAGCACGTGGTCGATGCCGTCGTGCAGCGCGGCCTTGGCCGGCGAGTCCGCCAGCGGCGCCAGGGCGTCCTGGGCCCGGCGGGCGTGGCGCTCGGCCTCGGCCATGGTCTCCTCGATGCCGCCGGACTGCAGCACGAGGGACCGTGCCGCCTCGCGCTCGGCGCCCTCGATGGGCGAGCCGAGCAGGCCGGCCAGCTCCTCGCCGACGTCGGACTGCAGCGCCCGGAGCACCGGGAGGTTGTAGATGCCCTCGGTGAGGTCGTGCGCGGCGGGCTTGCCGAGCTCCTCCTCGGTGGCGACGAGATCCAGGACGTCGTCGACCAGCTGGAAGGCCATGCCGAAGCGGAGCCCGTAGTCGGTGAGGGCGTCGACCTCGTCCCGGGGCAGGCCGCCCACGATGGCGCCGATGCGGCAGGCCGTGGCGTACAGCGACGCGGTCTTGCCCTCGACGGCGGCGAAGTAGGCGTCCTCGGGGCGGGCCGTGGAGTAGGCGTGGCGCAGCTCGAGGATCTCGCCCTCGCACAGGCGGCCGATGGTGCGGGCCAGCAGCGCGGCGACCTCGGTGCCGAGCGAGGCGGCGATCTCGGATGCCTTGGCCAGGAGGAAGTCGCCCGCGAGGATGGCGGTGAGGTTGTTCCAGCGCACGTTGACCGACTGGACGCCCCGCCGGGAGTCGGCTTCGTCGATCACGTCGTCGTGGTAGAGGGACCCGACCTGGACCAGCTCCACGGAGACGCCGCCGTCGATGACGTCGACGGTCACCTCCGTCGAGGTCGCCGCCGAGAGCACGCCGAGCATCGGGCGCAGGCGCTTGCCCCCGGCGCGGATCAGGTGCGACGTCATCTCGGTGAGCTGGGGGTCGTCGGTCGTGACGGCAGCCAGCAGGCGCTCGTCGATCAGCGCGAGGTGGCCCTCGGCGCCGGGGAAGTCGAGGAGCGGGTTGGAACCCATGGACGGAGGCTACTGGGGCCCTCGGACAGGCCCGCAGTCGCCGGGGGAAGGTGGCCGCCGACGGCGTCGCGGTACCGGGCAGCCGAGCGGCTGGGGGTGGTCAACGCCGTGCTGGTCGGGTACGCCTGGGGCATGCGCATTCCGACGGGAACGGAGGTGGAGCTGCCGTTCCGGGACCGGGTCGAGGCCGGCGCTCGCCTCGCCGACGCGCTCGCCGACGTGGACCTCGGGCCCGACGTCCTCGTCGCCGGGCTGCCCCGGGGCGGGGTGCCCGTGGCGGCTGCGGTGGCGGGCCGGCTGGGGGCACCGCTCGACGTGATCATCGTCCGCAAGGTCGGCGTGCCCGGGCACCGCGAGCTGGCCATGGGTGCGGTCGGGGAAGGGGGCGTCGTCGTGCGCGACGAGCGGATCCTGCGGGCGGTCGCCCCGTCCGAGGATGCCGTCGACCGCACGGTCGCCGAGGAGCGGGCCGAGGTCGAGGCTCGCGCCCACCGCTTCCGCCCGGGTCGGGAGCAGCGCAGCCTGTCGGGCCGGACGGTGCTCGTGGTCGACGACGGCCTCGCC
>DMTU01000163.1 GCA_003476595.1 Acidimicrobiaceae bacterium | reverse complement strand
GCTACAGAATCAGGCACATAGGGGCGGCCGGGCACGGTCAATGCGAGCGGGCGACGGCATGTGACCCGGCACGGCGGCCGGCGATTCGCGTCCCTTCGGTCGCCAGTCGCTTCACTTGGGTGAGCCGAGTAGCGCCTCGACGAACCAAGCCACTGCGGTGCACCGTTCGGCGAGGGGAGCGAGCTGTCATACGCGCGGTGGCGCCACGGCTTTGTACCCATGATGGCTGTCCGCACCCGACCCAGGACCAAGGAGAACGCTCTGCGACACAGACAGGCCCGTCGCATGAGTGGCTTTGTGAGTGATCGCTGGAAGTCGCGTTCTGTGATCACGTGAATTCGCGTTGGGTGGTCGGGGTCCTCCTGGCCTGATCACCCATCCACCCATGAGCGTGGCGGCCCCTCCAGCGTGTCGAGCGACCAAGCATCGACTGCGACCGAAGGGACCGCCGGGCTCATGATGAACCAGGAGGAGTACGTGGATTTGCACGCGCTCAAGAACCAGGGCTGGACGAACAAGGAGATCGCCGACGAGCTCGGCTTCCATCCGGCCACGATTGCGAAATGGCTCAAGGCGGGCGGGCCGCCAGGTCGCGTCGAGGTGCCCGACGAACGGCGGGTCATGACCGAACGCTGGCGCGCTCGGGTCGAGGCGCTGCTCGCCCAGCACCCTCGGCTCTTGGCTGTGTCGATCCACAACAAGCTGCGCGCCGAGGGCTTCGCCGGCTCCTACCCGACGGTCGCTCGGGCGGTCCGGGACGTGCGGGGTCCGCGGTTCCGGGCGGCGGCTGCGGTGTCGGTGCCGATCCACACCGACCCGGGCGAGGAGATCCAGTTCGACTTCTGCAACCTCGACCACATCTCCGCCGAGTGGGGCTGGGACCATCCGTTGCGGGTGTTCGGCGCGATCTCGTCGTGGCCCCGCCAGCGCATGTGGTGGTTCACCACGTCCGAGGACCGGGAGCGCACCTTCGAGGGCATCGTGCGCGCCTTCGAGGCCTTCGGCGGTGTGCCCGCCGTGGCCCGCACCGACCGGATGGGAGCGCTCGGCACGTCACAGGGTCGGCGGTTCAAGCTGCACCCACCGACGGTCGAGTTCGCCGCCCACCACGGCGTCCAGATCACGAGCTGCCAGGCCGGCGACGCCAAGCGCAAGGGCAAGGTCGAGCGGCCCTTCCGCCAGCTGCACGAGACGTTCCTGCCCGAGATCGAGCTCGACGGCATCCCCGCCAACCTCGACGAGCTCAACGCCCGAGCGGCCGTGTGGCTCGACGAGCGCGTGCACGCCGTGCCGTCACGGTCGACCGGCGTCGCCCCCGCCGAACGGGCAGCGGTCGAGCAGGAGTTCTTGGCGCCGTTGCCGCGGGTCCGGTTCGACACCGACTACGTCGAGACCCGCCGGGTCCACAACATCGTCCCCTTCATCAGCGTCGACGGCGTCCGCTACTCCGTCCCGCCGAACGTGTTGGGCCAGCTCGTCGAGATCCGCCGACCCATCGACACCACCACCTTCGAGGTCCGCTGGGCCGGCACCGTCGTCGCTCGCCACACCCTCGCCACCGGTGACGCCAAGGAAGTGTGGGCCGACGAGCACCGCCGAGCATCAGTTGCCGAAGCGCTCGGCCGCCACGACCGTCGCCGGGAACGTCACCTGCGTGCCGTCGATGATCACGTCGAGGTCAGCGAGCCAGCCCGGTTGGATCTCGGCCCCGGTGACTTCGACGTCGACGCCCCGGACCTCGCCGTTCGCTACTCGATCGACGATGAGCAGGGGGCGGGCGCGTGACCGGCCTCTACGAACAGATCAAGGCCGACCTCGGCTACCTGCAACTCAAACGCGCCGGTGAGGTGTTCGCACCGCTCGCTGATGAGGCCAAGGCCCATGACTGGACTCACATCGAGTTCCTCGCCCGCCTCCTCGACGAGGAAGCCGCCCACACCCGGAACCGGCGCCTCGCCGCCCGGCTGCGCTACGCGAAGTTCCCGTTCCGCAAGACCATCGACGACTTCGACTTCGACTTCCAACCATCGGTCGACCGCAAGCTGGTCGACGACCTCGCCACCCTGCGGTTCATCGACGAGAACCGCCCGATCCTCTTCCTCGGCCAGCCCGGCTGCGGCAAGACCCACCTCGCCGTCGCCCTCGCCACCCGCGCCGTCGAGGCCGGCTACCGCGGCTACTTCACCACCGCCCAGCACATGACCGACGCACTCGTCGCCGCCAAAATCGACGGCACCTGGACCAGCAAGCTCAAGACCTACACCGCCCCCACTGTCCTCGTGATCGACGACGTCGGCCTGCTCCCCATGGCCGACCGGCGCGCGTCAGCTGCGTTCTTCGAGGTCGTGAACACGCGCTACGAGAAACAGCACCCCACCCTCGTGACCACCAACCGCGGCCTGCCCGACTGGGGCGAGATCTTCGGCGACAGCGTGGTCGCCGCCGCCATCCTCGACCGGCTCATGCACAACGCCATCGTGTTCAACATCCGCGGCCCCAGCTGGCGACTCCGCGAACACCACGGCCTCGAGATCGCCACCACCAACCCCGACCGCTAACTTCCCACCGCCAGGCGAGCCCTGATCACGCGACGCGAATTCCACTGATCGCCGATCGCGACTTCCGCTGCCCGCTCACAGGCTTGGCCGGCCACGACATGGAGCGCCTTCGGCGGGCACTCGTAGCCCGGTACGGCCCGGACCTCGGGGAAGAGGCGCATGCCGACGCAGTCGCCTATGCAGTCGCTGACTGGCAGCGCATCAGCGCCATGGACAACCCCGTCGGGTACTTGTACCGGGTCGGGCAGTCCCGCCTGCGACGCCACCTGCGCCGCCTACCAGTCCGCTTCGAGCTGCCGGCCGCACGCCACGTTCAGCCCGGCGAGTGGGTCGAGCCAGGTCTTCCGGCCGCTCTCGCAGCGCTGTCCGAGCAGCAACGGGCCTGCCTTCTGCTCGTCGTCGGAGACCAATGGAGCTACTCGGAAGTCGCAGCGCTCCTCGACATCACCAAAGCGTCCGTGCAGACCCACGTCACCAGGGCGAAGCAGTCGATCCGCGAGCAGCTGGGAGTGACCCATGGATGACGACACCCTCGACGAACAGCTGCGGGCCGTCTGGCTTCACAACGTCGATGCGGGGCTGACCGGACGGCAACGGAACGCTGGCGGAGCCCTCCGCTGGGGCGTCGCCGTCGCAGCAGCGCTGCTGATCGTTCTTGCCGCCGGGGCGCTGGTCGTGCAGTCAGACGGTGCGCCCGACGACACGGCCGCGCCACGCGAGGCGGTCGACGACCTCGTGGAGGCTGAGGTTCGGGCGGCGGCAGCGACGCTCACCGGCCTCCAGCCGCCGACCGCTGCCGCATCGGGTCCGCTCAGCGAGGCAGCGGTCGTGGCCTGCATGCACGACGCCGGGTACAGCGGGTACCGGTCCGACGTCCCCGAACCCGAGGCGTACGACCTAATGACAGACGACGACTTCAGAGCCACCTTCGGGTTCGGGATGGTGTCGCTCTTCGACCAGCAGGCGTACGCCCCGCCGAATCCGAACGCATCCCACGTCGAAGACCTGTCTGAGGCAAGCGCTGAGCGGTTCGCGGAAGCCGAGTCTTCGTGTCGTGCAGAGCACGAGGATTCGGACACCAAGGTCGTGGAGATGTCCGAGGAAGCGGTCGACGTGCTCCACCGCATAGAGCAAGCCGTCCGGGTGCATCCCGACTACCTCGCTGCCGAACAGGGCTGGGCGGCCTGCATGGCCGGGCACGGGCTGCCATGGGACGCTCGCGCCGAGATGTTCGACGAGCTCGGCCGCAGCGCCGAGCAGTTCGGCCTGCCCTTCATCGACGAAATGAACCGCCTTCGAGGCGACGGCCGAGAAGAAGAAGCCGCCGCACTCACGATGGAGAATGTGCTCAACCCGGAACAGTACGAGCGGTACCGGGAAGCGGTCAGGACGGAAGTCGCTGCCGCCGTGGCCGACGCAGACTGCTCCGAGCAGCTCCAGAACGTGTACGCGACGCTATGGGACGAGGCACTCGACGAGCGCTTCTCCTGACGGCATCGGCATCGGTCCTCAGAACCGAAGCGGTGCTGCGTCGAGTGTTGGCGGCTCGCGCTCGCTACGCATTCCGAACTGGGATTCGCGGACGGTCACCGACGTACCGCTCCACCGTCACCGGCCCGCCGGGCAACCGCACGTAGGGGCGGGCTTTGGTGCGAGTCCCTGGCAATACGCTCACGTGCCGCCGGAAACTCTCTGGTGGGCGGGTGACTGGATCGGTGGGTCTGGCGGGTTTGTGTCAGTAGATGAGTGATTCAGTCGACTCCGTGCTTGTCGCCGCCGACGAAGAGGCGGACTATGCGCTGTTCGTGCGGGACAGCGGTCCGCTGCTCCGCCGTGCGCTCGTAGCGCGCTACGGCGTCGAGGTGGGTGTGGAAGCAACGAATGACGCTCTGTTGGTGGCGTGGCGGGAGTGGCCGGCCGTCTCCGGGATGGACAACCCGGTCGGCTACCTGTTCCGAGCAGGGCAGTCGGCGGCGCGGCCGATCGTTCGGTGGCGCAACCGCATCGCGCCGCTCGACTTCCCGGATGAGCCGGCGGAGCACCGGATGGCCGACCACGTCGACCTGTTCGTCGCACTCAGCCGCCTCAACGCAAACCAGCGGGTCGCGGTCGTCCTGGTGAAGTCACACGGGCACACCTACGCAGAAGCGGCGGAGGCCCTCGGTGTCACCGAGGCCGCCGTCGGCAACCACGTACGACGCGGGCTACGAGCCCTGAGAAGGCAACTAGGAGAGCAGCCGTGATGGACCTCGACAGCCGACTCCGCCACGCCGGACAGCTTCTCGACGACGCAGCCGAGAGCGCCAGCAACGGCCCACGGCGCAACCAGGCTCCACGCCAGCGGTTCCGGCCGAAGGCGATCGCGGCCATCGCAGCAGCGGCAGCAGTATTGACCGTGCTCGCCGCGACAGCGTGGCGCCCCGACCGCGGCGACATCGTCGTGGCAAGCCAAGACACCAGCCATGAGACAGCGGTCGCATCTCCGTCGGAGCTACCGCCAGACCTGACCGTCGAGGCTGCCGTCCCACGGATACTGCCCGGGTACACCTTCTCCAAGAAGGAGGAGCATCCGGGCAACGCGTATCCGATGACCAACTTCGAGTTCGTGCACGGCAGCGGAGTCGAGTTCGAGCTGACGATCTACACGTTCTTCAGTGAGGCCGAGATGGGCCAGCAGCAATCGCTCGTGACCGGGTCGTCGGAGAACAAGGCGTGGCTCGGGGCTGACGACGATCACCTTCGGTCCATCTACCTGGTAAGTCATTCGACCGACGTCGGACTCCGGCTCGGCTCTTCGACGTCGAACGGCGCAGAACTGCTCAGTGTCGAAGACCTGATACTGGTCGGAGAGCGACTCGTGGAACTGCCGGCAGCCATCGCAGCTGCGCGAGGCGACGGTCGGCTCGACCAAGCCCCGCCGACGTCACTCGGCAGCGAGGCAGTCGTCTGGCCGAACCAGACGACGCCACGGGATCGAACCAGCGCCGAAGGCACCGTCCGGTCCTTTGTCGAGGAAGTGGTGGGCGAGAACCCGACCGAGATCGCCCTTGACCCGGCAGCACCTCCCGACGGGCCTGTGTGGGCAAACGTCACGTTCTCCAAGGGCGACACGTCAGTACTCGTCGCCCCGGCCGAGACCGGCTGGGTGGTCATGCAGGTCGGTGAAGGCGCCGGGAGCGTCCACACCGACACCGACGCACCGACCCTCTATCTCGCATCGGTGGCCGACGCTGACTCCGTGCAGGTTCGCATAGACACCCCCGTCGGCATCCGGGCGATGGACGTGAAGGCAGACGAACTCTCCACCGGTGTCCCTCTGCCAGCCGGCACCGTGCACTCAGTCGTGGCGACCTACCGCGACAACGGCGGCAACGTCGTGGCCGTTCACGGCGGGCACTACTGACTCACCCGCCACTCGCAACGCCGTCCGCGCTCTCAACGGCGCCCAACCACCGACTCGGCCAGCCAGCCGTAACGGTTGATCGGCACCCCGTGCAGTTGAGACGCTGGCTGCTCAGGACGCCCGCATACCGATCTCCTCTTTGTTGTCA
>DMTU01000071.1 GCA_003476595.1 Acidimicrobiaceae bacterium | reverse complement strand
GCGCTCGGCATCGAGCCGGGCGACGAAGTCAGCTTCTGGCGCGAAGACGACCACGTTGCACTCCGCCCGGCGCGCACGGCACGCCCACTCCGAGGCCGGTTCCGTAACACGAACCTCATCGACACCCTCGAACAGGAACGAGCCGCTGACCGCCAGCGCGAAGACGCTCGATGAGCACGGTTGTCCTGGACTCGTGGGCGGTCCTCCGCTTCCTCGAGGATTCCCCTCCCGCCGCCACAGCAGTCGAGGAGCTGCTCGAGCACAGCCGGCCGCTCATGTCGTGGATCAACCTCGGCGAGGTCCATTACGTCCTTCGACGTGGTGCGGGCGAAGACGCTGCGATCGAGACTGTCCGAGACCTTCGGGCTCGGATCGACGTCCGACTCCCCGACGAGTCCCAGATACTCACGGCCGCCCAGATCAAGGCCGACAACCCGATGTCGTACGCCGACGCATTCGCGGTCGCACTGGCGCTCGACGCCGACGCCGAGGTCTGGACCGGAGACCCCGAGATCCTCATCGCGAATGCACCCTGGCGTTGGCGAGACCTGCGCCAGTAGCTCGACCCCGGTTCACGCCCAGCAGGAGCGGAACGAGAACCGACGGACCCCACCCCGTCTCCACCGATTGGAGCGATATCCAAAGTGCATCGATCGCGTGGCAGTGCAGCGTCCCCTATTGCCGCCGCATATCTGCGTGCCCCGAAGGTGCCGGTGATGGCGAGGCAACGGAGGTGACCCAGAAGGTCCTCGCTGACCGGAGCGATATTCGCCTGCAGATGCGATGCGTCCTGCCGGCCGTGTGTCAATGGGGGTAGGGATCCCAGGCTGGCGGTGCGTCGGCGAGGTACCGGATGGCCTCCGTCGCTACGTGTTGGCAGTCGAGATCGGAGCCCGGGCCGTGGGCGTCGGTGGCGACTTCGGGTGTCAGGTCCGAGGGCGCCGTTGACCACCAGGTCGCCCCGCCTGGCTCCTCAGCTGTCAATCGTTCGGCCAACGGGGCGAGGTCGGGGCGGGGCCGGATGCGGCGTGAGCGGAACTGGACCCAGCCCTCGTACCGGCAGGTGAGGTGGTGACGACCTTCGGCCGGGTCGACGATCAGCAGCACCGATCGTTCGGTGGCGGCGTGGAGTGCCATTGGGTGGATGCCCCTGAACTGGCGGCCTGCGAAGCGGTGCCCGCTCGACCGGCCGTTCACTCGCAGCGTCACGACGGCCAGGTCCACTGCGGGATGCTCCTGGATGCGCACCGCACCGGCGGCCAGCGCCGCCTCGGCGGCGTCCAGTTCGGCGTCGTCGTCGGCCCAGAGTGGCCGGCAACGGTCCGGCTCGTCGAGCCATCGCGGGAGCACGGCGAGGGCGTGCTCGTACAGAACGATGCATGCTTCGTCGTAGTCGTCAGGAAGCGTGAGCGGTGACGTCTCCGGATCGGCGAGTGCTGACACGGCCATCGAGATCCGGGCCGAGCTGCGATCGGATGCGACGCCGAAGTCGCCGGCGGCGGCGAGCGCCTCGAGTTGTGCTCGACGTCGCATGCCGTCTCCTGGATCGGTCAACGGGTAGATGCCGGCGAGCCCGTCTTGGTCGAAGTGGTTGTTCGTGACGGTGCGCGCGTCGCCGTGGAGAGCAGCGCCCCGGTCGAGGTAGCGGAACACCATCTGGCACGACGTGTCCGCTTCCACCCCGGCAGGGCTCGTCATGCCGGGCCAATGCGACAGCACGAGGACGGTGCCTGCGTTCGGAGAGCCGTCGACCACGACGTTGGCTACGTCGACGGATTCCTTGTACCCGGCGTACCTCAGCGGCGTCATCGCCATGCGCCGCACGCTACGACGGTCGCGGCTCACTGCGCTCCGGGGCGCACTTTGCGCGGCAGAGAAGCCCCCCCTATTCCACGGGCATATCTGCGTGGGGCGGTGCCCCGCAGGACCATCATCACTGCCGGTCGATGTCGCCCTGGCCTGGTGCCCCAGAACGTCGTCCCGGACGTCGAGCCGGCGGTAGACGTAGTGTTCGGGCGTGGGAGCCGCCTCGACGAAGCCATCGCTTGCCCGCTGGCGAGCGGCCGTTGCGGTATGGCTCCTTGCATGGGTGGTTCTCGTGATCACCGCCGGCATGTCGGGCATGGGAGCGATCCTTGCGGCTGTGATCGCCTTCGGTCTTGGCCGCCACGGAGGACCGAGCGACTGGAACAGCTAGGCGATCGACAGCCCCTCGACGGGCCGTTCGCAGTTCACCGTCCGGACGCGTGGCACTGTGCCTTCATGCACAGGGGAGAGCGTTGGAGTTGGATTCTCCTGAGCCTCATCGTCGGCAGCCTCGTTCTCGTCGCAACAGCGGTCCTCGGCTACCGCTACTGGGCCGACCGCCGCGTAACTGAATGCCGTCAGGGCGAGCAGCCTGGCAGCGACTCGTGGGCGAACTGCGCCTACTCGGGAGACTTCAACGGCTGACACCGCCCCGATGTGCCTGATGAAGTCGTGGCGCTGACTTACATGAGGGTCAGAGCGCCGATTATCCATTACGACTCGCCACAGACCGGCCCCACCAAGCAGTATCCGGCGCATGGGTGATCCACCCGCCGAGGCGGTCGAGAAGGCGGTGCAGGAGGCCAGTCGGATCGCTCGAACCTGCGGGATGGTGGCGGCCGGATGTGGCGCTGTGGTCGTCGCTGCTGCCTTGCTGGCGCTGGTGGGAGTCCCGCAGGTCGCTCTGGTCATCGGTGGCTTCGGCTTGATCTTCGGTGCCCTCTACGGAACCGCATGGAGGCGTGCGACCGCCGCCAGAGCTGGTCTTCGCTCAGGCACGTTCCGGGCAGTCCGTGCAGAGGGCTGGTGTCGGCCGCCAGACGGGTGCAACTACGCCATCTTCACCGGCACCGATGCCGACGAACCGGAAGCGGTGGTGAGGTTGCCTCTCCGCCGGGAGATGAAGCGGTTTGCCGATGCCTGGCTGGCGGGCGACGCCAAGCCCTCGGTGCTTAATGGCGTAGGTCTCTTCGACAGCGGCGGCCTCCTGGCGACAGGACGTGTCGTGTCTGAGCGAACAGCCCGGAAGCGGTGGCTACGTCGGGGCCAACTCCCTGGGCGCCACGTGCAACGACCGCCAGAAGGGTGGTACCCCCCGGGAGGTGAGTAGCACCGAAGTGCTTCGATCGCGAGGAGGTTGATCGCCACCTAACGCGCACGCATATCTGCGTGGGGCATTGCCCTCGAAGTGCCGGTGGAGGCGAGGGGGCCGAGGTGCCCGGAAACGTCGGTCCTGACTTGGGCGATATGCGGCCGGCGGAGCGCCTCGCGAGCCAGCGTTTGAGGGCGGTGCCGACGCCGGATCCGGCTGAATGATAGGTGGCAGTCGATCGCACGACTACGCGCCGATAGCCAGTACCTCGGGCCACGGCAAGTATGCGAATACTTGACGCTGATCTGTGCGTCTTTGGGCTTGCACGGCGCATCTCGTGGAAGAGGCCAGTTCCCGGTCAGCGACGGTTCTCGTTCATCCACGAGACAGCGAAGTCCACGACCTCGCGGGAACGCATCAGCCTTCCCGTGCCGGCTCCGATCGGTCCGGAAGTCTCCATGCCGGTTTCGGCAAAGTCTTGTCCGAGCCGATCGAAGTCTTCGTCTTCGACGTCCAGATCGGGATACGAGACCCAGCGCCGCTGACCGTCGACCTGTACTGGTGATGCATGCGTCGTCCACTGCCTGCCCGACACGGAGCTTCGGTACTCGGCAAGGTGGAGCGAGGTGTTGTTGGCGTGGGTCACACCCATGAGAAGAATCTGGCCGTCGAGCTCGTAGAGCCGGGCCTGTGGCGACGACTCGCCGAGTCCGTGCTCCAGCGTGTGCCCAGACAGCAGGGCGCCGGCATTCGGACCGACCGCAGCGGCTGAGACCGTCGGGTGATCGCTGCGGAGGACGCCAGGGACGTGGCGGAAGCATTCGACGATGGCACCCATCGACCGCGTCGGGGTGAGCTGCGGGTCGAAGGCTGGCATGGTCTCGCGGATCTGGGACCACC
>DMTU01000192.1:2647-2819 GCA_003476595.1 Acidimicrobiaceae bacterium | reverse complement strand
CCTCGTTGAACTCGGAGCCGCCGTTGGTCATCTTCAGCGGCCGGACCTCGACGCCCTCGGCGTGCATGTCGATGGCCATCATCGTGATGCCGTCGTGCTTGGGCACGTCGGGGTTGGTGCGCACGGTGGCGAAGCCCATGCCGGAGTAGTGGGCGCCGGAGGTCCAGACCTT
>DMTU01000192.1:860-2457 GCA_003476595.1 Acidimicrobiaceae bacterium | reverse complement strand
CCAGACCTTCTGGCCGTTGACCAGCCAGCCGCCGTCGACCCGGGTGGCCTTGGTCTTGACGCCCGCGGCGTCGGAGCCGGCGTCGGGCTCGGAGAACAGCTGGCACCAGACGACGTCCTGGTTCAGCGCGGGGAGGACCCAGCGGTCGAGCTGGTCCTGGTTGCCGTGCTGGATGATGGTGAGGATGTTCCAGGCGGTGATGCCGTAGGCGGGGCGCTGGACGCCGGCCTTGGCGAACTCCTCCTCGATGACCAGCTGCTCGATGGCACCGGCGGCCCGGCCGTAGGGCTTGGGCCACTGGGGCATGACGTAGCCGGTCTCGATCAGCTTCGTCCGCTGCTCCTCCTTCGACAGGTCCTTGATGGACTCGGCGAAGGTCCGGACCTCGTCGCGGATGGCCTCGGCCTCGGGCGGCAGCTCGACGGCCTTGGCCCGGGTGACGCCGGAGCGGGTGAGGTCGACCAGGTCGGCGGCGGCCTGCTTGGGCTCGAGCAGCGTGAGCAGGGTGGTCGCCCGACGCATGTAGAGGTGGGCGTCGTGCTCCCACGTGATGGCGATGCCGCCGTGCACCTGGGTGTTGAGGTTGGCGCACAGGTCGGCGGCGGGGCCGGCCAGCGTGGCGGCCACGGCCGCGGCGTAGCTGAGCTGGTCGCCGCCGGTGGCGGCGGCGCGGGCGGCGTCCCACACGGCGCTGGTGGTGAGCTCGCGGGCGACGGCCATGTTGGCGCAGTGGTGCTTCACCGCCTGGTACATGGCGATCGGGCGACCGAACTGCTCGCGCTCCTTGGCGTAGGTGGCCGCCATGTCGGTGGTCTCCTGGGCCACGCCGGCGGCCTCGGCCGACAGGATCACCCGGGCCAGGTCCACGAACAGGCGGGCGGCGCCGGGGATCACGGTGGCGGCGGCGCCGTCGAAGGTGACGCGCGACGAGCGCCGGGTGGGGTCGAGGTTGGCGGGGGTGTCGACCGTGACGCCGTCGCCGGCGTCGATGATGGCGACGTCGTCGCCGGCCCGCACGACGAACACGTCGGCGAGGCCACCGCCGACCACGGGGCTGGCCTGTCCGGAGGCCGTGCCGCCCGACACGGTGACCGAGCCGGTGAGGCCGATCGCACCGATGGTGGAGCCGTCGGCGAGGCCGGGGAGCCGGGCCGCCTGCAGCTCGTCGTCACCGGCGGCGGCGATGAGCGCGCTGGCGATGACCGTGGGGACGAAGGGGCCCGGCGCGACGACCCGGCCGAGCTGCTCCACCACGATGACCAGCTCTTCGAGGGTGTAGCCGGAGCCGCCGTGGGCCTCGGGCACGTGGAGGCCGAGCCAGCCGAGGCTGACCAGGTCCTTCCACAGATCGGGGAGCGCTTCGTCGCTGGACTCGAGCAGGGCTCGGGCAGCGCCTCGGGCGTCTCGCTTGGTCAGGAGGTCGGACGCCGTGTCGGACAGGGCGCGGTGGTCATCAGTGATCGCGATCGACATGGCAGGAGACTAGGCAACGCGGGTTGCCAGGTGCCCCTTCGGTGCCGGGACACGGACGGGCGACGAGCGTACGGTCGAGGCATGGAGCCGCGACCGGTCGATCTCGACCCCGGTCCGGGATGAC
>DMTU01000192.1:0-773 GCA_003476595.1 Acidimicrobiaceae bacterium | reverse complement strand
CCCCGGTCCGGGATGACCGAACGCACCGACCACCCGTCCCGCACCCGGCGGGAGCGCTGGTGGCGCGCCGCCGTCGCGGGTGTGCTCGCGGCCGGCGCGGCGCTCGCGGCCGCCGAGGTCCCATCCGCGCTCGCCGGGGAGGCGGTGGGACCGGTGACCGCAGTGGGCAACGAGTTCGTGGACCGGTTCGCCGGCTCGCTGAAGGAGCTGGCCGTCGCCCTGTTCGGCCAGAACGACAAGGTCGCCCTGGTCGTCGGCATCGTGGTCGTCAGCCTCGTGCTCGGGGCGGCGCTCGGTCTCCTCGCCCTCCGCTCCTTCGCGCTCGCCGTGGCCGGCTTCGCCGGATTCGCCGCGCTCGGCCTCGTCGCGCACCTCACCGACTCGGGCGCCGGTGTGCTCGTGCCCATCCTCTCGGCGCTGTCGGGGGCCGCGTCGGGCGCCGGGGTGCTGGCGCTGCTGGTGGCCCAGATCGCTCGGGGACCGGACCTGGCCACGACCCTGCGCCGGGCCGGCGCGATGGAAGACCCGCGCGTGCGGACCCCGGATCGCCGCACCTTCCTCGCCGTCGGCGCGGCGGCCGGTGCGGCGGCGGCCCTCACGGGCGCAGGGACCTGGTCCCTCCGCGGCCGGTCGGTCGTCGATGCCCAGCGCGAGGCGCTCGTCCTGCCGCGGCCGGCGCGAGCCACCCCCGTGGAGGCGAGCGGGTTCGACGTCCCCGGGCTCAGCCCCTACGTGACGCCGACCGAGGACTTCTACCGGATCGACACCGCGCT
>DMTU01000181.1:7048-15845 GCA_003476595.1 Acidimicrobiaceae bacterium | reverse complement strand
CCACAGGATCGACATCACTTCGGCTTCGAGCTGGCCCATGCCGCGCCGCTGCGCCGTCACGCTATTCCTTCCACGACTGCTTGCACCGCTTCGGTGAGGTTCCGCTCCGATGCGACGTTGTCCCACCGCTCGATGACGGTACCGCTCGCGTCGACGAGGAAGACCCAGGGCTCCGCAGGTTCGCCCTGCCGGTCGGGCCAGATCCATTCGACGGCTGCCTTGTTCAAGGTGTTGGCCTCGAAGTCCTTGAAGACCTCGAGGTGCACGAAGTCCATCTGCTCGCCGTACTCCTGGGCCAGCTCCTGCACGGTGTCGGTGATGGGGCCGCAGAAGCGGCTGACGCAATACACGGGCGTCGAGACGACGACCATGACCGGCCGTCCTGCGTCGATCGCCGTTGCGACGGTCTCCTCGTGGAGCTCCGGGTCGGGGACCGTGCCGTCGTCCTCCGCCCGCGAGTCGACGGCGTCGGGCGGTGCGTCGGGGTCGCCGGGCAGGAGGTTCTGCGTCCGCGGTGCGGGGTCGCCAGGGACTGGCACATGGCTCTCCTCGCGGACGTCGAATGCCGCCGTGGCGGAATGCTGCGTGCCGTCGATCTCGATGTCGACGGCGACCTCCCAGAAGCCGGCTCGGTCGAAGCGCACTGCCTCGGCGCCGTAGACACCGCGTGCCTCGGACGGCGAGGTGAACGCCGCCGATTCCGAGTTCGTCGACTCCGGAGAGCCTGGGACAGGGACGAAGGTCGCCATCGCATCCGGGCCGGGCGTCGGTTCGTCGAGCATGTTGCCCTCCTCGCCGAGGAAGGAGAAGGTGAGCTCGGCGGATCCGTGGCTGACCATGCCCCTGTCGTCGCTGAACAGACCGACCAGGAAGCGCTGGTCGCGGTCGATGACGAGCTCGTAGCTGGCGACTTGGGCGACGACCCCCCGGTCCTGCTGGGTCGGCGTCGTGGTGGCTGCGTCGTCGTCCGAATCGCCGCCGCATCCTGTGAGGACGAGGGCGGCGATGGACACACAGATCCAGGATCGTGGGGTCATGGGCACGAGGTGGCTGCTTCCGGGTCGAGGGTTCGGGCGGCGGCTGCGGTTGCATCCGCCAGGTCGGCGAGAGCCGTCTGCAGATCTGGAGCCGAGCTCGACTCCATGAGCGCCTCGATGCGTTCCTTCGCTCGGAGCAGCTCGGCGGTCGCTGCCCGATCCACCTCCGCAGTACGCGTGGCCAGGTCGTGGAGCCCGTCGTGGGCGTCATCGAAGAAGACCGCACGTGCATCCTCGATGTCGCCTGACCGAGCGGCGACGAGCGCACCGCACACCCCAGACAGCGGCGACGGCCCTGTGCCGTCTGTCGGGGCGTCCGTGCCGTTGCCTCCGGTGACGGACAGGGCCAACCACCCCGCCAGGACCAGCACCACGGCGGCGAACAGACCGGCGGTCGTGCGGTTCACGAGGCGCGCCCGGATGCGACAGCACAGCCGTCGACTCGCCACGAGCAGCTCCGTGTGACAGCGTGTCGCACGTCTAGATGTTCGTGCCCCGACCGTACCGAGGGCAACTCGCAATCGACTGCGTGACGAGGTGAAGCACGTGGCCTCCAATCTGATCTCGGCCATCCCCCGTCTCCGCACCGCCGGCGCAGCCGGGACACTGGTGCTCGCCCTCACGGCCCTCGCAGCCGGCGGATGGCCTCCTGCGGAGGAGCCGGGCATCAGCACCGCCCAACCACGACCGCCCGCACCCACCGCCCCACCAGCAGTCCAGTCCGCAGGCAGCACCCAGCAGTCTGGGGGCTCACCGGGACCGGTGTCGCTCGACCCTGACGACTTCGTCCCACCCGTGCAGCTCGGTGCACCGTTCCGGCTCACGGTTCCGGGCGAGCACGTCACCGGACCTCCAGCCGTGGAGAACGTCGATGGGATCGTGGTCCATGAGCGGCTGGCTCCGTTCATTCGCACCCTGCTGGCCGAGGCCGAGGTCGCCGGCGTCCCCCTCGAGGGTGGCGGGTACCGCGACAGCGCCGCTCAGCGGCGACTGCGGGCGCAGAACTGCCCGGACCCGGTCAACTCGCCAGCGTCAGCGTGCTCCCCTCCAACAGCGAAGGTTGGCCAGTCCCTCCACCAGTACGGGCTGGCCATCGACTTCACCTCCGGGGGCAAGTTGATCCTCGACCGCAGTTCGGCCGCCTACCGGTTCCTCGAGGCCAACAGCGGCTGGAACGGTCTCGAGGTGCACCCACAGGAGCCGTGGCACTGGTCGTACCGGCCGTGACACCGTCGACCGCGTTTGGCGTCTCCACGCCGAGGTCGTACACGCTGTAGCAGATGAACCATCTTCAAAAGCCTGCGTCCATGACGGAACACCGCGTGACCCGGCGACGTGCCCTCCGCCTCGGAGCCGGCGCGGTCGTTGCGGCCGCGCTCGCGGCATGTGGTGACAACGCGTCGACTGACGGCGCCACAGCGGAGACCGAGGAGCCAGTCGAAGAGTTCACCATCGTCGCCGAGAACCTGCGATGGGATGTCGACCGGATCGTGGTCCCGGCAGGGGTCGAGGTCACCGCCACCATCGAGAACCGCGACCGGGGTGTCCCGCACAACCTGCACATCCAGTCTCCCGACGACCCCAAGACCGAGCTCGAGGACGGTGTCGTCACCCAGACGCTGACCTTCAGCATCGCCGAACCCGGCGAGTACGAGTACGTCTGCGACGCCCACCTGTTCATGTCCGGGACCATCGTTGCCGTCTAGCCAGGATCCAGATGAAGCCAGGCAGCAGCGCCGGTACCCGAGTACGACTGCCGGTCGGGGACCATGGCCGGCACGCCCGTTGTCGGTGCCCGAGGTCCTCCTCGGCTACCTGTTGGCCCTCGTTGCTGCCGGGATCGCCAGTGGCGTCGTCGGGCTCGTCACCCTCGACGCCGACGGTCCGCTCACGATCCTCGCCGGCCAGGTCGGCCTCTGGGCCGGCTTCGTCGGTGTCGTGGTGTACGCACGATCGCGCCCAGGGGCACCGAGGTACGTGGGAGCGGTCCGAACCGAGCTCCATGCATCAGACGTCCTTGGCCTCGTCGTGGGCGTGGCGACGCAGCTGGTGCTGCTTCCCCTCCTCTACCTGCCGTTCCGCTCGTGGTTCGACGAGGACGATCTGTCCGCTCCCGCTGAGGATCTCCTCGCTGACTTCAACGGCATCCTGCTCGTGCTGATGGGTGTGGGCGTGGTGCTGGTCGCTCCCGTCGTGGAGGAGCTGTTCTTCCGGGGACTGCTGCTCGGCACGTTGCGGGAGCGGTGGGGGACGCTTGCGGCCGTGATCGGGTCGTCTCTGTTCTTCGGAGCCACGCACTTCCAGCCGCTGCAGTTCGCCGGTCTCACCGCCGCCGGACTGGTCTTCGCCGCTGCGGTCGTCAAGACGGGCAGGCTGGGAACTGCGATCGCGGTGCACGTCGGCTTCAACGCCACCACCTTCACGGCACTCGTCCTGCTCTGATCAGGGCCGCGGACGCCGACGCTCGGATCTGTGCCGGACGATCGAGCGCACGAGTCCGGTCAGGGCAGCGACCACGATCACGGCCAAGAAGACGGCAGCGGCGATGCCGGGTGCGCCTCCCACGCCACCCGAACCCTCCGGCGGTCCCGGCGCAGCCACCGTCGCGGTGGCAGGCCACTCTGTGCTCACCCGTCGTCGTCCGTCTCGTGGTCATCGGCGGGGCGGTGGCGACGACGACGGCGCATGATCAGGAACGCAGCGACGAGGATCCACGCCACGAGGGGCACGAACGCGGCGAGGGCAGCGGCGTTGTTCGCCGCCGCTCGCTCGCCTTCTGCTGATGCGAGGATCAGGATCGTGATCATGTCGACGCTGGCTCCCCGCTCGGTGCTCGACGTGGAGCCGGCTGCGATTGGGTGGCGGCCCAGCGGAAGAAGATGACCACGATCAGGCCCCACAGGAAGAGCCCGCCACCGAGCTTCATGATCGCCCCAGCAGCTTGGGTGTCCTGGACCGCGGTGACACCCCAGAGGCGCGGAGCGGCCGCGTACTCGTCGAACAGACCGGTCTCGGCCCACGTCAGGAACGAAGCCGGCACGGTCGGGATGACCGATGACAGGAACAGGTACACCATCTGGAGCGGCGGGGACAGCTTGCCGTAGTGCTCTGGTGCCCGGTTGAGGATGGGCAGCCAGAACACGTAGCCGGCGATCATCCAGAGGGCATGCATGCCGAAGTGCACGACGTCGACCCGAAGGTAGACGCCGACGAGGGCAGGCCAGTGACTGAGCACCAGCACGGCATTGAACAGCGCTATGGCCACCACCGGGCGTGCCAAGCGCCGGACGAGGGGATCGATCGGCTGCGTCAGGGTCGTGAGCATCCAACCTGGTGTCCCCGCCACCAGCAGAGGTGCCGAGACGAACGACATGAGGAGGTACTGCGTCATGTGGATGCTGAACAGGTAGCCGTCACCGATGGTGTCGATCGGCCACGAGACCGAAATCGCCAGGACGACGAGGCCGGCCATGAAGAGACGCCGCCGACCGGCCACCTCCTCGGGCTCGAAGTCGGTGAGCCGAGGGCCGAGGTTTCGCACGGCCCACTGGTAGCCGATGGCGAGCCCGAGCACGAGGAGCCAGGCCTCGGCCCGCAGCTCGAACGGAACCATGTCGATCGTGTCGGTCACTGGTCGACTCCGACCCGACGGCGACAACCTGCGACACCCTGTACCATCTTCCAATGGTGCCTGCTCCGACCGAGGGCGTCCAAGCCACGACGGTCGTCGGGCGCTGGAAGAGGAGATGCACGCTCGCCGTCTTGCTGATCCTGGCCGTAGCGGTCGGATCGTACGCGTTGGCCTCCTCGGCTGGTAGGGGCGACGACCCCGACGGACCTGCGCTCGAGGCGCGCCTGGCTGAGCCACGAGACGGCTTCCGCTTCGCATATCGCGCACGAGGCACGGGTGTGCTCGATTGCGTCCTACCCAACCGACAGCTCGAAGGCACCGTCTTCCCGGACGGCACCGTGGTCCTCACCACGAAGACACCGGCCGGCCCCGGCACGGCGATCGTCGAGGCGGATGCCGTCTACCTCAGCGCTGAGCTGTTCTCCGTCGATCTGGACAGCTGGGCCTGGCTGCGGATCGATCGAGCGGACGTGGAACGGGTCCGGCCCCAGCTCACCCGCATCCTCGGTGCGGACCTCGCTTCCTACGTCGCAGCGACGGGCCCTCCACCCGACGGCAACGCGACCGTGGCGGCGACGCTCGAGCGCAGCGAGGCCCAGCCCATCGTCCCGATCCGCACGTCCGACGACACGCTGGCTGACGGCTTCCGCTTCGTGGTCGAGGGCGATGAAGCCGTCCCCATCGTCGACGCATGGATCGCGACGGACGGCGAGATCGTCCGCGTACAGGTGCGTGACTCCGTCGCGGGTTCACCGGGCACGCCCGCCCCCGACACCGGTTGGATCATCGACTACCTCATGCTGCCGGCGGACGCCACCGCCCCGAAGCCGCCAACCGATGCGGTCGCAACGACGGACGAGGCGCTCGCCGAACTGGCTCCGCCGATGCGGAACGGATGTGATCTCAAGATCGGCCGCGAACCGGCCGACCCCAACCTGTAGGGCCGACCTCGACCGGGTTCAGCCGTTGGAGTGATCCATGTCCTCTGAGTCGGGCATCTCCCCGCCGTCCCCGTGGTCGGGGAACGGCCCGGGCTCGTAGCCGTCGGGAGAGGCGTCCAGGCCGGCCCGCTCACGCGCGGCCTGCATCTCGTTGATCTCGATCGCCTGGTTGCGCGCCATGCGGCCGGCCAGGTCGCGAACCCACGGATCGGACGCTTGCTCCGCGGCCGCCGCAGCCATGGAGACACCCCCTCGGTGGTGGTCCTCCATCAGCGCCATGAACAGTGCATCCGCCTCGGCCCCCTCTGCTTCCCGGAGCGCCTCCAGCTCGGCGTCGCTCGCCAACCCAGGCATCTCATCGGGTGCGGTCGCCATGCCCATCCAGTCCATCGCCATAGGGGAACGGTCCTGCCTGGCGTACCCCCATTGGTCAAGCTGCCGCTGCATCTGACCCATCTCCCAGGACTGCTGCTGCAGCACCTCCCGGGCGAACATCTGGGCCGCCGGGGTGGTCCCGTTCTGCAGCTCCCACGCCGACAGGGTCAGTGCCTGCTCGTGGTGGTCGAGCATGTCCTGCAGGAACCCGACGTCGGCAGAGGACTCGTCCGGGGGTCGCTCATCGCGCTCCATCACGAAGTAGGTGACGGCGGCCCCGAGGAAGGCGAAGGCCCCGACGAGGCCGGCGAGGGCGAGCCAGGTCCGTGGCACGTAGCGGTCGACGTCCATGTGTTGCTCCCGTTCAGGTCAGCAGGGTCGACCAGTAGTCCCAGAACCGCTGGGCGACGAGTCCGATGACGATGAGGTACCAGCCCGTGAGCACCACGCCGTGGTACTCCTCCGCAGCCGCCCCGAGCCGGGCGGCGACCCCTCGCAGGCGGAGGTGTCGGTGCCGGACGTTGTGCAAGGTGACGTACCAGAACAGCGGGATGGTCACGGCCCACACCACCATGCAGTACGGGCACAGGGCGTCGATGCGATACAGGCTCTGGAAGATCAGCCAGTGCACGAACCCGATCCCGAAGGTGACGCCGACCTGCAGGCCGAGCCAAAACCACCGGGCGAAGGTCGCACCGCTCAAGATGGCGACGCCCACGGTGAGCACCGCAGCGAACCCGGCCACGCCGATGATCGGGTTGGGGAACCCGAACGCCTCGGCCTGGTCGGTCCGCATGATCGACCCGCAGCTCAGGATGGGGTTGATGCTGCAGCTCGGGATGTAGTCGGGGTCCTCGATCAGCTTGATCTTCTCGATCAGCAGCACGACGGCGGCGACCAGTCCCACCGCGCCACCGAGGACCAGCACCGACGCAGTCCGTCGTGCCGCTGGGGACGGTTCCGTCGCCACGCGTGCGCCGTCGTCGCCGGGAGGCGTGACGGGCCGCACGGCCTGGTCAAGCATCGACGGCCTGCTCCAGCCGCTGGACGAGCTCCTCGAAGGACTGCACCTCGAGCTTCTCGCCGTCGAGGAAGAAGCTCGGGGTGCCGCTCACGCCGAGGGCCTCGCCGTCGGCCTGGTCCCGTTCGATCTTCTCGAGCGTGGCCGGATCGTCGTAGACGGAGCGGAACTCCTCCATGTCGAGCCCGAGGTCCTCGGCGAAGCCGAAGAAGACCTCCTCCTGGGACGACTGCTTCTCACCCCACTCCGGTTGCGTCTCGAAGAGCAGGTCGTACATCTCCTCGAACTTGTCCTGGGCGGCCGCGGCCTCTGCGGCACGCGCCGCTGCGACGGAGTTGGCGTGAAGGGGAAAGTTCCGCACCACAAAGGTGATGTCGTCGCCGAAGCGGGACCGGAGCTCCTCGATGGCAGGGTGTGCGGCTCGGCACGCCTCGCACTCGAAGTCCAAGAACTCCACGAAGGTCACGTCGGAGTCACTCGTGGAAAGACGCTGGCTGTCGGGCCGGACCACCTGCGCGCCGCCGTCCTCGGTCGCCACCTCCGGCCCGTCGTCCCCGCCACCTGCGTTGGCCGCGACCAGGACGGCGATGAGGGCGGCGAACACCAACGCCAGGGACATCTTCAGGTTCTTCGACACGTCACTCCTCGGGGCGCTCGCGTGGCGCCGCATCGGGGTCGGAGGGGGACTTCCAGTATGTCCGAGCCCAGGCTGCGCCCCACATCGCCCGGTTGCGGGCCGGCCGGCGTCGTGACATGTTCGCTCCCGTGGCATCTGATCCCGATCGGACGATCGTCTTCCTCGACCTGACGAGGTTCACGGCGCTCACCGACGCCCACGGCGACGATGCCGCCGCCGCGGTCGTCGACCGCTTCGTCGATGCCGTCACGGCCGCGGTGGCGGGTCGAGGGCGGCTGGTGAAGACCCTCGGTGACGGGGTGCTGCTCGAGGCGCGCGATGCGGCTGCAGCCATCGAGGTGGCCGACGACGTCAGCCACCGACTCCACGACGCCGAAGCGATGCCCGAGGTCACCGGCGGCATCGCCACCGGCCCGGTCATCGATCGTGGCGACGACGTGCTGGGAGCCGTCGTGAACCTGGCGGCACGGCTCTCCGACCTCGCTCCACCCGGGGAGCTGCGGGTCACCGAGCACGCCGCGCGGGCGGCCGCGGATGCGGGGTGGCAGGTGGAACCGCTCGGCGCCACCGAAATCCGGGGCTTCCACGACTCCGTCGCTGTCTTCCGGGTCCTGCTCTGCCACCCCGAGGACTGCGTCACCGATGCGGTCTGCGGGATGCGGATCACCCCGGGGCCGGGCACACCCACCTCCACCGTCGCCGGCGTGTCGATGTCGTTCTGCTCGGCGACCTGTCAGGTGAGGTTCCTGTCCGCTCCCGACCGCTACCAGCCATCGACGACGTGACCCGGGTCCTGCTCCTCGCGCTCCTGCCCTTCGCGGGGAACTTCGCCGGCGCAGCCCTCGCCGAGACGCTCTCACCGAGCGACCCCTGGCGAAACCGTGCCCTGCATGCTGCGGTCGGGATCGTCTTCGCCGTCGTCGCCATCGAGATCATGCCCGAGGCACTGGCGGTGCTGGCGGGGTGGCAGATCGCCGTCGCCTTCCTCGTCGGCGGCGCGGTGTACCTCCTCGCGCAGTCGATCATCGCCAGCCGCGCCGAGGGCAGCGGACGCATGTGGATGATCTATCTTGCTGTCTCCACTGATCTCTTCGGCGACGGCCTCCTCATCGGCTCGGGCAGCGCCGTGGCTGCGAGCCTCGGTCTGACGTTGGC
>DMTU01000181.1:500-6896 GCA_003476595.1 Acidimicrobiaceae bacterium | reverse complement strand
AGCCTCGGTCTGACGTTGGCGATCGGGCAGGTGCTCGCTGATGTCCCGGAGGGCGCCGCAACGACGATCACGTTCCAGGCCAACGACGTCCCGAGGAACAAGCGCATGTTGCTCGCCGTGCTGCTCGTCGTCCCCGTGGTCGCGGGTGCTGCCCTGTCCTATCTCACCCTTCGGGCCCAGTCCGAAGCGCTGCAGCTGGCCGCTCTGGTGGCGACGTCCGGGCTCTTCGCCGTCGCCGTGTTCGAGGACCTCATCACCGAGGCGCACGAAGCTTCCGAAGACAGCCGCACGTCGACGGCCTTCCTGCTCGTCGGCTTCGCGCTCTTCACGCTGGTGTCCGCCGGGCTCGGCTGACCACGCCGACCGTGCGGTTCGGGACGTTGGTCCCGGAGGAAGGGGTCCTTCGCCTTCGGAAGGCACTGGGCCCCGTCGCCAAGATGACGACGTCCCACATCCCCGCAGGAGAGCGTCATGAGCAACATCGAAACACAGGCACCCGAGGACGTTCGAGGCATCGACCGGCGGGTGTTCATGGGTCTCTTCGGCGGGGGGCTCGGCGGTGCTGCACTCGTCGGGGCTGCCGCCGCGACCGCGTGGCCCGCCGAGGTGTCCGCCAGCGCCGCAACCCCGACCGAGGCGGCTGCTCCGTCCGGTGAAGCGAGAGCCGACCACGGCGGCGGACACGAGGGTCTCAGCGTGGACGAGATGGACGACATGCACAAGCAGGTCGTCGACCAGTTCCTCGAGAACATCGAGCGGCCGATCACCCGAGGCGTCGGGGCCACCGACCTCGAGTACCGGATGGAGGACGGTGTCCGGGTCTTCGAGCTCACCGTCATGAGAGCCGAGTGGGAGGTGACACCGGGCCAGGTGGAAGAGGCCATCACCTACAACGGCATCGTGCCCGGCCCGACGATCCGCTGCGTTGAAGGCGAACCGGTGCGCATCCACGTCAAGAACGACCTGGACCAGAGCACGTCGGTGCACTGGCACGGCCAGCGCGTCCCGAACAGCCAGGACGGCATGCCGTTCCTTACGCAGCCGCCGATCAAGCCGGGCGAGACCTTCACCTACGAGTTCGTGCCCGGCCCGTTCGGCAGTCACATGTACCACTCGCACCACAACGCCACCGAGCAGGTCACCAAGGGGCTGCTCGGTGCACTCCTCGTCGAGCCGCGTGACCGGGGGGCAGAGCCTGCCTACGACAAGGACGAGCTGTACATCCTCAACGACGTGATCGGCGGGTTCACCGTCAACGGCAAAGGGTTCCCGGCGACACCGGCGTACCTCGCCAGAGAAGGCGAACGGGTCCGCTTCCGGTTCATGAACGAGGGCCTCATGGTCCACCCCATTCACCTCCACGGCCTGACCTTCGAGGTCTTCGCTCGGGACGGGTACCCCCTGCCCCAGCCGTTCCTGTGCGACACGATCACGGTCGCACCCGGTGAGCGCTGGGATGCGATCGTCGTCGCCGACAACCCCGGCGCGTGGGCCTTCCACTGCCACATCCTCTCCCACGCCGAGAGTGCCCAGGGCATGTTCGGCATGGTCTCCGTCTTCATCGTCGAGTAGGAGCAAACGTGACCATCACCGAACACGCCGAGACCGGCGCCGTCCCGGAGCCGACGCCGATGGACGTCGACGCAGTCCGACCTTCGACCTTGCCGTCCCCGGCCCGTCCAGGGTTCAACACCGACACGGTGGCTCTCGGCGCCCTCTTCGTCGCCATGTTCGCCTTCCTCGCCGCACTCGTGGCCATCGGTTTCGCGTCGCGCGCCATCGACGAGCACCGCGCCGTCCAGGCGAGCGAGGTCCCCACGGCAGGTGCGACCGCAGGCGAAGCCGTATCGCTCAGCGAGTTCAGCATCAGCCCGGACCCGATCGAGGTCGGGACCGGAGCGTCGCTGTCGGTCACCAACGACGGCGCCGTCGTGCACAACCTCAGCGTCGAGGGGCAGGCGACCCCCATGCTCGAGTCAGGCGACAGCGCCACCCTCGACCTCAGCAAACTGACCCCGGGCTCCTACACCCTCATCTGCGACGTCGCCGGCCACGCTGCCGCCGGGATGCAGGCGGTCCTGAACGTCGGGTAGTCGGTCACCCCTCCGTCTCCGCCCCCGACGGGCCGACGACCGGTGCCACGGGAGCGAGGGCGCCCGATCCTGCCACCACCGCTGCGATGGCGACGGCGATGCCGGCAGCAACCGCCGTCCCAGCTCGATCGATCGCCGGGTCGAGCGTGGTCGGCAGCACCGGTTCCGTGAACACGTCGACCCGGAGCAGCACCCAACCGATCGTGGCGGCGACGGAGAGCAACGTGGTGATCGTCGCCCCGGCGCGGCGACCGACCGCCCCGAGGCCGACGGCGGTGGCCCCGGCCGCCGCAGCGACCAGAGGGACGACGACGGTGATGACCCCGCTCTGGGCGCCGGACGGCAGTCCGGACCGCTCGGCGACGGCCACGCCGGCAGCGAGCGCTCCTGCGATCAGGGACGCGACAGCCACGACGAGACCGGACGATCTCCGGACGACGAGGGCGGTCCCGGCGGCGACCGCAGCGACGAGGGCAACCCAGGGCAGCGGCGAGATCGGCTCCTCCCATCGGAGGACGCCGGTGATCGTGACCGGGTCGCCGTCGACGACGAGGGGCACCTCCCACTCGTCGATGACATCGCCGGCCTCGAGCCCCGGCGGGCGATCGGGCGACATCCAGTGGATGCGATGATCGTGCCAGACGTAGGTGCCTCCGGTCGCGACAGGCTCCCACACCGGCTCGTCGTCCGGGTCGATGTCCGATGGGGCAGTGGATCCGCCGAGGCGGTCCTCGTTGAGGTACGTCGCCGGTGATCGCCGGTTCCGTTCCACCGTGCCGTCGGGGAGGAACCGGAGGTACGGCTCTCCGCCGTACCCGGGAACCGTGACCTCTCGTCCGGCCTCGACCTGGACCTCGAGGAACGCGTCCCCGCCGACGACGCGGGCCTCGAGGGGTGCGTCCGGCGGATCGATGCCATGCACCGTCGACCGGTCGCTGGTCGGCTCGGCGGGGTCAGCGCCGGCTGGCGCTGGCGTGGCGAGCACCAAGGCGACGGCCAGGACGGCCAGGACGCCGAGCCCTCGGCCCCTCACGCGTCGCTCGCTCGGGATCGTCGGGTGCGCAGTGCGACGACGGCACCCACGGCCACGATCGCGAGGGAGGCGGCGAGGAGCAGCCCGACCATGCCGCCACCACCGTCGTCGTCGGTCACTGGGGCCGCTCGCTCGGGTTGCACGTCATCGACGTCGGCGGGCGCCGTCGTCGTGGTGGTCGACGGCGTGCTGCTGGTCGTGGCGGACGGGGCCGGCGCCGCCACCTCCTCCACGATCTCCATCGTCGAGGATGGCGACACCGACGTGAACCGGACCGTCCACGTCCCCGAGGACGGGTAGGTGATCGTCCCGGAGTACCGGCCGTCGTCTCCCTCGAACTGCATGGGCACCGGTGTCGCAGGGGTGCCGCTCGGATCGATGGGCGTCGCAGTGACGGTCGCGTCGAAGGCGGGGTGCCCGTCGTTGGCCCACGTCAGCCGGACCGCGTAGGAGACCGTCGCGGCGTCGGCGGGCTCTTGCGCCTGGAGCTCGAAGATGCCCTCGCCCTCGTGCGCCGAGGCGGTGGGTGAGCCGAGCGCGAGCAGCGCCGCACAGGCCATGACCAGCACAGCCGCCGCTCGGCGGGTGGACGGACGTCTCATCGTACGGGTACCTCGAAGGTGACGGTGGTGGGCGTGCCGGCCCGCACGACGGTGGCATCGACGGTCCAGGTGCCGGGTGCCGTGAGGGATGCACCGAGGGCGGACGCATGGCTGGCCGTGACGGGGACGACGTCGAGGCGGCGAGGGGGGATGCTCTCGGTGCCGGCCCTGACCTCCACCGCGTCGACCGGCAGCTGTGCGCCGCTCGCCGCGTCGTAGAAGTACAGGTGCATGTCGTTGGTGCCGGTGCGGGCGGGCTGGACCGTGAGCTGCACCATCAACTCTCCGGACGTCTCGTAGTCGTTGAACGGACGGTCGACCGCGGTCCGGCCCGGCGGCTGGTCGATGAGCACCGCGGTGAGCGCGAGCACCCCGACCGCCGCCACGACCTCCCAGCGCAGTGACCGCAGCAGCGGCGCGGCGGTCCGTTCGACGAGCGGGACGAGGTGACGTCGGTTCATCCAGCCGAAGGTGACGAGGATCGCGAACCCGATGGCCTTCCCGATGAGCAGGCGTCCGTAGTCCGTCGAGGTGAGGGCCTCCCAGGACCCGGTGTTGATCAGTGCGCTCGCCGTGCCTGTTGCGGCGACGACGACCGCGCCCACCAGCGCCGCGGTCGAGAACCGGTGGGCGAGCCGGCTCGGTGCACTCGTGACCCGGAGGGCGACCAGGAGCGCGACCGCACCCCCGACCCAGGTGCCGGCAGCCACCTGGTGGCCGAGGTCGGAGGCCAGGGCGAGGCCTCGCTGGTCCGCGGTCCACGCATGGCCGGACGAGGCGAGCAGGCCCATGGCGGCCGCTGCGGCGGCGAGGAACGCCCAGGCACCCCCGCGCCACGCCCTCGGGGCCAGCGCAGCGATGGCGGCGACGGCCAGGACCAGGCCACGCGCCGCCACCAGCTGCCCGGTCCGGGTGTCGGTGGCCAGGTCCGGGATGAACCGGACCGCCTCGAGGACCGGCCGTCCCGAGGTCGCCGCCGCGCTGCCGGCCAGGACCAGGACGGTGCCGATCGCGCCGACGGCTCCGGCGGCCACGGCGAGGGAGCGGAGGCGTGCGACGACCGCGGCGTCGGCGCCGTCGAGCAGCCGGACGACAGCGGCGCCGAACAGCGCCAGCATGCCGCCGAGCGCGAGGAGGCGCCCGACCGTGCCCACGGCGTCGCCGAGGCGGTCGTCGATGGCGGCGATCTCGGCGGCACCGGTCCTGGTCCCCACGTGGAAGACGAAGGAGCTCTCGAGGTTGTGGTTGTCCTCGCTCAGCGCCCGCCAGGCGACGGTGTAGGTCCCCTCGCCCGCCGCATCGATCGGCACGACCAGCGTCGACCCCTCGACCTCGACCCGACCCTGGTCGACGCGACCGCCGTCGGGACCGAACACCCGCACGCCTCCGTCCACCACGTCGACGGGTTCGTCGAACTGGAGCTGCACGGTCGCGGGCACGTCGTCGAGCAGCTCGTCCCCGGCCGGCACGGTGGCAATCAGGGTCGCGTGTGCCGATGCTGGACCGGCGCTCACCACGATCGCGAGCAGCACCACTGCGGCGCCGAGCGCCACCCGGAGGCGGAGCCAGCCTGAGCGACCGATGTTCCTTGCGCCGGAGGAGCCCGGCCGTGGTCGTCGCTGCCGCATGACGGGCGAGGCTAGGGGCGACGACGATTCGCACGGGAGTCGGCTCAGGACGGCTTGACTACGCCCGGCCCGAGTCGTAGATAATATGCATATGTGTACAGATGATAACTCTGCTGTCCCGGTCGGTCGGGGGAGAGCGTGATGCACACCCTTGCCCTGGTCCTCTACGCCGTCTTCTTCGGTGCCGCCTTCGGCTGGCGGACCTGGCTCCAGTGGCACCGTACGGGTGACACGGGGCTCCGGATGCACGCCGACCTCGGCACGCTCCAATGGTGGGCGAAGCTCGGCTTCGTCGCCGCGCTGGTCGCCGGCGTGGTCGCTCCCGTGGCTGGGCTCGCCGGTCTGTCGCCGGTCCCGCTCCTCGACGTCGGGTGGCTGCGCCTGGTGGGGGCCGGCGTCGCTGCCCTCGGGATACTCGCCACGGTCGGAGCCCAGTGGCAGATGGGCGAGGCGTGGCGGATCGGTGTCGACCCCGTCGAGCGCACCGTGCTGGTCACCGCCGGCGTGTTCGCCCGGATCCGGAACCCGATCTTCACCGCCATGGTGATCGCAGCGAGCGGGTTCACCCTCCTGGTCGCGAACTGGGTCGCCGTGGTGGGCCTCATCGCGCTCGTTTCCGCCCTCGAGGTGCAGGTGCGTGCGGTCGAGGAACCGTACCTGGCGCGAATCCACGGAGCGACATACGACAGCTACGCCGCAGGTGCCGGCCGGTTCCTGCCCGGTATCGGACGCATCCGCACCGGATGACCGCACGGGCGGTCCTCGGGATCGCTCCGGCATAGGGTGTGCGAACAAGGGGGGCACACCATGATCGACACAGCAACCCCGGTCGCGCCGGTCGGCGCTTCCGCCGAAGAGGGCGAGGCCGTCCGGCTCGGAACCGGCCGGCTGCACGTGCCCGGCGTGGCTTCGCTCGGCGCGGGCGCCGTCCACGCCGTTGCGGTCGGGGTACACGGCGACACCACCCAAGCCGCCGTTGCGTTCACTGCGGCCGCTGCATTCCAGCTGGGGTGGGGCGCGTGGGCCATCGTGCGCCCGTC
>DMTU01000181.1:0-340 GCA_003476595.1 Acidimicrobiaceae bacterium | reverse complement strand
GACCCGGAGCGGCATCTCCTTCGTCGACGGCCTCGAGACGGCGAAGCCGGTGGAGCTGGGCGACGGCATCGCCGCCGGCCTGGCTGCACTTGCCGTGGTCCTGAGCGTCGCGACGCTGGTCAAACCGGAGCGCCCGATCCGGATGGAACAGCGCGTGCTCGCGTCCGTCGCCTCGGTCGCCGTCGCGTTCGTCGTGCTCGCGGGGATGGTCGCCGCTGCCCAGCCGTCGCACCACGCAGCCGGTGCCGAGACCGGCGCCGCATCGGCCCGACCGGCTGCAGCCGTGGCTCCCGTCCCCTACGACCCCTCCCGACCCATCGATCTCGGCGGCGTCGAGGGC
>DMTU01000301.1:2900-6928 GCA_003476595.1 Acidimicrobiaceae bacterium | reverse complement strand
CGCCCAGGAGGCCCACGAGGCCATCCGCCCGGCCGGCGAGACCTTCCGCACACCGGACCAGGTGAAGGGCGAGCTCCGCAAGGACGAGCTCGGCCTCTACGACCTCATCTGGAAGCGCACCGTCGCCTCCCAGATGGAGGACGCGGTGGGACGCACCATCTCGATGCGCATCGTCGCCGAGGCCCGAGCCGACGGCGGCCAGCCGGCCAACGAGTGCACGTTCGGCGCATCCGGCCGCGTCATCACCTTCCCCGGCTACCTCAAGGCCTACGTCGAGGACAGCGACGACGACGACGCCGAGCGCGACGACGCCGAGTCGGTCCTGCCCCCCGTCGCCGAGGGCGACGCCCTCCCGACGCCGGCGCTCACCGCCGACGGGCACACCACCAGCCCGCCGGCCCGCTTCACCGAGGCGTCGCTGGTGAAGCGCATGGAGGAGCTGGGCATCGGCCGCCCCTCCACCTACGCCTCGATCATGACCACCATCCAGGACCGCGGCTACGTGTTCAAGAAGGGCAACGCGCTGGTGCCGACCTGGACGGCCTTCGCCGTGGTCAACGTCCTGGAGCGCCAGTTCGGCGAGTACGTCGACTACGAGTTCACCGCCAAGATGGAGGACGACCTCGACCTCATCGCCGTCGGCGAGGAGGACCGCGTCCCGTACCTCAAGCGCTTCTGGTTCGGCGACGACGGCACCAGCGGCGGCCCGGGTGCGCGCAAGGGCCTCTCGGTCGTGGTCGACGAGGCGCTGGAGAAGGTCGATGCCGCCGAGGTCAACACCTTCCCGCTCGGGATGGACGAGAACGGCGAGATGGTCGTGGCCAAGCCCGGCCGCTACGGCCCCTACGTCAAGCGTGGCGAGGACGACACGGCGTCGATCCCCGAGGGCCTCCCGCCCGACGAGCTGACGCTGGACAAGGCGCTCGAGCTGCTGGCCGCGCCCAAGGGCGACGAACCCATCGGGGAGCATCCCGAGTCCGGCCTGCCCGTCTACGTCAAGACCGGCCGGTACGGGCCCTACGTGCAGCTCGGCGACCAGGACACCCTCCCGCCGGACGAGAAGCCGAAGATGGAGTCCCTCCTCAAGGACATGAAGCCCGAGGAGGTCACCCTCGACGACGCGCTGCGGCTGCTGTCGCTGCCGCGGGTCGTGGGCACCGACGAGGAGACCGGCCTGCCGGTGCTGGCCCGCAACGGGCGCTACGGCCCCTACATCTCCAAGGGCGACGAGAAGGGCGCCGACGCCCGCAGCCTCGAGTCCGAGGAGGAGCTGTTCACCGTCGACATGGCCCGGGCCAAGGCCCTCTTCGCCGAGCCCAAGCGCCGGCGCGGCCAGGCGGCGCCGAAGCCGCCGCTGCGCGAGCTGGGCGACGACCCGGTGAGCGAGAAGCCCGTCGTGGTCAAGGACGGCCGCTTCGGCCCCTACGTCACCGACGGTGAGACCAACGCCAGCCTCCGCAAGGGCGACCTCGTCGAGGAGATCACGATCGAGCGGGCCGCGGAGCTCCTGCAGATCCGCCGGGAGACCAACCCGCCGAAGAAGAAGGCCGGCGCCCGCAAGAAGGCGACGAAGAAGAAGGCGGCGAAGAAGAAGACCGCGGCCAAGAAGTCGGTGGCCAAGAAGAAGGCCACCAAGAAGGCGCCCGAGTAGCGGAGCGAGCCGACATCGGCGGTTCTCGCTCGCCGGTTCTCTAACGTCTGCCCTGTGGCGGAGTCCCCCGATGCGCGACCGACGCCGCCGCGTCCCGGCGAGGGCCCGGTGGGCACGCCGGAGTCCCAGGCCGAGCTGCCCACCCTGGCCATGGAGGCGCTCGGCGAGCGGGAGCCCCGCGGGCACGTCCGCCTGTTCGGGTCGACCGCCTTCTTCCGGCTCTGGCTGACCCAGGTCGTCTCGGCCACGGGCGACTGGCTGGGCTTCCTCGCCATCGCCGCGCTGGCGACCCGCATCAGCGATCGGCCCGAGGCCGCCGTCGGTCTGGTGATGTCGGCGCGCATCGTGCCGGGGTTCTTCCTCGGGCCGGCGGCCGGCGTGTTCGCCGATCGCTTCGATCGCAAGCGGCTCATGGTGATGTGCGACGTCGGCCGGGCCCTGGTGCTGGCGTCGCTGCCGTTCGTCGACACCGTCCCGGGCCTCATCGTCGCCTCCCTCGTGATGGAGGTCTTCACGCTCCTGTGGGCCCCGGCCAAGGAGGCCTCCGTGCCCCACCTGGTGCCGTCGGACCACCTCACCACCGCCAACTCGCTCTCCCTCGCCGCCGCCTACGGCACGATCCCCATCGCCGCCGGGTTGTTCTCGCTGCTCGCCGAGCTGTCCGACACCATCGGCGACTTCGAGCTGCTCAGCGTCGTCCGGGGGACCCAGGAGGGCCTGGCCTTCTACTTCGATGCCGGGACGTTCCTGCTGTCCGCGCTCATGATCTGGTCGCTCCCGCTGCCCCGCCGGCGCAGAGCGGATCGGGGCCGAGGGGCCAAGCGCGTCGAGTTCGGCGCCGCCTGGCGCGAGCTGCGCGAGGGGTGGCAGTTCGTGTTCCTCAACCCCGTCGTGCGCGCCGTGAACCTCGGCCTGGCCACGGGCCTCATCGGCGGTGGCATGCTCGTGCCGCTCGGCCCCGTGTTCGCCGACCAGGTGCTCGGCGCGGGGCAGTCCGGCTTCGGCGTGCTCATCTTCGCCCTCGGCCTCGGCGTCGCCGGCGGGGTCATCACGATCTCGGTGTTCCAGCGGCGGGTGCCCAAGGAGTGGACCTTCGTCGTGGCCGTGTTCGTCGCCGGCTTCTCGCTCGGCACCGCCGCGTCGATGTCGGCGCTGGAGCTGGCGGCCGGGTTCGTCTTCGTGCTCGGCATCTGCGCCGGCTGCGTCTACGTCCTGGGGTTCACGATGTTGCACGAGCACGTGGAGGACGAGCTGCGGGGTCGCATCTTCTCGGCGCTGTACACGCTGGTGCGCCTCTGCGTGCTCATCGCCTTCGCGGTGGGGCCCTTCCTGTCCGAGCTGCTCGGCGAGCTGTCCGAGAACCTCTTCGACGACGGCCACGTCGGGCTGTTCGGCGTCTCCATCGCGGTGCCCGGCGTCCGGCTGACCCTGTGGACCGCGGCGGCGATCATCGTGGTGGCCGGCGTCATCGCCGCCCACTCCATGCTCGACGCGGCCCGCAAAGAGCTGGTGACCGGCCCCCCGACCGTCCATCGCGGCGGGGGCGCACCGCCGGATGCGGTCGAAGGCGGGGGGAAGGACGGATGACGGCGCGGTTCTTGGCCTTCGAGGGCGGCGAGGCCGCGGGCAAGTCGACCCAGACCGAGCGCATCGCCCGCCGGCTCGACGCCCTGCTCACCAGGGAACCGGGCGGCACGGCGGTCGGTGCCGCGATCCGGGGCATCTTCCTCGACCCCGCCACCGGGGCGCTCGACCCCCGCACCGAGGCGCTGCTGATGGCCGCCGACCGGGCCCAGCACGTCGCCACCGTCATCCGGCCCGCCCTCGCCGCCGGTCGCCACGTGGTGACCGACCGCTACCTGCACTCCTCGATCGCCTACCAGGGACACGGGCGCGGGCTGGATCCGGCCGGGGTCGAGCGCCTCAACCGGTGGGCCACCGACGAGCTCCTGCCCGACGTCGTCGTCCTCCTCGACGTCCCCGTCGAGGTGGCCCGCCAGCGCATCGCCCACCAGGCGCCGGACCGGCTCGAGTCCGAGGCCGACGGCTTCCACGAGCGCGTCCGCGACGGCTTCCTCGCCCAGGCCGCCTCCCACCCGGACCGCTGGGTGGTGATCGACGCCACCGGCGATCCCGATGAGATCGCCGACGCCGTGTGGGCTGCCGTGACCGCCCGCCTCCCCGACCTGGACCCCTGACACCACGTTCCCCACGCGCGGATCGACCGGATCCGGTCGGATCGCGCGTCAGGAACCAGGCGCCCGTCGTTCCTCGCGCGCGGATCGACCGTCCAGGGTCGTTCTGCGCGCCAGGAACAGAACGGGTGGAGGTCGTCGGGCAGGATGGGGGCGTGACCGACACCGCCGATCTCGGGGCC
>DMTU01000301.1:2125-2849 GCA_003476595.1 Acidimicrobiaceae bacterium | reverse complement strand
CACCGCCGATCTCGGGGCCGCCCTCGCCCCGGCCGACGTCGAGGCCCTCGTCGAGCGGGCCGACATCTGGCACGACGTCGTCGGCCAGGGACGGGCGGTCGCAGCGCTGCAGGCTGCGGCGACCCGCCCGGTGCACGCCTACCTCCTCGTCGGACCGGCCGGCAGCGGCAAGCGGGCGGCGGCCCGTGCCTTCGCCGCCGCGCTCCTCGCCATCGACGCCGCCGGCCGGGGCAGCGACGTGGAGCGGGCCATCGAGCTGTGCCTGGACGAGTCCCACCCCGACCTGCAGGTGTTCGAGCCCGAGGGGGCGGCGCTCACCATGGGTGACGCCGAGGACATCGTCACCGCGGCCAGCCGCAGCCCGGTCGAGGGCCGCCGCAAGGTGCTGGTGCTCGAGGAGTTCCACAAGGTGCAGCAGGCCGGTCCCGCGCTGCTCAAGACGATCGAGGAGCCCCCGGCCTCCACGGTGTTCGTGATCCTCGCCGAGGAGGTGCCCAACGAGCTGGTCGCCATCGCCAGCCGCTCGGTCCGCATCGACCTGGGGCCCGTCCCCCAGGACGCGGTCACCGACCGGCTGGTCGCCGAGGGGGTCGATCGCGAGGTCGCGGCCACCACCGCAGCGGCCGCCGGCGGCGACCTGCACCGGGCCCGGTTGCTGGCTCGGGACCCGTCGCTCGTGGTGCGCCGCGACTCGTGGGCATCGATCCCGCACCGGGTCGACCGC
>DMTU01000301.1:0-2053 GCA_003476595.1 Acidimicrobiaceae bacterium | reverse complement strand
CCGCACCGGGTCGACCGCACCGGCCACACCGCGGCGGCGCTCGTCGACGAGGTCGTCGCCCACATCGACGCGGCCCAGGGTGCGCTCGACGAACGCCACGAGGCGGAGCGGATCGCGCTGGAGGAGCAGATCGAGGCCTACGGCATGCGGACCACGCCGCTGAAGGACCTGGAGAAGAAGCACAAGCGCGAGGTGCGCCGCCACCGCAATGCCGAGATCCGCTTCGGGCTCGCCGTGCTGGCCGGCGAGTACCGGGACCGCCTGGCGACCGCCGGCGATCCGACCCCGCACCTCGCCGCCCTGCGAGCCGTCCAGGAGGCCGCCGAGGCGCTCGTGCGCAACCCCAACGAGACGCTGCTGCTGCAGGCCCTGGTCGGCGGCCTCGATCCCTTGTGAGGATCTGGCGGTGCGGGCCCCCCGCGCTACCCTCTCCGGTCCCGCCCGAATAGCTCAGTCGGCAGAGCGACGCTCTCGTAAAGCGTAGGTCGTGGGTTCAATTCCCACTTCGGGCTCTCAGCACATGCAGAGCGACGACCCCCCTCCGCAACCGGCGACGATCCGGGCGCGCTCGCTCATCCTCGCGGTGCTGGCCCTGCTCGGCGTGCTCCTCGCCGTGGCCGGCGCCGACACCACCGTCACCGATGCCACCGGCGCCGCGCCCATCGTCGATGACGCGGCCCGCCAGGACCCGGTCCAGGTCGAGCAGGGCGCGCACGAGGTCGCCGACGCCGGACCGTCGTCCAGCGTGGACGACCTGCCCGACGTGCGCCCGCACCGGTGCGCGGACATCGCAGAGGCCCCACGGGTCCACCGGAGCTGCAGCCCACCGACGCTGCGCGGACCGCCGGGCGCCTGAGCGCCCCGCCCCGTCGCCGGAGTCGCTCCCGACTCCGGCCCGCCCGTGCCGTCCGCCCCGCGTGGCGCCGACCCCTGAGAGCCTTCCGTGCGTGATGTCCTTCCCGAGCTCGGACTCGTCGGGGCCCTCGTCCTCCTCAACGCCGCGTTCGCCGGCACCGAGCTGGCGCTCGTGTCCCTCCGCGAGGGCCAGCTGCAGCGACTCGAGCGCCAGTCCAGCACCGGGGCGGTGCTCGCCGACCTGGCCCGCGATCCCAACCGGTTCCTCGCCACGATCCAGATCGGCATCACCCTCGCCGGCTTCCTCGCCTCCGCCGCGGCCGCCGTGTCCCTGGCCGAGCCGCTCGAGGCGCCGCTCGGCTTCCTCGGACGGGCGGCCGAGCCCGTCGCCGTCGTCGTCGTGACCCTCCTGCTCGCCTACGTCACGTTGGTCTTCGGCGAGCTCGCGCCCAAGCGGGTCGCCATGCAGCGGGCCGAGCGGTGGGGGATGGTCACGGCCCGCCCGCTGGCGTTCATCTCGATCCTGGCCCGACCCGTCGTGTGGCTCCTCTCGCACTCCACCGACGTCGCCGTGCGGCTGATGGGCGGCGACCCGCACCTGGACCGCGAGGAGATCACCGAGGAGGAGCTGCGCGACATGGTCGCCGTGCAGACGAGCTTCACGCCCAAGCAGCGCCTCATCATCGACGGCGCCTTCGAGATCTCCGAGCGGACCCTGGAGGAGGTGTTCCGACCCCGGGGCGAGGTCTTCGTGCTCGACGCTGACCGGCCCGGCGCCGAGGCCCTCGAGGCACTGGCGGCCAGCGGCCATTCCCGGGCGCCGGTCGGGGTCAACGGCAACCTCGACGAGGTCATCGGCGTGGTGCACCTGCGAGATCTGCTCGGGCTCGGCGCACGGCCGGTCGGCGACGCCGCGTCCGAGATCCGTGCCTTCCCGGAGACGGCGGGCGTGCTCGACGTCCTCCACGAGATGCAGCACTCCCACGCCCAGCTGGCCGTCGTCGTGGACGAGCACGGCTCCGGTGCCGGGATCGTGACGGTGGAGGACCTGGTCGAGGAGCTCGTCGGGGAGATCTACGACGAGACCGACCGCGACGTGCGCTCGGTGCAGCACGACGACGACGGGTCGATGGTCCTGCCCGGCCAGTTCCCGGTCCACGACCTGCCCGACGTCGGCATCCACGACGTGGCCGACGGT
>DMTU01000287.1 GCA_003476595.1 Acidimicrobiaceae bacterium | reverse complement strand
AGCCTGGATCCACCGACCGGATAGCTGATTGAGAGTCCGCGTATCCGCGGAAACGCCTCCCTGACCTGGGACGATGCCGATGTCTGAAGTCGAGCATCAACCCAAAGCGGGAGGCACTTCCTGTGAGCACGGTAATCCATGACATCGACCGGATCGCGGTGGTCTTCGATGACGACAACGCGGTCGCCGCACCCGGGCTGTTGCTGGTCGCGACGCTGATCACCCGGCTCCGGTTGGAGTCGCTGATCAACACCACCGTCAAGCTTCGCGGCCGGGTCGGTGGGGCGCTGCCGGGACGCAAGGTCCTCACACTCGTGGCCATGCTGCTGGCCGGGGGCACCCACATCGACCACGCCGACCTGCTCCGGTCCGGCGACACCCAGAAGGTGCTGCCGTTCCGTGTGATGGCACCATCCACGCTCGGCACGTTCCTTCGTTCTTTCACCTTCGGCCACATCCGCCAGCTCGACAAGGTGATCGCCACCGCGACAGCCCGGGCGTGGGCGGCCGGCGCGGGCCCGGGCGACGGGGAGCCGGTGATCATCGACTTGGACTCCACGATCTGTCGGGTCTACGGCAAGGCCAAGGCCGGCGCCGCGTACGGATACACCAAGGTCCTCGGCTACCACCCGCTGCTCGCCACCCTCGCCTCGAGCGGCGAGGTGCTGCATGCCCGGATGCGCAAGGGCTCCTCCCAGCGCGGCCACAACCGCTTCGTCGAGGAGCTCATCGCCCGCGTCCGACGAGCCGGCGCCACCGGGCCGATCACCGTGCGCGCTGATGCCGGGTTCTTCGCCTGGAAACTCACCGACACCCTCACCCGCCTTGGCCTGTCCTGGTCGGTCACCGTGCGCATCAACCCCAGCATGCGCACAGCGATCGAGGCCATCGACGACGAAGCGTGGGTCGACATCGTCTACCCCGACGGCGGCACAGCTCAGGTCGCCGACACCACCTACACCACCGGAGCCGGACGCAAGAAGCGATCGGTTCGACTCGTCGTGCGGCGGACTCGGTTGACCGAGAAGTCCCAGCAGCGGCTGTGGCCGGACTGGCGCCACCACGCCTTCGTCACCAACCTCGACGGCACTGCCGTGGAGGTCGACCGGCACCATCGGGCTCATGCCGTGGTCGAGTTGAACATCCGCGACCTCAAAGAAGGCGCCGGCATGGAGCACTGCCCCTCCGGAGTGTTCTTCGCCAACGCCGCCTGGCTCGCATGCGCCGTGTTGGCCCACAACCTGTTGCGCTGGACCGTCCGGCTCGGCGGCATGCGCCCCGACGAGCTCGTCGTCACCCGCACCATCCGACGCCAGCTCATCGACCTGCCCGGCCGGCTCGTGAACCTGTCGGGAACACCCACCCTCCGGATGCCCAGGAACTGGCCGTGGCGGCACAGCTTCACCCGCGCCCTCGACGCCCTGCGCGCCGTTCCCGCCGTCCCGGTCTGAGCACCGGCCAGCGGACTGGCAGCACCGCAGAAGCACCCAGCGCGCCCACAACCGACCGCCGACCAGAACCCTCACCCGGCGCGCCCCGACACGCTCCCACTGCCGCGCCTGACCCTCCCCGACCCGGCGATCAGACCATCAAGTCGGTGGATCCAGGTTTAGCGCAGGCGTCGACGTAGCTGGCCAGGCCGTCGGGATCGGTCACTCCGTCAGATGGCACGTGGCGCGGCGTGCAGCGTCGGGTCCGCCGGAGTGGGCGGTCCTCCTCCGAGATGCCGCTCCGTGCGGCGAGTGCCTCGAGTGCTTCTCGGACGTCGACGTTCTGGGTGGTCATGACGAGGTCGATAGCGGTACCACCCGCGCCACAGCCGTGGCAGTGCCAGCGCTCGTCGCCGGTGTTGGACCGGAAGATGGTGACTGGTGGGGTGCTGCCGGTCTGGGCGTGGTTCGGGTTCGGACACGGCCAGGTCGGCGAGCGGTCCGAGCCGTGGTGCTCGCCCAGCACCTCGTCGGCGAGCGACGCCAGGTCGACAGAGTCGAGGATCCGGTCCCGGTCGTACATGACTAGGCCGCCACGGGTTGTGGAGCGGTGTTGCCTGCCATCCGGGCGTCGGTGTCGCAGAGCGCGGCGTCGGCCCGGCCGAGCATGTGGTGGACGACGGCCGTTCGGCCCGCGACCTTCCACAGCGCACGCCCTCTGGTGAGCTGTCCGACGATCTGGCGTTCGGGATCGGTCAGGCCGAATCTCGTGGTGGCGCTCTCGAGCTGGTCGGGTGCTTGGCGGAGCAGGATCTTGGTGGCGGCGTCGGCGAGGAGGCCGCCGGCGATCTTGGCGGTGGAGGTTCCGTCGTCGGCCTGGGCACCGAGGTCGGAGGGGCGGTGGGCGATACAGATGTTGGCGACGCCGTAGGTGCGGCCGAGCTTGAAGCAGCTCTGGAGGTACCGGGCGGTGTGGCGGTTGCCGAGCAGTGCCCAGGCTTCGTCGAGGACCTGGATGCGGCGAGGTCCGGGTCCGACCATGAGCTGCGAGAGCCAACCGGCGGCGGCGACCATGACGAGCGGGAGGGCGTCGGAGTCGATGGGGATCGCCGACAGGTCGAGGACGATGCCCGGCCCGTTCCACCGCGGCGGAACGGTGGATGGACCATCGAACATGCCGCGCAGCGATCGGGACAGGAGCTTGTCGACGGCGTAGGTGAGGGCGGTGAGCTCGGGCAGGACCTCGGCGGTGGGGCGTCGCAGGGTGCGGATGACCTCGGCGGGCGGGTCGGTGAGCAGCGCGGCGAGGTCGGTGAGCGTCGGGGTTGCGGGTGTCCGGCCGAGGTGCTCGACGGTGGCGTAGATGGCCGCATCCTCGAGTTGGGTGAGGGGACGGTCGAGCACCGTGGCGACGAGTGCGGTGACCATCTCGGCACAGCGCAGGGTGCGGCGGTCGTCGGGTTCGTCGTCGGCGCCGGGCCCGTCGGCGAGAGGGTTGACGCGTGTGGTGCCTCCGGGTTCGAGGCGGACGACGTGTAGCCCGAGGAGTTCGGCGAGCGGGGCGTACTCGCCTTTGGGGTCGGCGATGGCGATCCATCGGCCGCCGGTCCCGGTGCCGTAGACGGCGGCCATGCGCCAGAGCAGCGACTTGACGAGGGCGGACTTGCCGTTGCCGGGCTCGCCGAGGATCCAGCAGTTGGGGTTGGTGACGGCTCCTGCGGCGTAGGACTCGAAGGGGTCCCAGCAGAACTCGGCGCCGCCGGCGAGTAAGTCGACGCCGATGTATGGGCCTCGGTAGCCGAGGGTTCCCTGGACGGAGAAGGGGTAGAGGCTGGCGACGTGCGCGGTGGTGCCGCGGTGCAGTCGCAGCCGGAGTGGTGGCCGCATGGGCGTTCCTCTTGTTCAGGAGAGGAGGGTTCGGGGCGCGAGGCCGAGTGGCAGGGCAACGGCCCAGCCGAGGTCTTGTCTGCCGTCGAGGCAGCGGAGTTCCATGCCGGATTCGCGGGCGAGCTGTTCGATGATCTCGGCGTGGTCTTCGAGCTCGTCGGGGTTGGCGGCGGTGACGGTGACGAGGCCGGCGTAGCCGATCTCGGAATAGCCGGCGACGAGTTCCTCTTCCCGGTCGAGGAGCGACTGGGTGGCTCGCCGGTGGCGTGCGTCGATGCGTCGTCCCTGCTGTTCCTTGGTGGCAGCGTCGGATTCGAGCTTGACGAGGTCGCGCTCGATCTGGCGGCGGGACTGGTGGGCGGGCACCGGGGTGAGGACGACCGTCATGGTGCGGGTGATGCCGCCGGCGGACAGGAACGGTTCGAGCCAGGAGGGTGGGACGGCGAGCCGGGGCCAGGAGGCGACGTGGTAAGTGCGGTGGTAGGCGGCGTCGAGGTGGAGCTGGCGCCATTCGAGCTCGAGTGCGGCGGGGCCGGAGCTGCGATGGGTGACGAGGCCGAGGCGTTCGACGAGCCGTCCCGTTGGGGCGGCACGGGGTCGGGTGGCGAGGGGGTCGATGCGACGTCGCAGGGCTCTCTGCATCTCGGTGGCGGTGAGGGGGTCTCCGGCGGTGAGGCCGGCGGAGCGGATGCCGCGCAGGAGCGCTTCGGTGGCGGACACGAGCGCGCGCCCGAGTACCGCTTGGGGGTCTTCGGTCCGTGCCCGCTGATGGCGGCCGAGCCGGTCGCGGGCGGCGGTGATCGTGAGGAGGGTTTCGTGGTTGGCGGCGGTGGCCGAGGCGTCGGCGATGAGGTCGTCGTAGGCGTCGCGCAGCGCTGGTTCGCCGTCGTCGGCGGCTGGACGGTCGGGCAGCCATGCGAGGTGGTCCTCGAGCCCGGACGGTGAGGCGAGGTCGGTCCATGCGAGGTGAGTGATTGCCCCGCCCTCGACGGCGTACTGGTTCAACAGGTCGCCCCACCCCGCCAGGAGTCGTTCCTGCTCGGACCGGGGCTCGACGACGAACTGCGGGCCCGTCACTCGCACGGCGGCGGTGAGGGTGTGCCGGTCGCCGTCGTGCACTGCGCCCAGCGTCATTCGACCCCTCCAGGGCAGGTCGATGATCGTGAGACCGGCGAGGCACGGCGGCATCGGCGGTGGATGGTCGTCGACCTCGGCGGTGACGAGTGGCAGTCGTGGATACCACCTTCGACGCCGTCCGACGATGACGCCGAGCCAGCTTGCTCCGAGGGGGAGCCACTCCCAGGCGGCGTACCCGCCGATCCGGGCGAAGGATGCGACGGCGCCGCCGACGACGGGCACAGCGGCGACGAGGACCGGGAGCCCGGCGGTGATGGCTCCGACTCCGGCGAGGAGTCCGGCACCGAGCAGAGCGCACTGCACCGCGCCAAGGCCGAGGAAGATCCCTGAGGCGTCGACCGGGTCGAACCGGTACGTCCGGTCGGGTCGTTCAGCGGCCATCGTCGCCTCCGCTGGCGTGGGGCGGCTTCCGGGGTTCTGGGCCGGATGGCGTTTCCTTCGCTCGTGGCTGCTCTGCCGTTCCGGTCGCAACGTTGGTACCGGCACCGATCCCCTTCGCCGCGGCACTTGCGGCGGCGGTACCAGCAACGGCGACGGCAGCGCCCGGGCCTGCACCGGCTCCGACCGGCGTGCCGGATGCGACCGCGCCTGATCCGCTCGCCGCCGTCATGGCCGACTGGGCGGGAGTCGCTCCCCCACCGGCTGATCCGCGTGCGATGCGCGCATAGGAGCCGACCGACAGAGCCTGCTGAGCCGTCCGCACCGGGGCGCCCTTGATCCCCGCTGCCACGACCGCGGCTTCAGTGATCGGCATGAGCTTGGTGATGAGCAGCGGCGAGAAGGCCGAAACCCCGAAGGCCGCCATGGCGGCGAGGAGGATGCCGAAGGCCTGGGTGACCGAGCCACCAGGGTCCTCGGCAACGATCTCCGGTGGCGGCAACGCCGTGACCTCGCCGCCTGACCCGCTGCCCACCATCGCCGCCGCCGACACGGCGAGCGCCACAGCGATGACGAGCTTGGACACGATCAGTGCGACCAGGATCTCGAGCAGCTTGCGGCCCACGCCTCGCAGTGCCGGCCAGAGCTGCGCGGCGAACACCAGCGGGGCGAGCGCGACGACGATGTAGATCAGCGCGGCCCGCACGACGAGCTCGGCGACGACGATGATCCCGGCGATGACCGTGACCAGGCCGAGCACGAAGATGACGAACGCCGTCGCGGTCCCGCCCGAGAGGGCGGACAGCGAGGTGATGACGGTGGTGAAGTCGTTGACGTCGTCGGTGAAGTTGTCGAGCACCCCGCCGGAGAGAGCGTCGGTGAGGCGGATGAGGGTCTGGGTGATGGTGACGAGGCCGACCATGCCCAACACGGCGAAGGGAAGGTCGAGGGCCATGCGGCGGAGCATCCCGCCGACGTCGCCGGCGATGGCGCCCTGGGTGATGCCGACCAGGGTGAAGCCGACGAGCAGGGTGGCCCCGATCGCTGCAGTGGTGGCGTAGGGACCGTCGCCCGTTATGAACCAGTCGGCCTGCACGTTCGGGTCGGTCGAGTCGACGAAGAAGTTGAAGACCCCTCCCACCACCCATACGACTGCATCGATCACCCACGCGGTCAGGCCGCCGATGACCGCCTCGAACCCCTCGGAGGCCGCGTCCCCGACGAAGCCCTTGACCTTGTCGACGGTCCAGCCGATCGGGTTCGGAAAGCCGGCAAGGACCAGCGGGAGGGAGGTCACGCCGGCTCGCTCCCGATGCGGACGAAGCCGTCCAGTGCGTCGTCGAAGGGCTCCGGCTCCCACGGGTCGTCGCGAACACCGCTGATCGGCGTCGGGCCGACCTCGTCATCGATCGACTCGAGCGACCAGCCATCGCCATCCCTGACAAGGACCAGATCGAGTGTCGCCCAGTCGGCCTGCGGCACCGCAACATCGGCAGCAGACAGGACAGTGACCACCCAGACCGAGACCTCTGCCCGGGTCTCCGAGACCGAGACGGTCTTGACGGCCAGGGGCCGGACGAACCACCAGACCCGGCCTGCGGACTGCATCAAGCCATCGCGTGCGAGGCCCAGTTCGCCGATGGTCTCCTCGACGAGCCGGTCGGCGCTGCTCGGTGCGGCGATGCGCCGGACCTCGGCTTCGATCTCCTCGTCGGTCAGGTAGAGCCACTGCTGCGATGCGGTGGCGTACTCGATCGCTGCCTCCTCAGCAGTCTTCTCGATCGAGTCGCCACCTTCGTCGGCCGCCATGTCCGGCGACGCATCGGCGGTGTTCGAGGTTGCCGTCCCGGACGAGGGACGTACGTCGCCTTCTTGCCGGCTATCCATGACGAGGGCGCCAGCGACGAATCCGACGACGAGCACGGCGACGCCGGCGACGCCGGCGACGAGAGTGGGCCGGCGACTCACGACTGCGCGGCGTCGAAGAGCAGGTTGACCGCGGTGGGGGCGACCCCGGCGAGGATCGCGCCGACGACTCCCCCGAGGGCGAGCGACTTGCCCTTCGTCGCTCCCCCGTACCCACCGCTCTCGCGGGCGAGCCCGTACATCGCCGCGCCGATCAGCAGTGCGGCCAGGCTGCCCCAGAGGGCGATCATCTGTGACCAGTTGAGGAGCTTCTGGATGAGCTCGGCGCCCGGCATCCCACTCGAGTCAGGCGAGACATCCACCTGACCCAGGACGGTGACAATTCTGTGCATTGCGATCTCCTGCGGTGCGGTTCTCGTTGCACCACTAAGCCGCTGAGATGGCCTGTTCTCGCGTGGAGATCTGGATTTCTTCGCGAGCATCGGGGGGCTCGGTGGCCTAGTGGGAGGTGCACACCCGACGCGGTCTCCTTCGGTCGGTCCTGGGCGGCGGTGCGCTGCTGCTCACCGGCCTGCTCACCGTTCCGATCCTCGGCGCCGGCGGTGCCGCTCCCCCGCCTGCTGCGGTCGCAGGGATCCCCGAGACACCACTCCGGGCCTACCAAGCCGCCGGTGACTACTGCCCCGGTCTCCGCTGGGAACTGCTCGCCGGCATCGGCTCCGTCGAGACCGGCCACGGCACTACGAACGGAGCGACCGCGGATCCCGACACCGGCGAGGTGACGCCGTGGATCTTCGGACCGCCCCTCGATGGGAGCCCCAGCGTTCGTGCTCTGCCCATCGGACGCTGGCTCGGCTGGTGGGGTCTGCCGGGTCCATGGCAGCAGGCCGTCGGCCCCATGCAGTTCCTGCCCGGCACCTTCACCGCCTGGGCGATCGACGCCGACGGTGACGAAGTCGCCAACCCTCACGACCTCGACGACGCCGTCATGACTGCGGCCAACTACCTGTGCCAGGGAGCCAACGGAGAGATCGCCGACGAACGGGCGGCGCTGCTGCGGTACAACCGAAGCGACGCCTACGTCACCAAGGTCCTGGCCTACGCCGACGCGCTCGCGTCTGTGGCCGTCCCGGTCAACGGTGTCGTCTGTCCTGTCGCCGGCCCGGTCAGCTTCATCGACACCTGGGGTGCACCGCGGTCAGGCGGGCGCCAGCACAAGGGCGTCGACATGTTCGCCGCCTACGGCACACCGGTCGTCGCACCTGTTGCCGGTCGCGCCGAGCAGTCGAAGAACTCCCTCGGCGGGCTGTCCTTCAGACTCTGGGGAGACGACGGAAACTTCTACTACGGCGCCCACCTCTCGGCGTACAGCACAGCCTTCGGCGAGGTGAAGGCAGGAACGATCCTCGGCTACGTCGGAACCTCCGGCAACGCCCAGGGCACCAGCCCACACCTCCACTTCGAGATCCATCCCGGCCGCCGCTCCGGCGATCCGTCGAGTCCCGTCAACCCGACCCCGACCGTCGCTGCGTCTTGTTCGGCTTGGAGAATTGGTGTCGGACTGTCGGGGGGAGACTGATTGGGATCGGCGGGCTTTCGGGGACATTCGCGGTCGAGATTCGGGGACGCGCGCGGTCTGCGAACCGTCCGGCGAAACCGGCGTTCCGGGACGGTCCGGACGTGGGTCGACGGCGGTGCGATAGGAGGCCGTCGGACGCGATCTGGGTGCAGTCAATCGCTGCTCGTCCGAAGATGACAGCACCGTCAGATTGGCCCCGGGTTGAGGATCCGCTCCGGGACCCACCGGATCGCTTCGATCTCCCCGAGTGAGGTTGAACGCTGGATGTGCTCATTCCCTGTTCCATTGCCTTCCGCCGGAGGTGGGGCGAACTGATGCGACCGTCGACATCACCTGTAAGTAAGCGGAACCCGGATGCGCCTACTGCAGGCGTCATGCACTGCGGGCTCCTGGGGGTACGGGAATAAAAAGGACATTGGAGATGAACTAGCGTCGGGAGACTACGAGAGGAAACCTTCGGTCGTGACGCCCATCGGAAAGTGCCTCGCAGTGCACGAGACCATGGTCGAGCTGATGGACCTGCCCGACGCCACATGCTGCTGCGTACCTGCACCGCAGGATTCGTTGCAAGTTCGACCCGACGCCGGATGCCGCAGGGGAAACCGATGAGAACCATCGGGGCGCGCCGCGATTCCAACTCCGGGCCGAGACGCATGGCCGTCTCCGCAACATTCGCGCTCGTCGCCCTTCTTGGCTCGGCAGCGCTCGCGACCGCCGACGCAGGCGGCGCAGTGCAACGCCTGGAGCGGGCCAGCATCGCACGCAACCTCGCCGGCGTCGCTCGGGAGCGCACCGGTGCTCCGAGTCCGACGCCAGTGCTGGAAGTGCCTGGCGGGTCGGGTCTGGTGCCGGCGCCTGAGCCGGTACCCCCAGCTGTCGGCCCGGTCAGCGGCGACAGCTTCGCCGCTCGGTTCCCGGAGCATGCCGCCGCCTCCCAAGATCCTGCGGACCCACAGTCGACGCGATGGGCGGTGCTGATCGGCATAAACGAGTACACCAGCGGCAGCGTCGCCGACAACATCGGCTCACGCCAGGACGCCGAGGACCTTCGCTCCCACCTCCTCAGTAGCGGCTGGCGGGACGACCACATCCTGTTGCTCACCGACCGGGACGCCACCGGACGCAACATCACCGACGCCCTCCGCTGGCTCAGTGACAAGACCAACTCGCAAAGCGCCTTGGCCATCTTCCACTACTCCGGGCACGCCAAGGTTGCCGCAGGCCTCGACGATGACCCGGAGCGGATCGATGAGGCTCTCTGGCCGACCGACGACCGGTTCATCTCCGACGCCGAACTCGTCCAGCGACTCGACGGCGTGGACGCCGAACAGAACTGGATCAGCTTCGCCACCTGCCACGCCGCCGGGTTCGCCGACCCAGGCCTGGCACGACCCGGCCGGGTCTTGACCTTCTCCTCCGGCGAGCCACAGAAGTCCTACGAACACCCCGACTGGGGCAACTCGGTCTGGGGCTACTCCATGATCGAAGAGGCACTGAGCGCTGGTCGCGGTGACATCGACGCCGACGGGCGAGTGAGCGTCGAAGAAGCATGGGCGTGGGCTCGCGAATTTGCAGCGGAGACCACCCGGACGCAGCGCTTCGGACCCCAAGACGCCGTCATCGTTGACAACGCCCCCGGCGAGATCCACCTGGGCGTGCCCGGCACCACAGCAACGAAAACAGCGAATGCCTCTCCTCGCCCCGCGCCATCACCTGCAGCGTCTCCGGCTCCGGATCCGCCCCCCGAGGCGCCATCGGATTCCGCTCCACGAGACGAACCTCGGTACCACCGGGGCCGCATCTGCATTCTTTGCGGCGAGCGTTGAATGGCGCCGGCACTCCCGGTTTCTTGACCATCTGGACGACGAGGCACCCCGGACCCGATCCCACTCAGCGACCTCCATCGCGATGAACACCTGGCGAATGCTTCGAGCGTCGCCGTCGGTCATCGGTCCGGTGCGCCTTGCACGGTCGTGAGATGACGTCTGCCGACGGTCAGCAGCTGGCGCGCAAGAGCGGGAACGGATTGATCGCGTCGCCGGCCGGGTGCACCTCGAAGTGGATGTGCGGGTTCGAACCTTTCGCGTTGCCCGAGTCGCCGACGTAGCCGATGACGGCGCCAGCCGACACCTGGCCCGTGGCGCCGAAAGCATCCATGTGGCTGCCGTAGAAACGCAGACCAGAGCTCGTGGTGAGCCGGAACTGCTTGCCGCCGATCTTGCCGGTGGCGATGTCGACACGACCGCTGGCCGGCGCCCGCACCGGCGTACCTCGGGAGGCGAAGACGTCGGTGCCGGCGTGAGACCGCCCCCCGCTGCGCGGGAAGCCCCAGTCGTTCATGTAGCGGCCTCCGGGCACCGGGCAGGTGAACACGCCGCCACCACTCCCGGATGAGCCGGGGATGTTGAGCGTCTGGCCGGCCCGCAGGCGGCGGGGGTCGCTGATGCCGTTGGCTGAGGCCAGGGTCGACGACGACACGCCGTAGCGGCCAGCGATCTCGCTGAGGGTTTCGCCCGAGGCCACGGTGTGGGTTCCCCCGTCTCCACCGGAGGGAAGGTTGCCGGGGTTGTACAGGACGAGCCGGGCCGTGGCGTACAGCTTGCCGTCGACCAGGCCGTTCCAGGCACTGAGGTCCTCCGCCGAGATGCCGTAGCGCCCAGCGATGCCGGAGATCGTCTCCCCCGAGCGCACGGTGTGACGCTGGCCCGGGAGCTGTTTGCCGCCCCCCGCCGTGGTGGTCTTGGGGGTGAGCGAGCCGGCAGCACTGCCCAGGACGGTCAGCGTCTTGCCGATCACGATGAGGTTGGGGTTGCTGATGCCGTTGCCCCGGACGAGGGCGGACACCGTGGTGCCGTGGCGCGCGGCGATGTCGGCGAGGGTGTCGCCCGAACGGACGGTGTAGACGCTGGCTGCTTCCTCGCCGCCTGGGATCGTGAGCGTCTGCCCGGCGGCGATCAGGTTCGGGTTCGCGATCTCGTTGGCCTGCACCAGCGCACGCACGGTGGTGTCGTGGCTGGCGGCGATGGTGCTCAGCGTCTCACCTCGGCCCACCAGATGGGTTCCGCTGGCGGCCAGGGCGAACGACCCAACGAGGGCGAGGATGATGATGTCTCGCGGGCGAAGTGGGACGCGCACGGTCGAATTGCCTCCTGCGGTCTCCGCCCACACGGATGCGTTGCTCAAGGTACCCAGCCCTCAATGGCAACTCAACCCTCACGATCAACAGCAGCCTCAGCAACAGCGCAGTTCGCTGGGTAGAAGCCGGGGTCACCTCCTACAGGGATGGGGCCTGCCCGCCTCGACAGGGGTCCGATGGCATCGGCGAAAGACGATAAAGTGAGCAGATGTCGACATCACAGGTGGCGCCGGCGTCGGAGGCGGCGCAGATGTTCCGTGGGTTCGCCGAGCCCACCAGGGTTGCGATCCTGCTCGAGCTGCTCGGTGGTGAGCGTCGGGTTGCGGACCTGGTCGACGCGGTAGGGCGGCCGCAGTCGAATGTGTCCGGCCACCTGGCATGCCTGAAGGATTGCGGCTTGGTCGTGGACCGGCCCGGCGAGCGACGTCAGGTGTTCTACCGGCTGGCGTGTCCGGAGGTGGCCGAGCTGTTGGAGGCGGGCGAACGGCTGCTCGCTGCACGAGGCACCGTGATCGAGCTGTGCCGGAACCCGATGATGGGGAGACGCTCCGATGGGTGACGCGTGCTGCACCCACCACGACGCCGACGTCGAAGAAGATCCGCAGCGCTTCGTCGACATCCCCGAGGTCAGGGCTGCGGCCGTCTCTGGTGCGCTTCTGGTAACCGGGCTCGTCGCCTCCGACGGGATCGGGGTCGTGCTGTTGCTCGCTGCGCTGGCTGTCGGCGGGTGGACGTTCATCCCCGACACACTCCGGGCGCTGCGTCGGGGGCGGCTCGGTGTCGGCACGCTGATGACGGTGGCCGCGGCGGGTGCGGTTGCGCTCGGTGAGTACGGGGAGGCTGCGTCGCTCGCCTTCCTGTTCTCGATCTCGGAGGCGTTGGAGGGTTACGCCCTTGCCCGGACTCGGCGGGGCCTGCGGGCCCTGCTCGCTCTCGTCCCCGAGCAGGTGACGGTGCGTCGTGGTGGCGGCGAGATGCATGTGGCACCCGAGGACGTGGTGCCGGGCGACGTGATGATCGTCGGTCCCGGCGATCGGGTGGCCACCGACGGCGTCGTCGTGGCAGGGCGTTCGTCGCTGGACCTGTCCGCCATCACCGGTGAGTCGATGCCGATCGAGGTCGAACCGGGCTCGGACGTGTTTGCGGCGTCGATCAACGGCGGAGGTGTCCTCGAACTCGAGGTCACCGCCCGCACCAGCGACAGCAGCCTCGCCCGAATCGTTCACATCGTCGAGGAGGCCCAAGAGCGCAAGGGCGCCAGCCAGCGCCTCGCCGAACGCATCGCCCGCCCACTCGTACCCGGAATCATGGTGGCCGCAGCCGCCATCGCCGTGCTCGGATCACTCCTCGGCGACCCCGAGCTGTGGATCGAACGATCCCTCGTCGTGCTGGTGGCTGCCGCCCCGTGTGCGTTCGCCATCTCC
>DMTU01000045.1:6150-10180 GCA_003476595.1 Acidimicrobiaceae bacterium | reverse complement strand
ACCAGCGTGTGACCGGCCTCGGACCCGGCCTTGAGGGCGCCGAACACCGAGCGGGGGAGGATCTTCTCGGCGCGCTGCCGGGCGATCTCGACGCTCTCGAACCACTTGTGTGCCATCTGTCCACCTCGTGCCGGTCGGAGCGATCATGTTGGCATGACCACCCCGCACCCAGAGAAGCGGCACCTCGCCTCGCGGACCGCCGGGGAGGTCGCCGCGGGGGCGCCGCTGGTCCTGCTCGTCCCGGTGGGCAGCTGCGAGCAGCACGGACCCCACCTGCCCCTCGACACCGACACGCGGATCGCCGTCGCCGTGGCGGAGCGGGTCGCCGCACGACGAGCCGGGGTCGTCGTCGCGCCAGCGGTGTCCTACGGCTCCTCCGGCGAGCACCAGGGCTTCGCCGGCACCCTGTCGATCGGCACGGCCGCGCTGCGGACGGTGCTGGTGGAGCTCGGCCGATCGGCGTTCCCCGACCCCGAGCCGCACGCGTTCGCCTCGTTGGTCTTCGTCAACGGCCACGGCGGCAACCACGAGGCGCTCGGCGACGCTGTCGACGTGCTGGTCGGGGAGGGGCGGCCGGTGTCGGCGTGGTGGCCCTCGATCGCAGGCGGCGACGCGCACGCCGGGCGCACCGAGACGTCGCTCCTGCTGGCGCTCGACGCCGACGCCGTCGGTCCCGAACGACCCGTCGGTGCGACCGAGCCGCTCGGCGCGCTGCTGGGCTCGCTGCGGTCCGGCGGCGTCGCCGCCGTGGCGTCGAACGGCGTCCTCGGCGACGCGACCGGGGCCTCGGCCGAGGAGGGGGATGCGCTGCTGGCGGCGCTGATCGAGGACCTGGCGGCCCGGCTCCCGGGTACTTGACCGAACAGTCAGGTTTGGCATGACAACGGCGCGGCGCAGGTCTAGGTTGGCGGCCGCTCATCCGAAATCGCACCACGAACCCGGGGGAACCCAACATGAAGACCCGCGCCGCCATCCTGTGGGAGAAGAACCAAGACTGGAGCGTCGAGGAGATCGATCTCGACCCGCCCCAGACCGGCGAGGTGCTCATCAAGCTGGTCGGCTCCGGCCTGTGCCACTCCGACGAGCACCTGCGCACCGGCGACATGGTCGTGCCGCAGGAGACCGCGGACGCCCTCGGCCTGAAGCAGTTCCCGATCATCGGCGGCCACGAGGGTGCCGGTGAGGTCGTCGAGGTCGGCCCCAACGTCACTGGCCTGGAGGTCGGCGACCACGTGGTCCTCGGATTCATCCCCGCCTGCGGCAAGTGCCCGTCGTGCTCGAAGGGCATGTCGAACCTGTGCGACTTCGGCGCGTTCCTGCTCGCCGGCCGCCAGATCGCCGACTTCACCGCTCGCCACCACGCCGCCGACGGCACCGACCTCGGCCTCATGTGCCTGCTCGGCACCTTCGGTGAGTACACGGTCGTCAACGAGGCCTCCTGCATCAAGATCGAGAAGGACATCCCCCTCGACAAGGCCGCCCTCGTGGGCTGCGGCGTCACCACCGGTTGGGGTTCGGCCACCTACGCGGCCGACGTCCAGCCGGGCGAGACCGTCGTGGTCGTCGGCGCCGGCGGCATCGGGATGAACGCCATCCAGGGTGCGGCGATGAACGGTGCGCGCCACATCGTCGCCGTCGATCCGGTCGAGTTCAAGCGCGAGCAGGCCATGGTCTTCGGCGCCACCCACACGGCCGCATCCATCGAGGAGGCCACCGAGCTGGTCGGCCAGATCACCTGGGGCCAGAACGCCGAGAAGGCGATCATCACCGTGGGCGTGGGCGACGGCGACCTCATCGCCCCGGTCATGGGTCTCACGGCCAAGGGTGGTCGCGTCGTGCACACCTCGGTGGCGCCCATGGAGCGCAACGACGTGGCGCTGAACCTGTTCGACCTGACCCTGCAGCAGAAGCAGCTCGTGGGCTCGATCTTCGGTTCGGCCAACCCGCGCTACGACATCCCCCGCCTGCTGCGCCTCTACCAGGAGGGCAAGCTCAAGCTCGACGAGCTCATCACCCGCGAGTACGACCTCGCTGACATCAACAAGGGCTACGACGACATGAACGACGGCAACAACGTCCGTGGGTTCGTTCGCTACAGCCAGTCCTGAATGACCCGCTCCGACCACGGCTTCGACCGCTCGCTCATCGAGAGCGCGGCGGTCGAGGTCGTCGGCCGGCGGCGTGAGCTCGAGCTCGTCACCGCCGCCCTGGCCGCGTCCCGCCACGTGTTGCTCGAGGGTCCACCGGGCACCGGAAAGTCCACGTTGCTGCGCGCCATCGCCGAGCGCGCCGGCCTCGAGCTCGTCTTCGTCGAGGGCAACGCCGAGCTGACCCCGGCCCGCCTCGCGGGCCACTTCGACCCGGCACGGGTCCTCACCGACGGCTACGCCGAGGACGTCTTCGTCGATGGCCCGCTCCTGCGGGCCCTGCGCGACGGCGGCCTCCTCTACGTCGAGGAGATCAACCGGGTCCCCGAAGAGACGCTCAACCTCCTCATCACCGTCATGTCCGAAGGTGAGCTCACCGTCCCCCGCCTCGGTCGGGTCGTGGCATCGCCGGGCTTCCGGATGGTGGCGGCCATGAACCCCTACGACGCCGTGGGCACCGCCCGCATCTCCGGGGCCGTGTACGACCGCGTGTGCCGGGTCTCGATGGGCTACCAGTCCCTGGAGGACGAGCTGGCCATCGTGGTGCACGAGGCCAAGACCGCCGGCGCCACCGACGCCGCGGGCGACGACGACTTCGTGCGCCGCGTCGTCAGCGTCGTGCGCGGCACCCGGGAGCACCCAGACGTGCGCATCGGGTCCTCGGTGCGCGGGGCCATCGACCTGGTGCTGATCGCCGACGAGCTCGCCGGGCTGCGGGGCACCGGGGTGTCCGAGCTGGGCACCGCCCTCGACGCCGCGTGCATGGCGCTGTCCGGGCGCATCCGGGTGCACGAGTCGTGCCACCGGACGCCCGAGGAGATCGTCACCGAGCTCTGGGATCTGTACGCCACCACCGTCGATCTCGGCGAGGGCGGCGGCGACGGCGAGGACCCGGGAAAAGGCTGAGCCTCCCGGACGGCTCCGGGAGGGACGACGACCGGGAGCGAACCCTCGACGAGGAGGCGACGCAGGAGGAGCTGACCGAGTCCTCCCGTCGCACGACCTCCCGCCGGGAGCTGTCCCAGCACGACGACTTCGACGAGGTGTCCCCCGAGCTCGGCGTCCTCGACGAGAGCGCCATCGAGGAGTCCCTCGCCGAACGGCCCGACGAGACCCTGGCCATGCTCGCCGACATGACCGGCGCCACCGACGAGCGCCTCCGCGCCCTGGCGCGGCGGCTCGCAGCCCGGATCGTCATCGGGATGGCCCGGGCCGACGCGGCGCGGCGGCGGGGCATCGGCAAGATGCGCTCGCTGCCCATGGACGACACGGGAGGCGACCTCGACCTGGACGCCAGCATCGAGGCCCTGCAGCTCGCCTCCGCCACGGGCACCGCCCCCCGCGCCGACGAGCTGACCGTGCGGACCTGGGCCCGCCCCGCCGTGGCGGTCTGCCTCGTCGTGGACCGCTCGGGCTCGATGAGCGGGGGCCGGCTCGCCGCCTCCGCCATCGCCGCGGCTGCGGTGGCCGAGCGCGCGCCGGACGACTTCTCGGTGCTGGCCTTCTCGGACAAGGTCATGATCATCAAGGGCCAGAACCAGCGCCGCTCGGTCGACGACGTCGTGGAGGACGTGTTCCGCCTCCGTGGCCACGGCCCGACCGACCTCGGCCTCGCGCTGCGCGTCGCTGCCGACCAGCTCGCCTCGTCCGGCGCCCAGCGCAAGCGGGTCGTGTTGCTGTCGGACTGCCGGCCCACCAAGGGCACCGAGCCCGAGCGCGACGCCGGGGCCCTGGACGAGCTCCACGTGATCGCACCGGCCGAGGACGCCGGCGACGCCGAAGCCTTCGCCCGGGCCGTCGGCGCCCGGTTCGCGGCGCTGTCCGGGCCGAGCCAGATCCCGTCGGTGTTCGCCCAGCTCGCCGACTGAGGAGCCGAGCCGACA
>DMTU01000045.1:0-6118 GCA_003476595.1 Acidimicrobiaceae bacterium | reverse complement strand
CAGGCGAGGCGACCCATGAGCACGGTGCAGACTGGCGCCATGGCTGCCACCGACACCGGGATGACCGACGAGCGACTCACCGACCTGCGCCGGTGGAACCTCGGCCTCACCGTCCTGCACCTCGCGCAGGCCGCCGCCGTCCTCGTGCTGGCGAGCGACTTCGCCATCACGGTGACGTCGTCGTTCCCGACCGGCCCGCCCGGGACGGAGCCCCCGGACCCCGAGGCGCTGTTCGACATCCCGATCGGCGCCGCCGTCGCGGTCTTCCTCGCCCTGGCCGCCCTCGACCACCTCGTCACCGCCACCATCGGGCGCCGCACCTACGAGGCCGACCTGCGCCGGGGTATCAACCGGTTCCGGTGGGTCGAGTACTCCTTCAGCGCCACGCTGATGATCGTCCTCATCGCCAGCTACAGTGGCATCACGGAGATCACGGCGGTCATCGGGATCGCCGGGGCCAACGTGGCCATGATCCTGTTCGGCTGGCTGCAGGAGCGCATGAACCCGCCGGACCGGTCGTCCACGTCCATGCTGGCGTTCTGGTTCGGCTGCATCGCCGGCGTGGCGCCCTGGATCGCCATCGCGGTCAACATCTTCGGCGCCGACACCGTGCCCGGCTTCGTGTACGGCATCTTCGTCGCCCAGCTCGTGTTCTTCTCGAGCTTCGGGCTGAACCAGTGGCTGCAGTACCGGGGTGTCGGTCCGTGGTCGGACTACGCGTTCGGCGAGAAGGCGTACCTCGTGCTCAGCCTCGGCGCGAAGTCGGTGCTGGCCTGGCAGATCTTCGGTGGCTCGCTGGCCGGCTGAGCACATGGCCCCCGGTCGGGCCGGGTACGGGTCCGGCATGGCTGATGCACTGACCGGCAAGACCATCGCGTTCCTCGTCGCCCAGGAGGGCATCGAACAGGTGGAGCTGACCGACCCCTGGAAGAAGGTCGAGGAGGCCGGTGGCCGGCCGATCCTCGTGGCGCCGGAGCCCGGCACCGTCCAGGCGTTCGATCACCTCGATGCCGCCGACACCTTCGACGTCGACCGGACCACCGCCGACCTGCGGATGGACGACATCGACGGCGTCGTCCTCCCCGGCGGCGTCGCCAACCCCGACCAGCTGCGCACCGACGAGGCTGCGGTGTCGTTCCTCCGGGACTTCGTCCAGGCCGGCAAGCCCGTCGCCGTGATCTGCCACGGACCCTGGACCCTGGTCGAAGCCGGGGTGCTCGAGGGTCGGACCATCACGTCGTGGCCCAGCCTGCAGACCGACGTCCGCAACGCCGGCGGCACGTGGGTGGACCAGGAGGTCTGCCGGGACGGGAACCTCGTCAGCAGCCGCAACCCCGATGATCTGCCGGCGTTCACCGCCGCCATGGTCGAGCTGTTCTCCTGAGGTCCGGGTGGTCGGGGAGACAGGATTCGAACCTGCGACCCCCTGCTCCCAAAGCAGGTGCGCTACCGGGCTGCGCCACTCCCCGTCGACCGGGGGGTCACCCTAGCCGTCGACCTCGGACGCGCCCGTCGCCGTCGGGTCAGCCGAAGCGCCGCCCGGCCCGGTCGAAGTACTCGTCGCTGGCCCCGAGGAACATGGCCAGGTCCACGTCGCGGCCGTTCTCGAGCACCGTCGCCCAGTAGGTCCAGCCGCCCCGGTCGGGGCCCCGGCCGAGCAGGGTCCGGAACAGCGAATCGACGCGGTCCCGGCGGGACTCGGCGGATTGGTAGAAGTCGAACGCGATCGCCGCACGGGTCGTCGACCGGGCCCGGTCGGACCAGAAGGCGAGGCCACCGGCGTCGGCGGTCCGTCCGAGGATCTCGGCGTAGAGGTCCTGCACCCAGGCGGAGGCGGTGCCCCCGGAGCGGGCGAAGTACTCGTCGGATGCGTAGAACCAGGCCGCGACCTCGGCGGGCGTGCGCCCGCTGCGGATCACCTGGACCCAGTGGGACCGGCCCCCGGCGTCGGCGCCCCGGCCGAGCGTGGAGCGGTACAGCCCGTCGACGATGACGCCGATCCACTCGTCGGAGAAGGCGAAGTGCCGGGTCACCGCCTCCCGGGAGCCGCCGGCGAGCACGTGGTCGCGCCAGCGGGTGACCTCGGCCGCGGTGGGCGCCCGGCCCAGGAAGTCGGTCGTGACGGCGTGGACGAAGGCGGTGGCCCGCTGGGCCGACGTCAGCGGCGCGGTCGGGGTCGAGGGTGTCGGGCTCGTCGGGACCGTGGTGGTTGGCGACGTGGTGGTCGGCGCCGGGGCGGTCGTGGAGCTGGTCGGTGCCGTCGTGGTGGTCGTCGTCGTGGTGCTGGACGGGGAGCCCGAGCCGAAGCTCCAGCCGATGTCGGTGAGCATCGCCCGGGTGATCGGTGGCACCGCGGTGTGGACCTCGCCCCGCCGGAGGAAGGGGGTCATGACCTCGCTGGTGAACGTGGCCTCGTCGAGGTGGCCGACCGAGGAGCCGGCCTCGAACGACGGCGGGCTGTACAGCCGGGGAGCCGACCCGCCGTTGGCGGTGCGCCCCCGGGATCCGCCCCAGGACAGCGGGGACGTGATGGCGGAGCCGAGCACGGACTCGGCCAGCGAGGTGATCGGCGTGCCGCCTGCGGTGGTGACCAGGCGGTCGTAGGCCAGCGCGACCGTGACCCCGGGCTGGGCGTAGCTGACGGTCCAGCCCCCGAGGGACGTCTGGCGCACCCACGAGGTGTGCCCGAGTCCGTGGCCCAACTCGTGGACGGCGACCGACAGCATGGACTGGCTGGTCGAGGAGACGCTGCCGTCGGTGCTGGTGTCCCAACTCATCGTCGAGGACAGCACCATCTCGATGTCGGCGAGGCTGGGGCGGAGGTCCTCGGCGGCGAGCTGGTTGGCGAGCGCCACCGGGTAGAGGACGTCGGGCTGGGGGAAGCTGGGGTGGCCGTAGGTGGCCATCACCGGCTTGGCCCCGCCGAGGATCCCCGGGCCCATGACCTCCGTGGAGACGTCCACGACGATCGGCACCCGGACGTCGAGCACGTCGGACCAGATGCCGGCAGCGGCGGTCACGACGCGGCGGGTGGCGGCGTCCACGCTGCCGTCGAAGTCGAGCACGAAGTCGGTGTTGGACGGCGGGGTGAACGCGGCCGAGGTCGTGGGGGCGGCCACGTCGCCCGAGGCCACCTGGTCGCTGGTCAGGAACGTGAGCCCGGGTCCGGTGACCCAGCCCTGCACCCGGGCGGGCTCGCCGGCCGCGGCGACCGTGGGGACCAGGCCGCACAGCAGGGCCGCCACGGCGGCCACGACGGCGAGTCGGATCGTGCGGGCGGCGGCCACCGGCGCTGGCATGCAGACATCATCGGCGCGCGCGGCCTCGAACTGGATGACACGTTTGCACCATCTCCGGCGTCGCCGCCGGCCCCGGGGAGGGGACCGGCGCATGCGTCCCGGCCCGGGGCCCGTCGGTACACTCGGCCGCTCCTATGAGCACGTCCCCCACCCGACAGAAGCTGGTCACGGCATGAACTCGACCGTCGAGGAACTCGATGGCAACAAGGTGAAGGTGTCCGTCTCCGTCGAGGAGACCGAGTTCGACAAGGACATCGACGCCGCCTTCAAGCGCATCGCCCAGGAGGTGAACCTCCCCGGCTTCCGTCGCGGCAAGGCGCCTCGCAAGCTGCTCGAGGCCCGCCTCGGCGCCGGCGTCGCCCGCGAGGAGGCCCTGCGCGAGGCCCTGCCGAAGTACTACGCCGACGCCGTCACCGAGCACGACGTGGACGTCATCGCCGCCCCCGAGCTGGAGATCACCGGTGGGCAGGAAGAGGGCCCCGTCGAGTTCGAGGCCATCGTCGAGGTCCGACCCGTCGTCACCGTCCCCGGCTACGACGGGCTCAAGGTCACGATGCCGTCGCCGGAGCCCTCCGACGAGGAGATCCAGAACCAGATCGACCGGATGCGCAACCTCGACGCCACCGTCGAGGTCGTCGACCGGGCTGCCGCCGAGGGCGACACCGTCGTCATCGACATCGTCGGCACCCTCGACGGCGAGGAGCAGGACGGCCTCACCACCGACGACTACAGCTACGAGCTCGGCTCGGGGATCATCACCCCCGAGGTGGACGAGCAGCTCACGGGGGCCGAGGCCGGCGACGAGCTGGACTTCGACGCCACCCACCCCGACGAGGACGAGGAGCGCCAGCTCCACTTCGCCATCACGGTCAAGGAGGTCAAGGCCAAGGTCCTGCCCGAGCTGACCGACGAGTGGGCCTCGGAGAACTCCGACTTCGACACCGTCGAGGAGCTGGAGAACGACCTGCGCACCCGCATGGTCGAGGTCCGCAAGGCCCAGGGCGCCGGCGAGCTGCAGGAGAAGGTGGGCCAGGCGCTCGCCAAGCTGGTCGACCTCGAGCTCCCCGAGGCGCTCGTCAGCATGGAGCTGAACAACCGCCTCCAGGACCTGGCCATGCGCCTGCAGGCCCAGGGCCTCGAGCTCGAGCAGTACCTGATGATGACGGGCCGCTCCCAGGAGCAGCTGGTGGACGAGCTGCGCGAAGCGGCCGAGACCGCCTCGCGCGTCGACCTCGGCCTGCGCGCCGTGGCCGCCGCCGAGAAGATCGACTGCAGCGACGACGAGCTCGACGCCGAGATCGAATCCGTCGCCGAGCGGGTCGGGGAGAAGCCGGCCAAGGTCCGCCAGCAGCTGGAGCGGAACGACCAGATCCCTGCGGTACGATCCGACATCACCAAGCGCAAGGCGCTGGAGTGGCTGCTCGACCACGTCGAGATCGTCGACGAGAACGGTGACCCGGTCGACCGCAGCCTGTACGAGACCGACGAGGAAGACGAACAGGACGACGGATGAACCCCGAGCAGGTGGCCCAGCACAGCAGCGTGGTTCGCAACTACCTGGTGCCGACGGTGGTCGAGTCCACCAACCGGGGGGAGCGGGCCTACGACCTCTACTCCCGCCTGCTCAAGGAGAACATCATCTTCCTGGGCACGCCGATCGACGACAACATCGCCAACCTCGTCTGCGCCCAGCTGCTGCACCTCGAGTCGGAGAACTCCGACAAGGACATCAGCATCTACATCAACAGCCCCGGTGGCGACATCACGGCCCTGTTCGCGATCTACGACACGCTGTCGTTCATCAAGAACGAGATCAGCACGATCTGCTACGGCCAGGCCGCCTCGGCTGCCGCCGTGCTGCTGGCCGCGGGCACCAAGGGCAAGCGCCTGGCGCTGCCGCACTCCCGGATCCTGCTCCACCAGCCGTGGGGCCAGGGCGGTGGCCAGGCCACCGACATCGAGATCCAGGCCCGCGAGATCATGCGCATGCGCGACCTGCTCAACGAGATCCTCGCCGAGCACACCGGTCAGACGGTGGAGCGCATCGAGGCCGACACCGACCGGGATTTCGTGATGACCGCGCCCGAGGCGCTCGAGTACGGCATCATCGACGAGGTGATCAGTCGGCGCTCGCTCGCCGACACGACGGGTCCGATCCGGGCCAACTGAGACCAGGGGGACGGCTGCGTGGCCAAGTTCGGAGACGGGGGAGAGCTCCTCAAGTGCAGCTTCTGCGGCAAGTCCCAGAAGCAGGTCAAGAAGCTGATCGCCGGTCCCGGGGTCTACATCTGCGACGAGTGCATCGACCTCTGCAACGAGATCATCGAGGAGGAGCTGGCCGAGTCCTCGGACCTCAGCTTCGACGAGCTGCCCCGGCCTCGTGAGATCTTCGAGTTCCTCGAGGAGTACATCGTCGGCCAGACCGACGCGAAGAAGATCCTGTCGGTCGCGGTCTACAACCACTACAAGCGGATCCAGTTCGGCCACCACACCGTCCACGACGACGTCGAGGTCGCCAAGTCCAACATCCTCCTGCTCGGCCCCACCGGCTCGGGCAAGACCTTCCTGGCCCAGACGCTGGCCCGCCTGCTGAAGGTCCCCTTCGCCATCGCCGACGCCACCGCCCTCACCGAGGCCGGCTACGTGGGCGAGGACGTCGAGAACATCCTGCTGAAGCTGATCCAGGCCGCGGACTACGACGTCAAGAAGGCCGAGACCGGCATCATCTACATCGACGAGATCGACAAGGTGGCCCGCAAGTCGGAGAACCCCTCGATCACGCGCGACGTGTCCGGCGAGGGCGTGCAGCAGGCCCTGCT
>DMTU01000083.1:5378-5718 GCA_003476595.1 Acidimicrobiaceae bacterium | reverse complement strand
CGCCCGTAGACGACGCCGGCTGCGGCCAGCGCGGAGGCCAGGCCGGCGAGCAGCCAGGCCAGGCCGTAGCCGGCGGAGTCCACGACCACGCCGAACAGGATCGGCCCGGTCAGCGCGCCCACGTAGACGCCGGTCTGGGTGATGCCGGTCGCAGCCGCCGGGGCCGTCGGGTTGAGACGGACCACGGCGAGGTTGAACAGGCCCGGCCACGCCCAGCCCGAGCCGAAGGCCACCAGTGCGCCGAGCAGGTGGGTGGGGACGAGGCCGGGCGCGAGCAGGAAGTAGCCGAGCGCCCCGCCGGCGAGCAGCACCGAGACGACCGGCAGGTGGCGGCCGCCCC
>DMTU01000083.1:1303-5205 GCA_003476595.1 Acidimicrobiaceae bacterium | reverse complement strand
GGTGGCGGCCGCCCCGCCGGTCGGCTCTGGCGCCGACCACGAGCCGCATGGCGATGCCGGCGGCGCTGCCGAGGGTGAGGACCACGCCGGCTGCGGACTCCCCCAGGCCGGCCTCGACGCCGGCGGACACCACGAAGGTGGCCAGGGTCCCGTTCGCCGCCGCGGCGAAGCCCACCGCGGCCGCCAGCACCACCAGCGGACCGATGGGGACGTCGGCCCGTCGGCCGGCCGGGCGCCGTCCACCAGCCGGCACCGCAGCGACCGGCACCGCGATGGCGGCTGCGGCTGCCCCCAGCGAACCGGCAGCGAAGGCCCACCGCCACCCGACCGTGACGGCGATGGCGGGGACGGCCAGCCCGCCGAGCAGCGTGGCGCCCGGCATGCCGGCCTGCTTCACGGCCAGCGCCCAGCCCTGCCGGGTGGGATGGATCCCCTTGGCCAGCAACAGGTTGGCCCCGACCTGGGCGAGGGAGTTCGCCGGTCCGGCCACCAGCAGCGAGAGCAGCAGCCAGGCGTACCCCGGCGAGAGCGCGAGCGTCGCCTGCAGCACCGCGGAGGCGATGGCCGCGCTGCGCATCGCCCGCCCCGGGCCGACCCGCTCCGCGAGGCGGCCCATGAGCGCGCTCGCCACGGCCGCCGCGCCGAAGAACGCGCCGGACGCGACGCCGAGGCGGGTGGCGCCGAGCTCCACGTCCCGCCCGATCTGCACGGCGAGGGCACCGGTCATGAACACGGGCAGCGTCCCGACCAGCGCCACCGAGACCGCCGCCAGCTGCAGGCGGCGTTCGGTGACGCCCGGGACCAGCGAGCCGTCGGGTGGCGCCGGCGCCTCGGTCACGGCTCGATCCACTTCGGTTCGACGCGGGGCTCGTGGGCGTCGAGCAGGTCGAGGAGCGCCGCGACGGACGGGGCGCAGTAGAGCTGCTCGCGGTTCGCGGCGCCGACGAAGCCGTCCGCCACCGTGCGGTCGAAGAAGGCGAACAGGTCGTCGTAGTAGCCGCCGACGTCGAGGAAGCCGATCGGGTTGTCGTGCAGGCCGATCTGGGCCCAGGTCGCGACCTCGGCCATCTCCTCGAGGGTGCCCAGGCCACCGGGGAGCACGACGTAGCCGTCGGCCAGGTCGTGGAACCTGGCCTTGCGGGCGTGCATGTCCGCGGTGTGCTCCACCTCGAACGTGCCCCGGTGGTGGGCGCGCTGGGGCGATGCCGTCACGCCGTCGGGGAACAGGCCGGCGGGCAGGACGCCGATGACGTGGCCGCCGGCGTCGAGCGCGCCCGTGGCCAGGGCGCCCATGAGCCCGGCCGAGCCCCCGCCGTAGACCACGGTGATCCCACGCTCGGCGAGGGTGCGGCCCAGCTCGTCCGCGGCGGCGACGAAGGCCGGGTCCCGGCCGGGCGACGACCCGCAGAACACGCAGATCCGACCCAGGCGGGTCGGTCGATCGGCAGCGCTCCTGGACGGTCCGGTGGGCACCGCCCGACGCTACCGTCGGCCCCCGATGCCCTCGTTCCCGTTCCTCGACCACCCCGGGCCGATCCCGTTCGCCCACCGGGGCGGCGCCTCGGAGGCGCCGGAGAACAGCCTCCCCGCGTTCCAGCACGCCATCGACCTCGGCTTCCGCTACCTGGAGACCGACGTCCACGCCACCGCCGACGGGGTCCTCGTGGCCTTCCACGACGACGTGCTCGACCGGGTCACCGAGCACCGGGGGCGCATCGACGAGCTCACCTGGTCCGAGGTCGCCGACACCCGGATCGACGGCCGGGAGCCGATCCCGCTGCTCGAGGACATCCTCACCACCTGGCCCGACGCACGGGTGAACATCGACCCCAAGGCCGACTCCGCCGTCGAGCCCCTCGTCGAGGTCCTGCGCCGCACCCGCGCGATCGACCGGGTCTGCGTCGGGTCCTTCTCCGACGAGCGGATCGACCGGGTGCGCGACGCCCTCGGCCCCGAGCTGTGCACCGGCATGGGCCCCGACGAGTTCGTCGGCCTCATCCGCGCCTTCCAGGGCGAGGACGTCACCTTCCGGTCCCAGGCCGCCCAGATCCCGCCCCGGGACCACGAGGGCCGGCCGCTGGCCAGCCGCGAGCTGGTCGAGGTCGCCCACGCCAACGGGATCGTCGTGCACGTCTGGACCATCGACGACCCCGACGAGATGCGCTCGCTGCTCGACGCCGGCGTCGACGGGATCATGACCGACCGGCCCGCCGTGCTCCGCGAGGTCTTCGAGGCGCGGGGGATCTGGCACCCGTGAAGGTCCCCCTCACCACCCTCGACCTGCTCACCCGCGCCCGCCGCTACTTCCCCGACCGGATCGGGGTGATCGACGGCGACCGGCAGTGGACCTACGCCGAGTTCGCCGACCGCTGCGACCGCCAGGCGAGGTACCTCACCGACGAGCTCGGCGTGCAGCGGGGCGACGTCGTGGCCTGGCTGTGCGGCAACACCCACGAGCTGCTCGAGGCGTACTACGGCGTGCTGCTCGCCGGCGCCGTGCTGCTCCCCCTCAACATCCGCCTGGCCCCCGCCGAGCTGCGCACCGTGCTGGACCAGTCCGGCGCGACGGTGCTGTTCCGCCACCCCGACCAGACCGATCCGGAGGCACCGATCCGCCAGGTCGTGCTCGACGCGGGCTTCGAGGAGGCGCTCGCCCGCCAGGCGGCCGGCGCGGTCGAGCCCGACGTCCGCGACGAGGACGACCCGGCGGAGATCTTCTTCACCAGCGGCAGCACCGGGATGCCCAAGGGCGCCGTGCTCACCCACCGGAACCTGTACCTCCACGCCGTCCACAACGCGCTCACCAACGCCATCACCGGCGACGACGTCATCCTTCACCTGGTGCCGCTGTTCCACGTCAACGGCTGGGGCACCCCGCACTACCTGACCGGCCTCGGCGGCACCCACGTGATGCTCCCCCGCTTCGACGCAGGCGAGGTCCTGCGCCTGATCGAGGCCCACGGCGTCACCCGCCTGTTCGCCGTGCCCGCCATGGTGCGGATGCTGCTCGACCACCCCGACGCGGCCACCCGGGACCTGTCCTCGGTGCGGACCGCGTCGATCGGCGGGGCGCCCGTGAGCCCGGCGATGCTCACCGAGATCGAGACCGCGTTCGGGTGCACGGCGATCTGCGGCTACGGCATGACCGAGGCCAGCCCGACCCTCACCCGCTCACTGGACAAGCCCGGCGAGGCACCCTCCGCCGAGCGGCGCTCCACCACCGGCCTGCCCATCGTCGGCGCCGACGTGCGGGTGCTCGGCGACGGCGACGTCGAGGTCCCCTGGGACGGGGAGACCGTGGGCGAGGTGTGCGCTCGCTCCAACCACGTCATGGCCGGCTACCTGGATGCCCCCGAGGCCACGGCCGAGGTGATCCGGGACGGCTGGCTGCGCACCGGGGACCTGGCCATCGTGCGACCCGACGGCTACCTGCAGATCGTCGACCGCAAGAAGGACCTGATCATCAGCGGCGGCGAGAACATCGCCACCCCCGAGGTCGAGCACGCCCTCTGCGAGCACCCCGCCGTCCGCGAGGCCGCCGTGGTCGGCCGGCCCGACGCCCGCTGGGGCGAGGTGCCCGTCGCCTACGTGTCCCTGCACGCCGACGCCTCGACCGGCGAGGACGAGCTCATCGCCTTCGTCCGGGAGCGGCTCGCCCACTTCAAGGCACCCAAGGGCGTGGTCATCCTCGGCGAGCTGCCCAAGGTCGGCACCGGCAAGATCGACAAGAGCGGCCTCCGGGCGCGGGCGGACTAGTCACCCATGCACCCCGGTCACGCCGAGCGGCTCGCCGAGGAGCGGGCCCGGACCGTGCGCCAGATCGAGTCGCTCCAGGAGAGCTTCGACGACATCGTCGCCGCGTCCGAGCAGGTCGCCATTGACGACGAGCACGACCCGGAGGG
>DMTU01000083.1:482-1115 GCA_003476595.1 Acidimicrobiaceae bacterium | reverse complement strand
CATCCCCGACGAGCGCCTCGAGGCCGTCCCCACCGCCGCCACCTGCGTGTCCTGCGCGGACTAGTCACCTCGGGCTGGTCACAGCAGCACGTTCGGGTTCAGGATCCCGTCGGGGTCGAGGGCGGCCTTGATCGCCCGCATGCCGGCGACGTCCCCGGCGGCCCGGTCCCGCAGCAGCCACGCCCGCTTGGCCTTGCCGATGCCGTGCTCGGCGCTCACCGAGCCGCCGTCGGTCACCACCCGGCCGAGGACGGTATCGGCGACGGCATCCGGCGCAACACCAGCCGTGCCACTTCGGAGAGGGCCAGTTCCGGAAGGGGCGGGGGTCGAGGTGACGTTGACGTGGAGGTTGCCGTCGCCGAGGTGGCCGAAGATCCACACCCGTGCATCGGGGTCGACGGCGCGGATCAGGTCGGGGACCTGCTCGACGAAGCGGGCCAGGCGCGGCGAGGGCACCGTGACGTCGTACTTCCGAGGCACCCCGAGGTGGGCGATGGCCTCGGTGTGGACCTCCCGCACGTGCCACAGGGCGGCGGCCCGGGCCGCGTCGGTGGCGACCGCCACGTCGAGCACACCCGGATGGGCATCCAGGGCCGCCGCGAGCGCGTCCGTCGGGTCGGGCGGCCCGACCGC
>DMTU01000083.1:0-318 GCA_003476595.1 Acidimicrobiaceae bacterium | reverse complement strand
GTCGGGTCGGGCGGCCCGACCGCCTCGACCACCACCTGCACCGGAGGCACCGGATCCAGCACGGGGGCGACGCCGGTCTGCTCCGCGACGAGGCGGGCCCCGTCGGCGAGCACCAGCTCGGCGGCCTCGAGCGTCGGAACCGCTCTGCGCAGGTGACCGATGAGGGAGACGGCGTCGGCCACCGTGGCCAGCCCGATCAGGCTGGTCACCGTCGGGCCGGCCGCCGGGACCAGGGCGAGGCGGACCCGGGTCACGACGCCGAGCGTGCCCTCGCTGCCGCAGAGCAGGCCGGCCAGGTCGTAGCCGGTGTTGTCCTTG
>DMTU01000129.1:28099-31773 GCA_003476595.1 Acidimicrobiaceae bacterium | reverse complement strand
TTGCCGTCACCGATCTTGCCGGTCTGGGCCGCCGAGGCGATGGCGTCGGCCACCTTCTCGGCCTCCTCGGTCCCGCACACGATCTCGATCTTCACCTTGGGGACGAAGTCGATCGTGTACTCGGCGCCTCGGTAGGTCTCGGTGTGGCCGCCCTGGCGGCCGAACCCCTTGACCTCGGAGACGGTCATGCCCTGGACGCCGACCCCCTTGAGGGCCTCCTTGACGTCGTCGAGCTTGTGCGGCTTGATCACCGCAGTCACGAGATGCAACACGTTTGCTCCTTGGTTCGCTCAGACTGAGACGGGCTTGGTGGACGAGCTGGTGCCGAGCGAGCTCGAGCCGCCGGCATCGGGGGCGTAGCCCACGTGGCCGTGCTCCTCGACGTCGAGGCCGGCGAGCTCCTCCTCCTCGGTGACCCGGAGGCCGACCGTGGCCTTGATCACCTGGAAGAGCAGGAACGCAGCGCCGAAGACGAAGACGAAGTGCACGCCGACGAACAGGGCCTGCGTGGAGAGCTGGTCGATCCCACCACCGTAGAAGAGGCCGGCATCCTCACGTCCGAGGAACGCGTCGTCGTACTTGGCGAACAGGGCGATGGAGAGCGTGCCCCAGGTCCCGGCCACACCGTGCACCGAGATGGCACCGACGGGGTCGTCGACCCGCATCCGGTCGAAGAACGCCACGGACAGGACCACGATCAGGCCGCCGATGCCGCCGATCACGATCGCTGCCCAGGTCTCGACCGTGCCCACCGGGGCGGTGATCGAGACGAGGCCGGCGAGCAGGCCGTTGGCGGCCATGGTCACGTCGGGCTTCCCGTCGCGGAGCCAGTTCACGATCATGGCGACCACGGCGCCGGCGCAGGCGGCGACGAGGGTCTTCACGGCCAGCTGGGGCACGTACTCGTCGGCCAGCAGCTCGGAGCCGGGGTTGAAGCCGAACCAGCCGATGAAGAGGATGATGGCGCCGAGCACGACGTAGGGGACGTTGTGACCGGGGATGGCCCGGGGCTTGCCGTCCTTGCCGTACTTGCCGAGACGGGGCCCGAGGACGATGGCACCGGCGAGCGCCGCCCAGCCACCCGTGGCGTGCACGATGGTCGAGCCGGCGAAGTCGGAGAACGGGATGTCGAGCTGGGCCAGCCAGCCGCCGCCCCAGGTCCAGCGCAGCACGATCGGGTAGATCACGGCCGTGATGACGGCGCTGTAGATGAAGTAGCTCTTGAACTTCGTGCGCTCCGCCATGGCACCCGAGACGATCGTGGCGGCGGCGGCGGCGAACGCCGACTGGAAGAAGAAGAACGTCGCCGGCGACAGGCCCCGGCCGTCCTCGGTCAGCTGCGGCAGGGCGGTCTCGATGCCCTCGATGCCGAGGCCGAAGCCGAACCAGCCACCGAGCTGCTCGTCGCCGCCGAAGCCGATCCCGAACCCGACGAGGGCGAACGCCAGCACGCCGGCCGACATGTCCATCAGGTTCTTCATCATGATGTTGGAGACGTTCTTGGCCCGGGTGAGGCCCGCCTCGACGAGGGCGAACCCGGCCTGCATGAAGAAGACCAGGACGCCGCAGAAGAAGATGAAGATGTTGTCGATGACGAACTGCGTCGCCATCGGCTCCTCGACCTCCTGGGCGGCAGCAGGGTTGGCCAGCAGCAGCAGTGCCGCTCCGACCAGTCCTGCTCCGATGAGCAACTTGCGCTTCACAGCTGTCTCCTTCGATTCGTTGGCTGGGGGTGATGGGGGCTGTCTGCTGACAGCGATCTGACCCGGAACTGACGGTAAGGACCGCCCGTTGCACGTCGGTCTCGTGGTCGTTGCGCCGCTGGCAACGCTGTGTGACCGGCGTGTTTCGTGGATCAGGTCAGTGCCCGGCCGCCGACGGCTCGAGCAGGTAGCCGCGCGACCGGACCGTCCGGATCGCCAGGCGCACGGGTTCCAGGCGTCGGCGCAGGCGGAGCACGTGGACGTCGAGGGCGTTGCGGCCCGGCGTGCCGCCGGGCCACCCGGCGGCGACGAGCTCGTCGCGGCTGACCACGGCACCGAAGCGACGCACGAGCACGGTCGTGAGGCGGGCCTCGACGGGCGGCAGGGGCGCCCAGCGGTCACCGAAGCGGATGACGCCGTCGGCGTCGAGCTCGGGCACCAGCTCCAGGGTCCGCTCGAGGCGGAGGCGCAGGCCTTCGAGCCGGGCTCGCACGTCGAGCTCACCGCAGGGGGTGCGCACCCAGTCCTCGAGCGGATCGGAGGCGATCGGCGGCGCCGCTTCGGTGTCGACCATCAAGAGCCGGGCGCGGCCGCTCTTGGCCAGCTCCTCCCGGAGGGTCCGCTCGTCGGGCCAGCGGACGATGGTCACGTCCTTCATCGCTTCCGGACGGTACGGGCGCTCCGTTTCTCCCGTGTTTCGCACAAGTCACCGCTCCGGCACTTCTCCCGGCACGGCGTCAGCGGTTTTCCGTATGCTCCGCCCATGTCGAAGACGAGCGTGACCGATCACCTGGCGAAGGTCCCCCTGTTCACCGCCTGCTCCAAGAAGGAGCTGGGGATGATCGCCAAGGCGACCACCGAGCTGTCGTTCCAGGACGGGGCCGAGCTGATGAAGCAGGATCAGTCGGCGCGGGAGGCCTTCGTCCTCACCGAGGGCACCGTCGTGGTCAAGCGCAACGGGCGCAAGGTGGCCGAGCTCGGCCCCGGTGCGTTCCTCGGGGAGCTCGGGCTGCTGGACAAGGGCCCGCGCACCGCGACCGTCATCGCCCAGGGTCCGGTCGAGGCCCTCGTGCTCGGCCCGCGGGAGTTCGCCGGCCTGCTCGACGAGGTGCCGTCCATCTCGCACAAGCTGCTCAAGGCCCTCGCCGCCCGCATCCGGGAGCTCGACGCCAAGGCCTACGGCTGAGCTGAACCAGAACGCCACGGTGGCCACCAGCGCGGACGATTGGGCGGCGCCGCCCCGCGACCCCGTCCTCCCCGATGCACCGGCCGTCACCGTCGAGCTGGACGACCTCGACGAGCTGTACCCCGACATCGACGGCCTCGACGCCGAGGACCTCGCGCTGTCGCTGCCCGAGGCCCGCACCCTCGACCTGCTCCGCAGCCGGCTACGGGGCTGCACGATCGACGTGCCCGAGGCGTGCAGCATCGAGGCCGGCGACAGCGTGCTCGACGGCCTCGACCTGGTCGGTCGTCGCATCACCGGCCTCGTGCGCACCCACCTGGTGCGGTGCCGGCTCAGCGGCGCCGACCTGGCCGAAGCCACCCTCGAGGACGTCACGTTCGAGGACTGCGCGCTCGACCTCGCCTCGTGGCGCCTGGCCCGGATCCGGCGGGTGGCCGTCCAGGGCGGCCGGATCGAGGGCCTGGACGCCACCGCCGCGCAGCTGGAGGACCTCACCATCACCGGCGTCGGCATGGATGACGTGCTGCTCGAACGGGCCCGGTGCGCACGGGTCGACCTCACCGGCGCCGACCTCACGTCGGTGACCGCGGTCGCCACCCTGGCGGGCGCCACCATCAGCCCCGCCCAGGCGGTCGCGCTGGCCGCCCGGATGGCCCGCAGCCTCGGGGTCCGGGTGCTCGATCCCGAGGACCCGGCGAGGGCTTTCCCACCCCTGCGTGACCGCAAGTAGCCTCCCTCCCGCTATGGAACCCACGGTCGAGTCCTCACGTCGGATCAAGCCCCAC
>DMTU01000129.1:10336-28049 GCA_003476595.1 Acidimicrobiaceae bacterium | reverse complement strand
GCCTCCCTTCCGCTATGGAACCCACGGTCGAGACCTCACGTCGGATCAAGCCCCACCAGCTGGCCCTCGGGCTCGGTGTGCTGATCGCGGCGGTCACCGTCATCTCCGGCATCGCCGCCACGTACTTCCAGTTCCACGGCGACTCGGAGATCACGCGCGAGGTGTTCGGGAACATCCCGTCGCCGATCAAGGCCGCGTTCTACATGATCGTGCCCATCACGCTGCTCTACGGCGCGGTTGCCTTCAGCCAGCGCATGAAGAACTGGGAGCGCGGCGCACCGGAGAACCGTCGCACCACCAAGAAGAACGTCGGCCAGCGGCTCAAGGACTTCCGTGCCGGCGTGTACATGCAGACCCTGCTGCGCGACCCCGCTGCCGGCGTCATGCACAGCCTCATGTACTTCCCGTTCCTGGTCCTGCTCGCCGTCACCACGGTGCTCGAGGTCAACCACCAGCTGCCCGACGAGGCCAAGTTCCTCCACGGCGACATCTACCGCGCCTACTCCTTCGTGGGTGACGCCGCCGGCGTCCTGTTCCTCATCGGCGTGGGCTGGGCGATCGTCCGTCGCTACGTGCAGCGCCCCTACCGCATCCGGATGAAGACCAAGGCCGAGTACGCCGTCATCCTCGGCACGCTGTTCGCCATCGGCGTCACCGGCTTCCTCGCCGAGATGTTCCGCATCGCCGTCGACGGCCGCCCCGACTTCGAGAAGTGGAGCTTCGTCGGCTACCCGCTCTCCGGGCTGGTCGAGAACCTCGACACCGTCGCCGGCTGGCACCAGGCGATGTGGATCCTCCACGTCATCTCGTTCCTCGTCTTCCTGGTGATCCTGCCGGTCACGATGCTGCGCCACATGTTCACCAGCCCGATCAACATGTACCTGCGCGATCGGGAGCGCCCCAAGGGTGCGATGAAGGCCATGCCGAACCTGATGGAGACCGAGCTCGAGAGCTTCGGCGCCTCCACGGTCGAGGACTTCACCTGGAAGCAGCTCGTCGACCTCGACGCCTGCACCATGTGCGGCCGCTGCACCAGCGTCTGCCCGGCGCACGCCACCGGCAAGCCGCTCGACCCTCGCGAGATCGTGCTCAAGTCCGGCGAGGTCATGGCCGCCACCGGCACGCCGCAGGTGAGCCCGCCCCTCGGCACCGTCCCCGACATCACCGTGTCGGCCAACTCCTTCTTCGAGCGCATCACGCCCGAGGAGATCTGGGCCTGCACCTCGTGCAAGGCGTGCGACGAGATCTGCCCGGTGAACATCGAGATCCTCGACAAGATCCTCGACATGCGCCGCTACCTGTCGCTCATGGAGTCGAACTTCCCGACCGAGCTCGGCGGCGCCTACATGAACATGGAGAACCAGGGGAACCCCTGGGGCATGTCCAACGCCACCCGCGGCGACTGGTCCAAGAAGGTGGAGGGCATCGAGATCGTCGAGCCCGGCGACGCCTTCGACCACGAGTACCTGTACTGGGTCGGCTGCGCCGGTTCCTTCGACGACAAGAACCAGAAGGTCTCCGAGGCGATGGCCAAGCTCATGCGCCGCGCCGGCCTCGACTTCGCCATCCTCGGCGCCAACGAGATGTGCACCGGCGACCCGGCCCGCCGCTCGGGCAACGAGTACATCTACCAGATGCTGGCGATGCAGAACATCGAGACGCTCAACACCATGGGCGTCAAGAAGATCGTCACCCAGTGCCCGCACTGCTTCAACACGCTCGGCAACGAGTACCCGCAGCTCGACGGCCACTACGAGGTCATCCACCACACCCAGCTGCTGGAGAACCTCATCGCCGAGGGCAAGCTCGACATGAGCCGGGCCCGCCTCGACGAGCGCATCGTGTACCACGACTCCTGCTACCTCGGCCGCCACAACGACATCTACATGTCGCCCCGCAAGGTCATCGGCTCCCTCGGCGGCGTCGAGATCGTCGAGGCCCCTCGCAACGGCACCAAGGGCATGTGCTGCGGCGCCGGCGGCGCCCGCATGTGGATGGAGGAGTCCATCGGCACCAAGGTCAACGACGAGCGCTCCCGCGAGCTCGTGGCCACCGGCGCCGACCGCATCGCCACCGCCTGCCCGTTCTGCTACGTGATGATGGACGACGGCGTGAAGGCGGCGAGCACCGAGGACGACGGCATCAAGGTGGCCGACATCTCGATGCACGTCCTCGAGGCGATCGAGGCCGGCGAGGCTCGCGACGCGACCTCGCCCCTCACCATGACTGATTGAGCGTGGGGGCGATCGAGCGGCGCCAGCCACCGGTCGTCCTCATCGTCGGCGACGAGCCCGGGGCGGTGGAGATCATGTCCCGGCTCGTCGTCCGCCACGGGCTGCGGTCCGTGAAGGCGAGCGAGGTGTCGCCGGCGCTGGAGACCTCGTCGAGCTCGCTCCCCCGCTGCATCGTCGTCGATCTGCCCCGCGCCGGGCTCGGCTCGGCCCTGCAGCTGCTCGACCTGGTGCGCAGCCACGACGACGACCGCGTGTCGTCGTGCCGGGTGGTCGTCGTCGAGGGCCCCGGGAACCGCGGCGTGCTGCTCGCCTCGGGTGCCGACGCGCACCTGGAGCGTCCCGTGCACGCCCGGGACCTGCTGGCCGCGATCGACGAGCAGCTCGCCTCGTCGCGCTGAGCTACTGCTCGAAGTTCTTCCAGTACTGGCTGGGCGTCGGGCCGTCCTGGCCGTGGTACTTCGACTTGAGGGCGCCGGTGCCGTAGGGGACGTCGGCAGCGGTGGTCATGCGAAGGAAGCTGACCTGGCCGATCTTCATCTTCGGGTAGAGCGTGATCGGCAGGTTGTGCACGTTCGACAGCTCGAGGGTGATCTGGCCGTAGAAGCCCGGGTCGATGAAGCCGGCGGTCGAGTGGATCAGCAGGCCGAGGCGCCCGAGGCTGGACTTGCCGTCGAGGCGGGCGACGAGGTCCTCGGGGACGCCGATGCGCTCGAGGGTGGCGCCGAGCACGAACTCACCCGGGTGGAGGACGAAGGGCTGGTCGTCCTCGACCGTGATCATCTCGGTCAGGTCGCTGGCGTCCTCCTTCACGTCGATCATCCCGCGCGTGTGGTTGCGGAACACGAGGAACCGGGGGTCGAGGGTGAGGTCGACCGAGGAGGGCTGGATGAAGGACTCGTCCAGCGGGTCGATGACGATGCGACCGTTGGCCAGCTCTTCGCGGATCGTGTGGTCGGAGAGGATCACGGCGGGCAGGTTAGGTGGCCGCCGCCCCGGGTCAGGATTGGCGGGAGCGGGCCGCGACCCAGCGGTACTTCTGGTGCGCGGCCTGGGTGGAGACGCCGAGGGTGTCGCCGATGTCGGACCAGGTGGCGCCCTTCTTGCGGGCCTCGGCAACCAGCTCGGCGACGAGGGCCTCAGCGGCGTGGCGGAGTCGCTGCGCGGCCTCGAGGCGCTGGTTCACGTCGCCCCGCGTGAGCTCGGCCACGGCCTCGCGCATGGCGGAGTCCGCCGCCAGGTCGATCTCGATGTCGCCCCGCCCGACCCGGGCGGTGATGGTGCCCTCTCGGCGCTGTTCCACGCTGCAACGGTATGCCAGGCGCTCGGCCGGGGCGGGGATGCCCCGAACCGCCCATTCGGTGCCGTCGGGATGACCCGGTCGCGCCCGCGGTGCCTAGGATGGGCCGCCTCAGACGGGGCCCCGGCGCCGTCCTGCGGGTGTAGTTCAATGGCAGAACGTCAGCTTCCCAAGCTGAGAACGCGGGTTCGATTCCCGTCACCCGCTCCGATGCTGAACCCCAGGCCTGGCCTGGGGTTCTGTCATGTGGGTGCGATGGCTGGTCGCCGCTGATCGCTGCTGCGGCGGCGATGCACTTCCCACCCGCTTCCCACGGGGGCACCATCCGGGCCTGCCGGGCAGCTCGCCGACGTCCACCTCAGAGACCGGCGAGGTGATCTCGCAGTTCAGGGCCCGTTGGGCCGGTCCGACCACGGCACCGGTTCGACGTGGTTCTCCCAGCCACCGAGTCGCAGCCGCGACCAGTAGTCGCCCGAGTAGCCAAGACAGCGGAGCACGACGAGCTCCAGATACCAGGTAGCCAGCTGCCACGAAGCGAGGAGCTGATCGAAGTCGGGCCACTCGGGGTCGGTGACATGCCGGGGCGGATGGATGAGATCGTTGCGGATCTTGAACAGGACTTCGGGACCCTCCCACCCGGGCTGGCCGACCGCGGCGGCCCGGGCCGCGAGCGCCGGGAGCTCGTCGGGGATGCCCGGAGGGATCCCGGCCCACTGGAGCAGCAGTCGGGCACGCGCCCCCGCGGGGAGGCGTGAGTTGCGCCCGTCGGCCATGTCCGGTGTCAACCAGCCCTCTCGTTGGAGCACCGACCAGCTGAGGAGCTCGATGCCGGAACAGGCGATCGGCACCCGGACATCGAGAACCTCGGAAGCAAACGCGAAGTGGAGATGGGCGATGGCGCGCTCGAGGACCCGGGCGTGGGCGGGGTCGGCGCAGACAGCCGTGTAGCCCTCAGCCAGCGCGGGCAGCACCTCGGCGGCCATGTCCCGCGAACACCACGATGCGCCGGGCCGCGTTCGGCGGAACCGAGGTGGACCGAACTCCCCCCAGACCACTTCGTCGCGCTCGTCGAGGCCGCAGATGGCGGCGATGCCGACCTCGCAGCCGGCGACGAGGCTGATGAGCGTGAACAGCCGGGTGCGGAGGAGGTCCACTGTCTCGGCCGTGGGCTTGTGCGTGGGCGTGGCTTCGACCACGTACGGGAAGCCGCCGTCACCTTGTCTGCGGGTGTCTGCGATGACCAGATCCCAGCCGGGTAGCCCGAAGGCCAGTTGGCCCTGGCGTTCATCGCCGGTGTCGACACGGGGAAGGCGCGCCTCGAGGGCACCGACAACGTGGACCAGGAACCGTCGAGCTCGGTCGATGTCGCCGGAGACGAGATGGTTGAGACGGATCGGGTGGTCGGACCAGGAGCCTCGTCCGTCTCTCTCGGCAAGCACCGGGCCCGATGGTGGGGCGAGGGACCCTTCCGCTGGCACCGCGACGTCTGGGTCCTCACCGAAGAGGCTCAGTGGACTGAGCTCGGAGAACGGTCCGGCAACGTGGGCGACCAGCTCGGTGTCGGGCTCGAACCGCGCTTCGATCTGGCCGACGGGCTCCAAGTGATGCTCGCCGATGTCGAGCGCGAGCGGACCGCCGTAGTAGAGGAAGGTCCCGTCCGCCATCGGTCGATACAGCGGTTCGATCCGGTGGCCGTCGGCCTTCGCCAGGGTCATGCAGGCACTTCTCCCTCGATCGAGCGGGTCTCCAGCTCGACCTTGTTGTAGCGGCGTCGAGCGAGCAACTCGACCAGCACTCGGCACGGCCGTGATGTTGCAGCCTGCCGCCGACCAGGATGCCAGGATGATCTCTGCAGGTAGGACGACGCGTCGGGTGGGACCACTGGAATGTCGAGGCTCACGGAGCTGATCCGTCAGGCGAAGGAGAAGGACCCGGCCCTCGGAGCCGAGCTGGAGCGTGAGTACCGCACCCTGTCCGGTCGCCGAGCGTTCGGCCTCAACTTCGAGCGCCACCGCCCCGAGGCCGTCGAGCTACCGGGCCGGCCGGTGCGCCGAGGCGACAAGGTGCGCATCCTGTCGCCGCGACGGTCGACCGACCCGGGGGACGGGCGCCTGTGGCGGGTCACCCGGACGGAGAAGGTCGACGGTGAGCGCCGAGCGCACCTCGAATGCGTTGGAAACGACAGCGTGGAGCCGAACACGGTCCCCGTCGACGACCTTGTGGTGATCGCCGAGTTCCGTGACCCGATCCACCCAGGTCTTGTGCCGACCGGCTGCGTGAACCGCGGCGGCGACAAGCCCTCCCACACGGTCATCAACGGTGAGAACTTCCACGCCCTCAAGGCGCTCACCTACACGCATCGGGGCAAGGTCTCCGCCTGCTACATCGATCCGCCGTACAACACGGGGGCAAGGGACTGGAAGTACAACAACGACTACGTCGAGGGCGACGACCTGTACCGCCACAGCAAGTGGCTGGCCTTCATGGAACGTCGGCTGTTGCTCGCCAAGGAGCTCCTCGATCCCGAGGACTCGGTACTCATCGTCACCATCGACGAGAAGGAGGTCCACCGGCTCGCTCTGTTGCTGGAGCAACTCTTTCCGGAGACCCGCAGCCAGATGGTGACCATCGTCATCAACGCTCCAGGCCAGGCCCGCCGGCACGAGCTGGCTCGGGTGGAGGAGCACGCGTTCGTTCTGTTCCAGGGTGCGGCAGAACCAGCTGGCTGGGTGGACGATCTGTTGAACGACCGGCCATCAGGCAGCCCGGAGAGCGTCCGGTGGGAGTCACTTCTGCGCAGCGGCACGAACTCCCGCCGAGTGGACCGACCGGCTCTCTTCTACCCCGTGTTCATCGACCCGGGTGACCAACGAATCGTCAGCGTGGGCGACTCGAAGGCACTCGATGCCGGCCGCGAGGCGTGGACAGTCCCAACTGGGACTGTGGCGGTCTGGCCACTGAAGAGCGATGGGACGGAGGGGAACTGGCGCGCATCCCCGGATTACCTCCGACAGCTCCTGGGCGACGGCCACGCGCGGCTCGGGACGTACCGGGAGGCAGAAGGGCGAGCGACGATCTGGTACCTGGGCAAGGCGGCGTTGCGGCGCATCGAGACCGGCGAGATCAAGGTGGTTGGAAGTGACGAGCAGGGCGCTGTGCAGGTCGCTCCTGGTGCGGCCGCAGCGCGTCGAACAACCGTCAAGACGGTGTGGAATCGGCCCTCACATCACGCCGGCTGGCACGGCCAGGCACTCGTTCGTGCGCTACTCCCCGGGAGGGGGTTCCCGTTTCCAAAGTCGCTGTACGCAGTCGAAGACGCAGTGCGTCTCGCCGTCGCCGACAAACCTGACGCCGTCGTCCTCGACTTCTTCGCCGGCTCGGGCACCACGGCGCACGCCGTGATGCGACTGAACAAGCAGGACGGGGGTCGGCGGCAGTGCATCTCCGTCACCAACAACGAGGTGTCGGCCGACGAGCAGCGGCGGCTGCGAGAAGCAGGGCTACGGCCGGGTGACCCACAGTGGGAGGCCCTCGGCATCTGCGATCACATCACCAAGCCGCGCATCGAAGCGGCCATCACCGGGCGCACCCCGGACGGGGAGCCGATCAGCGGGGACTACAAGTTCACCGACGAGTTCCCGATGGCCGACGGGTTCGAGGAGAACGCCGAGTTCTTCACGCTCACCTACGAGAACCCGGTTGCCATCGGCCACAACCGGGCCTTCGAGCGGGTCGCGCCGCTGTTGTGGCTTCGGGCCGGCGCCGAGGGCCGACGCGTCGACACGGTGCCTCCGTCCGGCTGGGATGTGGCCGATGCCTACGGCATCCTGTTCGACCTCGACCACGCTGACGCCTTCGTCGGCGCCGTCGAGAAGGCCGAGCGGGTTCAGCTCGCTTTCGCGGTGACTGACGACGACCGGCGGTTCCAGTCCGTCGCCCGCCAGCTCCCAGAGGGCGTCGAAGTGGTCCGGCTCTACGAGTCGTACCTGTCGAACTTCCGCTTCACCGGGAGCGAGCCGTGAAGTTCACGCTCAAGGACTACCAGGACGAAGCCGTCCTCGACGTCCTCACCAACCTCCGCAAGGCGGCGAAGCGCTGGCGCAACGACCAGGACACCCACGCCTTCTCGCTGTCCGCGACCACGGGGGCAGGCAAGACCGTCATGGCTGCCGCGGTGTTCGAGGCGCTGTTCCACGGCGACGACAGCTACGACGTCGAGCCCGACCCCGGAGCGGTCGTGCTGTGGTTCTCCGACGACCCGAGCCTGAACGAACAGACCAGGTTCCGGCTGCTCGAGGCTTCCGATCGGATCAACTTCTCGGACCTGGTCGTGGTGCAGAACACGTTCAACGCCGAGACGTTCAACCCCGGGAAGGTGTACTTCCTCAACACCCAGAAACTCGGCAAGAACAGCCTCCTCACCCGCGGCCACGACGCCTACGAGGAGGCCGCCGAGCAGGGCCAGGACACCCTGCCCGAGATGCGTCCCGACGGGCGCACGTTCACCATCTGGGACACGATCCGCAACACCATCGAGCACCCCGACCTCACGCTCTACCTCGTGCTCGACGAAGCCCACCGGGGCATGGGCTCGGGCGGCAAGGCCGCCCGCGACGCCCGCTCAACCATCGTCAAGCGCCTCATCAACGGCGACGGCACCGTGCCACCCGTCCCCATCGTGTGGGGTATCTCGGCCACCGTCGACCGGTTCAAGGCGGCCATGGCCGACGCAGAAGGCCGCAGCACCCTGCCCGACGTCGAGGTCGACACCCTGGCCGTGCAGGAGTCGGGGCTGTTGAAGGACACCGTCATCCTCGACATCCCCGACGAAGCCGGCCAGTTTGACACCGTGCTTGTCCGCCGAGGCACCGACAAGCTCCGTGCAGCGACGGAGGAGTGGACCGACTACGCCGCAGCCCAGGGCACGGAGACGGTCACGCCCCTCATGGTCCTCCAGGTCCCCAACAAGCCGGATCCCGACGACCTCGGCCAAGCTCTGGCCACCATCTTCGACACCTGGCCGGACCTGCCCACCGACGCGGTCGCCCACGTGCTCGGCGACCACACCACGCAGACGTTCGGGGCGTTCAACGTCCCCTACATCTCACCTGAACGCGTGCAGGAGTCGACCTGGGTGCGCGTCCTCATCGCCAAGGACGCCATCAGCACCGGATGGGACTGCCCTCGTGCCGAGGTCATGGTCTCGTTCCGACCGGCCAAGGACCGCACCCACATCACCCAGCTGCTTGGGCGCATGGTCCGCACCCCCCTCGCCCGGCGCATCCCCGGCAACGAGAAGCTCAACGCCGTCGACTGCCTGCTCCCGTTCTTCGACACCAAGACCGTCACCTCCGTCGCCGACGCACTCATGCACGGCACCAGCGGCGAACGCAACGACGACGGGCCTCCAGTCCGCCGGGTGCTCGTCAACCCGATCGAGGTCGTCCCCAACCCGGCGATCACGGACCCGGTGTGGGACAGACTGTTGTCGCTGCCGTCCCAGTCGCTCCCCCAGCGCACCGCCAAACCGGTGAAGCGCCTGACCGCCTTGGCCCATGAGCTCGCCGTCGATGGACTGCTGCCCGACGCCGGCAAGAAGGCCCACGCAGAGCTGCACAAGGTGCTCGACGGAGCGCAGGGCCGTTACGCGAGCGAGATCGTCGCGGCCCGGATCTCGGTGCTGACCGTCGAGGGCAAGACCCTGACCGCCGACCTCCACACGAAGACCGCGACCTTCGACGAGTTCGTCGCTGCTGCCGATCACGTCGTCATCGAAGACGCCTACCGGAGGGCCTGCCGGGCGCTCAGTCCCGACGTGGCCCGCACCTACGCCGAACGGCTCGCCGACGCTGACGACGACGCGGACAGCACCGACGACGCGCTGATGGACGCCCACGCCACGGTCGCGGCGCTCGGTCTGGTCCCCGAGGTGAAGGACTACCTCGACGCCGAGGCCGACAAGCTCGCCAAGCAGTGGCTGACCGAACACCGGGTCGCCATCAAGGCCCTCACCGACGAACGCCAAGAGGTCTACCGACAGCTGCGGGAGATGAGTACCGAGCCCCAGGATCTCGACCTGGCCAAGCCCACCTCTTGGCTGGTCCCCACCACCGAGCGCCACGGCGACACCGAGACCCCGCTCCCGAAGTACCAGATGCACCTGCTGGCCGATGACGACGGCACCTTCCCCCTCGATCGCAACGAGTGGGAAGCCGAGGTCCTCGACCGCGAGCACAGTCGGCCGGGCTTCGCCGGTTGGTACCGCAACCCCTCACGGTCCAGCCAGGACTCGCTCGCCATCGCCTACGAGCACGGCGGCCGGGTACGCACGCTCCGACCCGACTTCGTGTTCTTCACCGAGAACGACGACGGCTCCATCGGGGCGTCCATCGTCGATCCACACGGTCACCATCTCGGCGACGCACTCCCCAAGCTCCGAGGGCTCGCCGGCTACGCCGAACAACACGGTCACCACTTCCAGCGCATCGACGCCATCACCAAGATCGGCGACACCCTCCGAGTACTCGACCTCACCGAGCCCTCCGTGCGAGCCGCCGTCGCCAGCGCGACCGATGCCGCCGGGCTCTACCAGAGCAACGCCGCCACGGACTACTGATCGCCCTGGCAACGGCGTCAGGTGAACGTCCTCCGATGCGGGGGTGTACCGGCACAGCCGTCAACAACCCCTCGTCGATCGAACTGCACGCAGACCGGTTTCGTGGGCGCTCCTTACTCCGTGCGGTAGTGGGCGCCCGTCTGGGCGGACGAGAGCTCGGGCGGTGGCGGCCATCGGGAGCTGCGCGCTCTGGCCACTTGACCGCCGGAGTGGCAGCCGGCGGGCCCGCCAAGCGCTCTGTTGACGCCGAACGGAGACATCCTGATGCGCCCGACGACGAGGAAGCACTAGCCGGAACCATGCGCTCGACCCATCCGAGATCCGTGCACGCTCGACATCGGAGCGGACTGATCGTAATGAACTACACACGGTAAACACTCGTATGCAGGATGATTCGTTACGATCACCATGGGCGCCAGCGACTGGCTGACGGGTCCCACTCAGGGGACCTCGACCGCCTGTCGCCCGCCCCCACTGCCGGAACCCAAGGAGCCCCGAGTCGTGACCAGCAGCAGCAAGGAACTCGTCCCAGTCGGCATCGCCGGCGAGGTCATCCAACACGACGGCGACATCGACGCCTGGCTCGAGGTCGTGCACTCCGACGACGCAGCTCTCGCCCAGCTCGAGGAGAACGCCAAGACGTTCTCGGAGACCAAGGAGCGGCGGCACGCCGAGAACACCCGGCGCAGCTACGACGGCTGGTGGAAGCGCTTCGAGACTTGGTGCACCGATCCGGCGTCTCGCATCCGAGGTCGTGCCCTGCCGCCGGCGACGCCGGCGATGGCGCTCAACGCCACCGACATGCGGGGCCAGCAGATCCTGCTCATCTGGCTGTACGAGATGATCTACGGGCCCGAGGACGCGAAGGCGTTGGAGGAGTGGCAGGAGGACTTCGGTGCCTCCTCCCCGTCCACGCTCAGCTCCGTGCTCTCAGCCGTCCACGCCCGGTGCATGGACCGCCTCGGCCACCACCTGGTCCTCGACCCCGAGGTGATCAAGTCGATCGAGGGCCTCAAGAAGGAGGCCCGCCGGCTCTACGGCGCCGACCGCCAGGCGACGGCGCTGCTGGCCCGAGACCTCACACACATGATCCGGTGGCTCCACGGAGCCGAGGACCCGCTCATCGTGCGAGACCAGCTCCTCCTCGAGCTCGCCGCGGCCGGCGTGACGCCGGCCGAGGCAGCCCGCATCACCCTCGAAAACCTGCTCGAACCCACCGACGGGCTCGTCGCCACGACGCATGAGGCCAACCTCCAACTGTGGGTCGAGACCGGGCGTGTCGCCGCCCGCTCGCTGGTGATCCCGGGTCGCTCCACCGGCGCCGGACGCAAGGGCGCCGACCGGCTGCTCACCCTCGAACCCGGCGCAGCGCTCACGACGGCCATCGACCAGTGGCTGCCCCTCCGCGAGGACAACGCCGACGACCCCTACCTCCTCGACGCCATCGGCCAGACGAACCGTCGTTCCATCCTGCGCCAGTGCCTCCTCGCCCTCGCCAAGACCGGTAAGTGCACGTGGCGTCCGGCAAAGGACGCCGTCGCCCCCGACCCGACCTCGCTCGAGGCGCTGCGCCAGTGCCTGCAGAAGCGGTCGATGGGCGACCAGGCGATCCGCCTGCGAGACATCGTCGGGTTGTGGATCGGCTGGCGTCTCGCCCTGCGCCGCCACGAACTCGTCGACCTGGTCGTCGGCGACCTCGACCGTGTTGGAGACAACCGACTCCTCGTCACCATCCGCAAGTCCAAGACCGACCAGGACATGGAGGGCGTCACCCTCCCGATCGCTACGACCGGACAGCGCCGCGACGGGCTCAACCCCCTCGACGACATCCGGTCTTGGCTGGATGTTCTCGCCCGGCTCCACGGCGTCGACGACGCCGACAAGCTCGACCCGTCGACCCCGCTCCTGCCGGCGCTGTCGCCGGACGGACGCAACATCCTGATGCGCCGGCCCAAGCGCAACGGCGACGTGGTCTCCTACGACCGGCTGTCGCCGCAGGGCTGGAGCGACCGGGTGCGCTTGATCGCCGAGCGGTCCGGTGCGGTGACCGACCCGGCGGCTCTGCGTCGGGTCACCGGCCACAGCCTCCGCCGCGGCTACATCACCAGCTGCGCCATCAGCGGGCAGACGCCGTTGGAGATCCGCCGCATCACCCGGCACAAGGACCTGAACTCCCTCGCCAAGTACGTCGACGCCGTCCAGGCGCAGTGGAGCGACATCCCCGACGACGCTGCGCTCGTCGAGGCCGAGGCTCGCACCGGCCTCACCATCGATCAGCACATGGTCCGCAGCACCGCCGGCTAGTCCGCTGCTCTCCAGCCCCGGACGGGGCGCAGCATCTCCTCCGACAGCCCAGGAGGACGACCGAGGGCGTCCCACCGCTGCTTGTGGGCGTCGCAGGCGGCAACGACCTCGCCGTCGCCGCCTTCGATCCGATGGCGGCTGATCCGTGCTCTCGGCAGCGGATCGGGGACGGCCGCCCCCGCAGGGAAGCACAGCTCGCAAGGACCGCCGGTCACTGCGGACCGGATCGGCGCCGATACTTCCGCTGGGACCGGCACCGGCTCGCCCGCCCGGTTCCAGCGCCAGGCGTGCTGAGCGCAGACAGGCACGCTCTCGGTCTCCGAGATGGGCACCCAGCGCTCTGACATGCGGTGGGGGTCGCCGCACCAGGCGCAGGGCTGCTCGGCGGCGGGCTGCGCTCGACGTCGCACCGGCGCACGCAGCTCGTCGGTCAACTCGTCCGGCCTGCCCGCAGTCCGCCACCGCTTGAGGTGCCCGGCGCAGGCTCCGATCCGTGCTGCACCGATGCGTCCCTTCGCCACCGCGCCGTCGGTGCACAGCTCACACAGGCCGAGCGGACGACGCACCGGCACCTCGACCTCGACCTCGGCCGGGTCCGTCGCCGGGACCGGCTCCTCCGGCAGCGCCGAGGCGTCGCCGTCCGGCGCTGGTCCGCCCACAGAACCGTGGAAGTGCTGCTTCAGGCGCCGGTCCGCTACGCCTCTCGTGACCCCGATGGCGTCGGCGATCTTCTGGATCGACGCACCGGCCTCGTAGGCCGCGACCATGGCGTGGGTGTCGTGGTCGTCGCTGCCGGCGAGTTCGCGGAGGCGCTCCAAGCAGCCGGGGATCGCCTGCTCGTCCTTCTCCCGGAAGGTCCGAAGCGGCCGCAGCATCTCCTCCGATAGTGCAAGAGGACGACCCAGGTCGTCCCACCGCTGCTTGTGGGCGTTGCAGGCGGCGACGGTCTGGCCGTCGTCGCCGGCCCCCTCGAGGCGATGGCGGCTGATCCGTGCTTTCGGTAGCGGGTCGGGGACGGCCGCGCCGGCAGGGAAGCAGACGTCGCAAGGCCCGCCGGTCACGGTCGGCCGGATCGCCATCGACACCTCGTCCGGAACCGGAAGCGGCTGGCCGGCGCGATCCCAACGCCCGCCGTGCGAGTGGCACACCGGCACCTCCTCGGTGTCAGAGACCGGCACCCAGCGCGCCGACATGCGGTCGGGATCGCCGCACCACGCGCACGGCAGTTCACCGACGGGCTGTGTCCGCCGCCGGATCGGCGCACGCAGCTCGTCGGTCAGCTCGTCGGGGCTGCCGGCCCGCAACCACCGGGACAGGTGCCCGGCGCAGGCTCGGATCCGAGCTGCGCCGATACGGCCCCTCGCCACAACGCCGTCATCGGTGCACAGCTCACACAGCGGAGGCGGCGGAGGCGCCCACGACTCGAAGTCGGTCGGGTCGCTGGCCCGGCCGGCCTCCTGCCAGCACCGGCGGCACAGGGCGGCCTCGAGAGCACCGACCTCCCGCTGGACCGCTGGGCGTTCGCAGCGCAGACCCTCGCAGGTCGTCAGCTCGGTCCAATCGTCACCGCCGAGAGCGTGGGAGCGAGCGTGCTCCTGGCACAGCTGGACACGGGTGTCGTCGTCGAGCGTCCTCTGCCACGCCGCCGCCAGGTCGCAGCCCTCCACCCAGCACCGCCCGGACGAGACGTCGCCGTCGTCGACCTCGTCCCTGTCGTCGCTGTCGTCGCTGTCGTCGCTGTCGTCGGCGGCGTCGTTCCCTGCGATGAGGGCGAGGAGCTCAGCCGGGGTGGCGCCCGGCCGGCCGGCGTCGACCTCGTCGAGCAGCGCGACGACCTCGGCCATGTTGATCTCCTGCTCGTCGCAGTACAGGATCGTGCTCTGGCCGTGCTTGGAGTGGCGCAACTCGATCCGGATGGACTCGAGCGGAGCGCCACCGATCGCTGCCGCGGTGGCCGGGCCACGGCGGAACCCGTGGGGCGACAGCCGGCGGGACCCGGTGGCCCGCAGACCAGCTCGCCGAGCTGCCTCCGTCCAGTAGAGCCGGTACCAGCGGGTGGTGAGGTCTCGGGCCACCCCGCGGGCGGCGATCTCGCCGTGGCGGTCGATGTCGGCGTGGTCGAGCGGGTTCAGCACGACCACGCCGCCGACGAGGCCGGGCAGCAGCGCATCGTCCGGCTGGGGGTGGACGCCGATGACGGCGAGAGCGGCCCGCAGCTCAGCGACGGCGGCGACGGGGTCGGGGTCGAGGTGGGCGCCCCGCTTCAGCGTGACGGGCACCTTCTGCCACTTTCCGGCGCGCCACGTGACGGCCCAGCCCTCCCCGGGAGACAGCTCATCGGGCACGTCTCGCCAGCGCAGGTGCTCGACCATCTCGCCGGACCGACCCCAGGCCCAGAAGCCGACGTTGTTGAACACCTTCAACGCCGCCCGCATCACCGCGAGTACGGCGGCATCCACGTCCCGTTGGTGGTGGCCGTCGATGGCGGCGGCGATGGCGGCGGCATCGTCAGCGAGGATCGGCAGAGCGGGCCGGTCGCCGCGCTCGGGCAGGCCGGCTCGTTCTGCGATCCCCTCGAGCCGTGCGGTGAGCTCCTTCGAGGGCTTGTGCGGCCAGTCCTCGGTCTCCACGCCGAGCAGCTCCAGGCCGCCGGTGAGGTTGTTGAGCGCTCCCCGCCAGGAGGTGACGGCGACCCGCTCGGGGATGGCGATGACGGCGGCGTAGCGCAGCAGCCACTGGACGGGGACGATGCGTCGCTTGATGCGCCCCGGCTGCTCGACGGTGATCGCGTCCAGGCCGCAGAGGCCGAGCGCGTCGAGCCACCTCACGAAGCGGCGAACCTCCCCGACACCGCCCGCCGTTGTCGTCGTGGTGGTGAAGCGGGCGCCCGCGGCGACGCTGCGCTCGTGAGCGGCACGTGCAGAGGCGGCCACCTCCTCGACCGGGACGGTGACCTTGATCCGGTCGAGCGAACGGGGCCGCTTCTGGGGCTGCTCGACCCGTTGCTCACCGGGCCGGCGTCGGCGGCTCATGACGCCATCGTCTCGTCGAGGGTGTCGGCGGCCAGCGCCTGGGCGTCGCCGACGCTGCGGTCGTAGGCGAGCGCCGGTGTGATGCTGCCTCGAGCCCACCCGCCGAGGGCAGCGAGGAACGGGATGGTCTTGCCGGCTTGGGAAGCGGCGGTGGGGAGCACGGACCGAAGGTTGTGGGGGCCGAGCAGGTCGTTCTCCCCGAGCTCCTCCGCCAGCCCGGCCTCGACGAGCAGGAGGTTCCAGTACGTGAACTCCGACCCCATGCTGACCCCGACGTAGGAGCCTCCGATCTGGCGCTTGCGGACGAGGGGCAACAGCCGGCCGCCCCGGTCGTACCCCTCGATGGCGGCGGCGGCGACGAGCCACTCGTACACGGCGGCGATCGGGTCGAACCGGCAGCCCGGCCGGTATGGGAGGCGCACGATCCGCTCGTGCCCGACCTTCGGCTGCACGAGCCGCAGCTGGAGACCCCAGGACCGGACCTCGAACTCGTCGCTGAGCTCCAGCGCCTCCCCTGTCCGCAACACACCCCACACTCGCACGAGCAGCGCAGCCTTGGCTCGGGCGTGCCAGGCACGGGTCACCTCCGGCGTCGTCGCCGTCACCACGGCGTCGGCGTCGAGGAGGTCCAGCATCTTGAGCAGCATGACCTCGGTGACCGGTACGCGACGCTGCTTCTCCGTGGCCCCCGACAGGTCGGCCATCTTCACGAGGTCGCCGGCCTCGTAGCCGAGAGCTGCGCCGGTCGCCCTCGCCCACCGCTCCACAGCACGTGCACGGCTCAAGATCGAGTTGTGCCGGAGCGCCTTCCTGAGACGGCGCTTGCCGGGGCCCTCGCCGACCACCGGGTGCTCCTCGAGACCATCGTCCGTGTCGTCGAGCTCGCTGACCTCGACTGGTGCGGCGAGCCACTCGAGGTACGCCACGGCCGCGAGGAGCAGACGCTCGGCCGGGAGCCTCTCGAGGGCATCGGCGTGCTCAACGATGCCGCCACCGTGGGGATGGGGAGTCGTCGCCCACAGCACCCATAGGTGGCTGTCGGCTGGCGCCTCCCGCTCCACGGGCAGCAGGAGGTCGCCGGCGTCACGGTCGGCAAGCTCGGCGGCCCGCTGGGCTGCGAGTGCGGTCGAGCGGTCGGTGGTAGGCGTCGGGGTCGACATGCCCGCTGACCGTCCGGGACTTCCCCGCCCCGGCACTCAACGCACCGGCGTCCTTCCCGCGCGCCCACAGCTCCCTGCTCACTCGGCTCAGCGGTCACCCAGACCATCGCCTTCGCCGAACGCTGCAGCGTCGTCCGCGAGCGCAGCGGCTCCGGCGGGGTGTCGTCTACTTCAGACTCCCCCCGGACTGACTGCCCGGCCCCTCAACGATCTGCCGGACGCGACGACCGGCCGACCACCAGGGTCGTGTCTCCTGCGAGTGCACGGGATCGGGCTCAGCACACGCTCGAGCCGTGAACGACTCCGAGGACGAACCGATGCCGGGCTGGGCCGTCGTGCACCAGCCGGCGCAGCACCTGACGCATGTGGTCCCGGTCGGCGACGCCGTCCGCCACGAAGTGCTGATCAAGCCCGGCCCACCGCTGCGGCTTCGTGACGGCGTCACGCTGACGTGCGTGTGCGGGCCATCCATGCACGAGGACGGCAAGGGGAACCGAGTGGTCCTGCACCACGCTCTGGACGGCGCCGGCCGGTCCGCGCCGCCACGCCGGCTGTCGTGAGCGGAACGTGGGGACCTCATCGGGGTCGAGTGGCGGGTCTCCGCTACGCCGGTTCCTTGACGAGCTTGGGCCATCGCGGTCCGGCCGGGTCGATGCGAGCGAGGGCAGCGATGACCTGGCAGCGAGCACGGATCTGGTCTGTGAGGCTCGGAGGTCTGGCCCAGCTCCGGCCGGGCGCCCAGAACGCGTCGACGGGTGAGGCGACCTGCCCGGCGCGTCGCCTCCCGGGCGTCATGCTGCCCCACCCGCCGAGCGAGTTCAGCGGAGGACGCAGCCGGTCCAAGACCACGGCTTCTCCGAACAGGGCCGAGGCGCGTGACGCGCACGGCAGCGTCGACACCCAGATCTCGTTCAGGTCCACGCCGGGCAGGTCGGCGAGGTTGAGCTTGTGGCGTCCTTGCCGCGCGCGCAGGCCGGTGCCGGTACTCCCGCAGTAGGCGGGGACCTCGCCCTGGGCTGCGACGCCCAGGCGCTCGATCATGTCCGGACGCGTTGAGCCGATCCAGTGCA
>DMTU01000129.1:9728-10312 GCA_003476595.1 Acidimicrobiaceae bacterium | reverse complement strand
ATCCAGTGCAGGTACAGCCCAGCACCCGCTGGGAACTCGGTGGTCAGGAGCGGGGTGCGAGGTAGGGCGAGGAGGGCGGCGAGCAGATCCTTCGCCATCTTGCATTCGTCCCAGGGTTGTTGTGATTCGTTGCTGTGCATGCCGTGTTGTGGGTGAACGACCTGACAACAAGCGCTTGCGTGCCTGGAGATGGCGCCGACCGGTGCGTGATGCGGGCGGACCGTCCGCCCGCATCCCAACTGAGGAGTACGCCATGACCGCTTCACCCGTACCGGCTGAGGAGATGATCCTGCGGGAGCGCCTCGCCGACGCCGCCCTGGCGCTGCGATCGGCCATGAACCGCATCCCCGAACCGATCGACACGATCGACGACACGGTGTCCGCGATGGACCTCGCCCTGCGCTCCCTGTCCGACGCTGAAGCAGCAACCCGTGCGCTCGCCGATCTGGATGCGGCGACGACCGAGGGAGCCCTGTTGGTGCGTTCGTCCACTGCTTCGCTCTCGCTCATCAGATCCGCCCTGGCGCTGCTGTTCGCCGAGCTCGACGCCGCGGCGTGACGAAGAGGCCGGCCCGTACGGGCCG
>DMTU01000129.1:2622-9664 GCA_003476595.1 Acidimicrobiaceae bacterium | reverse complement strand
GGCCGGCCCGTACGGGCCGGCCTCTTACCTGTTCCTCGGATGTAGTGCCGACCGATCGGTGCCGTCAGGGACGGCCGGTGTCCTTCGCACGCCCCTCCCTACGCAGCACGGCGTGGAACTTCCACATGATGCTCGCCAGCTCGCGCCGATCGGCGTCGAACATCTCCGGGGCCGGCCGGGAGATCCTTTGCGATCCGCGCCGGTTCTCCATCTGGGAGACGCTGAGCTCCTCGTCGTCAGGTAGCACGGATTCGTACACGTCCAGCATCACCTTGCGGCTCTTCCAACCCCCCATCGACGCCACCCTCGGGTTCGACACCCGCTGCCGGAGCCACATGGTCATCCCGGCACGGCGTAGGTCGTGGATGTCGAGGTCATGCAGGGGGTCGGTGGACGACTCGAACATCTCCGCGATGGTCGGCTTCCACAGGTCCCGGCGGAACGTGTCCGGGTCCACCCGGGCGGCGCGCTTGCCCGGAAACAGCGGTGCGTCGGGATCGTCGTCCACGAACCACCGCATGTAGAAGCGCAGGAGCAGGGCGACGCGACTCCGCAGGTAGGGCGTCCTCCGTCCCGCAGACTCGGACTCGTAGCCCTTCGGCGCGTCGCTCCGGGGCGTCCCGTCCTCGCCCGGCGGAGCCCACTGGTGGCGGACCGTGATCCAGGCGCCCCCGCCGGCGGCCGCCGGTTCGAACCGCACGTGGCGTCTCCGCAGGTCGCACGCCTCGCCGATCCGGAGCGCGCAGTACGCAGTCACCAGGACGAGCATCCCCTCGACGATGCGGCCGGCGCGCGTCGCGATCTCGAGCGCGATCCGCCAGACCTGGGGCTGTGACGGGACCCGGTCGGGATCCACCCGCTCCTCATCGGGGTCTCGTCTCGCCGACTCGAAGTGGACGGTCGGGTCGGAAGGGAACGCGCCGCGGGCCACCTGCCACCGCGACCACCGGCCGACGGTTCCCCAGTAGACGCGGGCGGTGTTGGCTGGGCGCGACTCGCCGGCAGCATCGAAGTGGAGGTGCTGGTGCAGTGCGCTGTACGCACCATCGACGCGCGCCTGATCACGGCGCAGCGAGTGCTCGAGCAGCCAGGCGCGACCCCGGAGCAACCCGAGATCGAGATCGGAGAGGTTGATGGCTTTGCGAGGCAGGAACGCGTCACGCAGATAGCGACCGGCCCACTCGATGTCCGACACGGGCTCGGGCCTGGACTTGCCTCGGTGGGTCTGGTCTTCCCAGGCCTTGAGGAGCGCCGCAGTACGGGAAGGCTCGTCTACCAGGTGCGCCACCAACCGGACGAGGACCCCGGTGTTCTTGCTGAAGGTGCCGTCGTCCTTCCAGCAGACACGCCCGACCTGAGCGACGAAGGCCTGAACGTCCTCAGCAACCGTCGGCCCAGTGTTCCGGGCGGTCACGTACTGGATCGGCCTGCCATTCCGATCGAGCGCCCACCCATCGGCGCGATGGTCGGCTTGCTGAAGCCTTTCCGCCCACGCCATGGCCTTCTTCTTCGTGGCGAAGCCCCCCTCGCTGGCCTTGACCGGCCGATCGATGCCGGGCTGGTGCACCTCCCACTTGGCCCGCCACTTGCCGGGTCTGGCGTCCCGGGTCTTGCGCTGCTCGAACCACGGGCCCTTGACCTTGGCGTCGCGGGGCAGGAGGAGCGCCTCGTCGGGGCGGCTGGACGTCGGGTCATCGTTGTCGTGACGGCCGCTCATGACCGGCGTTCCCGGAGCCACTTGTCGCGATCGTCGACGTGGATGAGGACCTTGTTGTTCGGGAGCCGCACGTGCGCCGGGAAGTCCCCGCCCCCGCGGCGGCACCACTGGGACACGGTGCTGTAGGACTGGCGCACGGTCGAGGCGAACTCGGCCAGCGTGAGCCAGGACGGGTCGTTGGGGTTCGGTTGCGTTGTCATGCACCGGACTCGTGACGAGTGGTCGCCATGCTTCAATCGCCGCACGCCGTGCCGGGCACCGTGCCGATCGCGGTCAGTCGACGTACCGCTGCTGGCGAGGAGCTCATACCAGTCGCGCAGGTCGGTGACGTGCACGACGAGGGCACGGTTTGGAAGCCGGACGGCGGGCGGGAAGTCGCTGCGGTCGCCTGAAGCCCAGTGCCGGATCGTGCTGGTGGGACGGTCGAGGTCCGCAGCGATCTCGTGCATCGTCGCCAACATGGTCCGATGGTGGGGTGGAGCGAATGTCGTGTGGGTCATGGCGCCAGACCCGTGCTCGGGGAGGCGCGCACGGCACTCGGCGCACGGGCCGTGAACCGGAGCTGAGCGGCAACCCCGCGCGCCGACAAGCAGCGGGCGTGGCGGCTCGCCCCGATCGCAACGGAGCGGCCGCTACGCCCGGGGTGCCGTGGTTCCACCTCTGCGGGCCGGCCCGGTCGGCTTGAACCGCGTCCGGTGACGGTGGCGCCTCCGCCCAGTCGCCTCTTCAGCCACGGTGACCGCAATCCATTCGGTACGGTCGCGCCCGCATGGCGGATGACGGCGGTCCCGACGGCGTAGGTCGTTTCATCGTGGGCGTCGTGGGCTTGTGCAGCCTTGGCGGCGCCGCGTTGGCGTTCCAGGAGGACGAGGTCTTCGCCAGCACCCTCGTCGTCGTCGGCGCCGTGCTGGTCGTTGTCGCCGTCGTGCTGCCGCGGGTGCACAAGATGAAGCTCCCCGGCGGCGGTGAGATCACACTGCGCGAGCGCGACGCTGCCGCACTTGCGGCAGATGCCGCGACCACCGTCGACGACGTCAGCCGTGAGATCGCCAGCACGGAAGACGTCGCACCGGCGCCTTCAGCTCAGGATCCAGACGTCACCGGGACGCTCAACTACGTGGCGGGCAACATGTCGCTTCAGGCAGTGTTCGACTGGACCACTGCGGCCGACGAGCCGCTGGCTGGTTGCCAACTCCGCCTGTACCTGCTCGACGAAGAGGACGGCGTACTCCGAGCCGTGTTGGCGCCGCCCGATGCCCACAATGCAACGACGTGGCGCATCGGCCAGGGCGCCACGGGCACCGCCTACGAGTCCGGAGACTACGTCCTCGTGACCGGTGCCGACGTCTCCAGCTCGACGTACGGGCTTGACGAGGAGCAGCAACAGCGGTTCCGGAGGTTGGCCGCCGTTGCCGCCGCGCCGGTGGTCAATGCGGGTGGCCGCATCGTCGGCGTGGTGACCGCAAGCACGTCGGATCTCGACAACTCGCTCGACAGCGAGGACGCACGCCGGGACCATACGCTGGCCGCACTGTTGGTCGGCCGAGTGCTGGTCGAGCTGCTGCAGTGGTTCGATGACGAGCCGTGATCCGGGGCTGCGTCACGCCAGTGACGTACGTGCTTACACTGCGGATCAACGAACAGGAGACGTGATCATGGCGGAGCAGAAGTCGAGCGCCGGCGGCGGCGGAGTGGTCCGGAAGACCATGACCAGGTCGGACGTCCGTCAGGCCACCCTGCGAGGACTCAGCCGAACCAAGGCCGACCCCCGGAGCGTACGAATCACGTCCGGACAACGTCGCCACATCGCTCGATCGAAGTAGAGCCATCGGGCCGGTCCGGCCGATGAACGAGACTCCCTGACCCCCGGTCCACCTGCCTCGGCTGCGATCGGTGGTACCATGGACGACGATGGCCAGACGTCGCCGGCGGGCGCGCACCTGGGCCGGCCTCGCTGTCGCCAGCCTCCTGGCCGGCTGCGGCGGGAGCGACTACCCAGCGCAGAACGACGAGCTCCAGGACCGCTTCGGCGGAGAGCCTGAGATCTGTGATGTCCAGGTCTGCATCGACGAGCCCCCGATCAGTGCGCACGACAAAGCCGACGCCGGCCCGCCGGGGAGCAGCGAGGACCTGATCTACGAGTGCAACGAGTACATCGGTTGCGTTGACCTCGGCCCCGATGACTCCGAGATCGAGGAGGATCGGGTGGACGCGTTGAACGAGGACCACGTGCGAGCCGGCTGCATGGAGAACTGGTCGACCGATGCGGATCGGAACGCTTGCATGGCGGCGCACGGCTTGTGAGTCAGGCGACCGCGAGGGCCTGGTCCGTTGCTTCGCCGACATCGTCCCATCTCGACCAGATCCCGGAGGTGCTCGCTCGGCGAGGCCGAGTCCGTCGCGTGGCGAGGCCGATGGACGCTACGACGTCGGTTCGGCGCCACCGAGCTTGCGCTCGAGGCGAAGGACCTCGGCGCGTGCCCGCTCGAGCCGGGCCCGCGCTGCTGTGTCCGGTCCCGGTACTGCGGGGACGGCAGGTGAATCGCCGACCTGTCCGACGGCCCGGGCAGCGACGATCGCTGAGGGGTCCATGCCGCAGCTCGGGCAGCGGCTCAGCGTGAACGCTGCTGCCGCGGCCTTGTGGCTGAGGTGGGCGGAGCGCTCGACGACGCAGCCGCAGAACAGGCGCAGTCGCCAGCGCACGAGCTCGTGGTCGGCGGGTCGGCGCTGCGCAAGCGTCTCGAAGACCCGGCGTGCGTTCGCAGCGACCGGTGCGGGCGTGGCGGTGCCGAGAGACGGGCCGAGTTGCTGCCAGTTGCCTCCGTCGGCTCGGGCGGGGAACACCTGCTCGCCGGGGTGGACGTGGCCGACGCCGCCGTCGTCCGCGCCGTGGCAGTGGCTGAGGTACCGGCCGGCACGATCTCCGAGGACGATCTCGTGGAAGTGGGTGCGCTGCAGGGCAGCGTGGGTGCTCTCGGCATCGCGCTGCGCCGCCGTGGCCGCTCGTCCGAGCACATGCTCGCCGTCCGGATCGCCAAACGCCTCGTAGCCGTCGAGCACCGTCACCAACGCTACGCCTGTTCCGATGATCTGTTCGGGACACCGAGATTCGCGCGCTGGCGGCCATGGGCTCGGCGGTGGTCCGCGGCGTGTCCGAGCGCGCGCTTCCGGCCAGTTGGCCACAGACCGTGACCGCCACTCGGTCGGGCCGCTCGCGCTGCGGCTGGAGAACGCCAGATAGCTGCGACAAGCCACCGGCGACCGGGGGCCTCGAATCGTGTCCGCGACCGGCCCCTCGGTCCGGCCCCCTCGTCCGTTCTGGGCAGCCGAGAACGGACCCGGCGCGGTCGGTGACTGCCCGGTTCACCTCGGGCGTAGTTACCGGGCAGTCGAGGACGTCGCTGACGGCGTTGCTGGCTGCCCAGAACGGCAGCCGCCCCGACTGCCGGCTCGTGCGGCACGATCCTCGCCGGCTATCACCGTTCACCCGGGCTAGCGCCCCACGCTGCGTGCTGGCGTCCCCGGGCACGCAGTGTCCGGGCAGGTTCCGGTGGCCGCCGACAGGCGAGACCGCCTCGAACCGGGGCCGCCGCTGTGGGTTTGCCCACAGCCGCCCGTCCCTGAAGGTCTGGCAGTGTCGTAGTACATGAGCGGGGAGATGGTGAGTGCCTGACGAAGATCGACCCACCGGCATGACGTCGGAAGGTCCTAGCGGAGCGGACGAAGACGCAGGCGTAGACGATTTCGACCCCGCGTCCGAACCGCTGGAGGTCAGCGGACTGTGGTTCTTCCTGCCGCTCCCGCACTCGATCGGACTTCCCCACGGCTGGCGCTCGGTCGCGCCGAAGACAGACGCGGAGGTCGATCGGTTCGACGACCTTGTTCGGGGTGTGACGTTCCGTAGCTCGCTGGTGGTTCATCAGCTGACGCCGCACATGGATCCGTTTTCGACCGCCACCGCAGAGCTGCTGACGTATGCCTCTGCGGTAATGGCTGACGTGGACCCATCGGAGGCACCACCCGAGATCGCGCTCTTGAGTGACCCGGAGAGCCCGTTGCGCCCGGGCGTAACTGTCATGGAGGTGATGGTGCCGGAGACCGGCGTCACCGAGGAGGAGATCGAGGCCGCGCTTGACGTTGCGCTGGAGCACGTCCGGCGGGTGCAGCGTGCTGTCGCCGTGGCAACGCAGGAGCCCATCCGTCTGATCGCCCGAGAGACGCTTCCGATCTCGGTGCCCACCTTTCGCGCCACGGCGTTCAAGCACATCCCGGGCCAACCGGTGCGCAAGCCGGAGGTCGAAGAATCAGTCCTTTGGTTCGTGCCTCGGAGCGCGCCGCCGGCGGCCTTGGGAGTCGCAGCGGAGACCTACGACGACGAAACACTGGCCAAGCTCGATGTGGCGCACAGCCGGGCCCTCGATGCCAACCCTTTCTTCCTCTACACAGACCTCCGCCGGGAAGCCTTCGTGCAGCGGTACTTCGATGGGAACCCGCGCATGACGCTGCTCGCCCTCGCCACCTCCGGCGAGGTCCTGCTCGACACGATCCTCATGAGCATGCTGTGGGAGGAGCATGTCGACCCAGCGGAGGTGGTCGCGTACTTCGACCGCAAGCAAGGCCACACCGCAAGGGTGGCCCGGTTCATCGCACCCCGGATCGGTGGTGGTTGGGACGCCTCAGCGGTGTCACCCGCGGGCGACTACCTGCGAAACCTGGTGCGGCTTCGCCACCGTGTCATCCATGCCGGCCACAACCCAACCGGCGCTGAGCTTGATACCGCGTGGGCGGCGCTGTTCGCTCTGGAGCATTACCTCGGTGATCGACTCGCCGCTGATCCCAACCTCCGGAAGTACACCCGCACCGCTGTCGGCTGGATGGGCGACGCGGGCCTGCGCAAGCGTGACCGGTTCACGAGACACGTCAAGACGTTGATGGACGACGAGACCGAGCCGAACTGGGACACCACCTTCGCGACGTGGCGCAGGCACGTCGACCGCCAGCTCGACCCAGCACCGCCGCCGCCCGGGCGCGACCACTCGCAGGTGATGGCCTTCGCTGAGCTGCTCGAGGATTCGACGATCCGGTGGAGCCTTTACGACGAATCAACCTTGTATGGCGCTGTCGTGGAAGCCTCGGACGTCGCCGCGCCCGCTCAGATCGAGAGCTTCCTGCGGTCGGTGGACGCAGTCCAGGCGGAGTACCCGGACCGAGACCACCCCATCCGGTCCAGAATCCTCGGCCCGCAACCACCCCCAGCAGACACCGAGTGGCAGCCGGCATACGAGCTGTTTCCCGACCTCGGGATCTTCCCCGGCACGCGTACGC
>DMTU01000129.1:0-2489 GCA_003476595.1 Acidimicrobiaceae bacterium | reverse complement strand
ATCTTCCCCGGCACGCGTACGCCCTCACCGCCCGACGGGTTGCCGTAGCGAGCCGAGACCACCAGGTGGCAGCTCGGGGGCGCCGACCGGCAGCGCATGCAGCCGGGCGCCGAAGATGACAGGCGTTGACGTCAGCCGTTCACAGGCGTCGAGGACTCCTTCGAGTGCGTCGAGCGCTGCCGGGAAGGCGTGCGCCGGAGAGCGGCTGTAGCCGCTGACGAGCCGTTGCCGGTGCGGCAGTGCGATGGTCCCCGCCCTCCGGCGGAGCGACGCTGCTGACGCATAGGGCCGGCTCGTCCGCGCACCGCCCACCAGAGAAGCGGTTCATCGGGGCGGCTTCCCGAGCTCAGCGCCGGCGAGCCCGACCGGCCGGGCAACGGCACATCTCCGACGATGCCGAGTCGGGTGTCGCGGTGATGGGTGCAACGTTCAGGGCGCGCTGCACGACTATGTGGTTGTGAGAGCCGAGGCAGGACAAGAACTCGACGAGTCGCTCGAGACGCTGTACGTGGAGCGGTACGAGGGACTCGTGCGCCTCGGGTACCTGCTGACCGGCAGCCGTGGCGACGGGGAAGATCTCGCCCAGACCGCCTTCGCATCGCTCGCCCAGTCCTGGAACGACGTCCGATCGCCACGCGCCTACCTCCGCCAGGCAGTCGTGAACCGCGCCGCCGACCTGCACCGCCGCTCCGGCCGACAACTACCAGCACGCCCGGAAGTGCTCGTCGGTGAACCGATCGTCGACGAGACATGGGACGCCGTGCAGCAGCTCTCCGAGACCCAGCGCACCGTCGTCGTGTTGCGCTTATACGAGGACCTGTCTCTCGTGGACATCGCAGAACTGCTCGGGCGCCCAGAAAGCACAGTGCGCTCGGACCTGCGCCGGGCCCTCCTCCGCCTACGCAAGGAGTTCGACCGATGAACACCGACTTGGACACCCTGGAGGCCGAACTCGGCGACCGCCTTCGCCACACGCTCCGAACCGTCGCCGACCAGCCGATCGTTCACGACGCTCCTCTGCTTGTACGGCGGCGGTGGCGTCGAGTTGTCGCGATCACGGCTGCTGCGCTCATCGCTGTTGGGACGGCGGCGGCGTTCATGGCCCAGAACGAGGACGCCATCGTCGAGCTACCCACCGATCGGGCGCTGATGACCGGGGAAGCGGCGTCGGGCGAATGGTGGCTCTTCCCCACCGATGCCGTCATCGACGGTTGCCCCTCAGTCACGGCCGGAGTCGTTCTGGTCGCCGAGGAGATCAACCGCCCCGGCGCCGAGCTCAACGCCGGCGGAGTCGTCTACGGCGAACCCCCGACGTCTGCGACAGCCTGCGCGCCCCACGACGAGCAGACCTGGCTCCAGGACCCGAGCCGCGCCGACGTCGGACACTCCCGTCTCGGGGTCGAGCGCTCCGCCACGCCATGGGGCGTCTACGGAACCTTCCACCCAACCATCCGCACAGTCCAAGTGCAGCCCGATGGGGCTGAGCCCTTCGTCGTGGACACGGTCGCACGTGAAGACCGCCCCGACGGCCCACGATTCGTAGCGTTCACCCTCCCAGCCGACACGGAGTCCGCAGACCTCAGCTTCGTCGACGCCAACGGCACAACCGTCGCAGTCATCAACCGCTCGTTCGGCTGACCGGCCACACACGCCTCCGGGAAGGGGCGCGCATAGTGCCGGTTCGCAAGCGCCTCTGGCGACCCGGTCCCAGACGAAGAGGGCACCAGAGAACGCCTAATACACGGGTGATCGTTGAGGTATCCCCGTACATCTCACAGGCGCCGTTGAGGCTGCGGGCATGAACCGTTTCCCGTGTCTCATCCGCTCGTCGTCGCCATCAGGAGAGACCCGCTACGCGCTGGGTGATCCACTCGTCGATGGCTACCTCCAGTTCGTGGCGGGGAGATGCCGGCCGAACACGGTGCGGGCCACCGCCCATGATCTGAAGACGTTCTTCACCGTGATCGACAAGGCCCCGGTCGATGTCGTGGCGGCGGACGTGTTCGACTTCCTCGCCCACCAGCGCGGCGACCGAACGGTGGTGCGCATCGTCGACGGCGAGTCTGGTCTGGCGCCGGCGACGATCGCTCGCCGGTTGTCGACGGTGTCGGGCTTCTACGCCTACCTCGTCGCCCGGGGTGATGCCGGCGTCGACGCCAACCCGGTCCCGCGTGGCCTCGCAACTCGCAAGGGCGGCGGCCGCCAGACCCGCACCGTCCCGCTCGTCCGGGTCCGCAAACGGCTCCCGCAGATCTTGTCGCCGGGCGAGGTCGACGCACTGTTCACCGCTCTGCGCACCGCTCGGGATCGGGCGATGGTCGCAGCGATGGTGTTCGGCGGCCTGCGCCGCTGCGAGGCCCTGGGCCTGCGCCTCGGTGACATCTGGGTCGGCGACCGGAGCTTGTTCATCGAGGAGGGCAAGGGCGGCCACCAGCGCGTGGTCCCGATCTCGCATCAGTTCTTCACCGCCGTCGGCGACTACCTCCACG
>DMTU01000240.1:10697-11103 GCA_003476595.1 Acidimicrobiaceae bacterium | reverse complement strand
CCTGCTCGGCCCGACCACGGCCGGCTTCCTGGCCGACGCCAGCGACGGCCAGATCGTGCCGATCGTGTTCGCCCTCACCGCCTCGGTGCTCACCGTCCTGCTGTCCTCCCGCCTGCCGACCCGCCAGGTGGTGGACCCGGCCGATCTCGTCGGCGCCTGACGGCGGTCAAGCGCGGGCGCGCAGCGCGTCCTCGGCCGGGACGTGGGGGCGGGACAGCGCCTCGGCGACGGCCGGTTCGGTGATCTGGCCGTCGAGCACGTTCAGCCCGCGGCGCAGGTGGGGATCCGCCGCCAGCGCCCCGGCGAGGCCGAGGTCGGCGAGGGCCAGCACGTGGGGCAGCGTCACGTTGTTGAGGGCATGGGTCGACGTGCGGGCGACGGCGCCGGGCATGTTGGCGACGCAGTA
>DMTU01000240.1:0-10485 GCA_003476595.1 Acidimicrobiaceae bacterium | reverse complement strand
AAGCAGCCGCCCTGGTCGATGGCCACGTCGACGAGCACCGAACCCGGGCGCATCTGCTTCACCATCTCGGCGGTCACCAGCTTCGGGGCCTTCGCGCCCGGCACCAGCACCGCACCGATGACCAGGTCACTGCCCACCACGTGGTGCTCCAGCGCCGCCCGGGTGGAGTGCACGGTGGTGATCGCCGGGAAGCGGGCGTCGAGCCGGTCGAGCACCGCGGGCACCTTGTCGAGCACGGTGACGTTGGCGCCGAGGCCGACCGCCATCTGGATCGCGTTCTCCCCGACGACGCCGCCGCCGATGACCGTCACCTCTGCCGGGGCGACGCCCGGGACGCCGCCGAGCAGGATGCCGGCACCGCCGTGCGCGGACTCGAGCCAGTTGGCACCGGCCTGGACCGACATGCGCCCCGCGACCTTGGACATCGGGGCCAGCAGCGGCAGGTGGCCGTGGTCGTCGGTGACGGTCTCGTAGGCGATGCACGCCGCGCCGCTCGCCACCAGGTCGTCGGCCTGGGCCGGGTCGGGGGCGAGGTGGAGGTAGGTGAAGAGGATGTGGTCGCTGCGCAGCATCGCCCGCTCCGGCGCCTGGGGCTCCTTGACCTTCACGATCAGCTCGGCCTCGAAGACCTCCTCGGCCGACCCGACGATCGTCGCCCCCGCGCCGGCGTACTCCTCGTCGCTGGCTCCGATGCCCGCGCCCGCCCCGGACTGCACGAGCACCTCGTGGCCGTGGGCGGCAAGCTCCCGGACGCTCACCGGCGTCAGGCCGACCCGTCGTTCGGCCGTCTTGGTCTCCGTGGGTGTCCCGACCCGCATGCACTGCCCCCTTGGTGGTCGTCGACACGGTACGGGTGCCAGCCGGCGGCTGCATGACGGAGGTCCTGGGCGTTCCGCCAGACGGCTCCCGCAGGGGCACCTACGCTGCGGTCGTGAAGAACGCCCTGATCGATGCCGGCTTCAAGATCGCGAACGTGGTGCACCGCAACCTGTTCGAGGCGTCCAAGGGACGGCTGGGCGGGACGGTCGCAGGGATGCCGGCCCTGATCCTGGAGACGACTGGACGGAAGTCGGGCCAGCGCCGGTCCTCGATGCTCACCGCCCCGATCCAGGAGAACGGCGACATCGTCCTCGTCGCGTCGAAGGGCGGCGACGACCGGCATCCGGCCTGGTACCTCAACCTGAAGGCCGACCCGGAGGTCACGATCACGATGGGCGGCCGCACGTTCGACGCCGTGGCTCGCGAGGCAACCGGCGACGAGCGCGCCGCGCTGTGGCCCCGCATCGTCCAGAGCTACAAGGGCTACGCCGGCTACGAGCAGCGCACCGATCGGGAGATCCCGGTCGTCATCTGCACGCCGAAGTGACCGGAGGGATCGCCGTGGCCGAAGACGCTGATCTGATCTCCGCAGCGGCCGGCGCCCGGTCCCGCTCGCACGTGCCGTACTCCGGCTTCGCCATGGGCGCGGCCGTGCGCACCGACACCGGCGAGGTTCTCCTCGGGGCCGTCGTCGAGAACGTCTCCCTCGGTCTCGCCATGTGCGCCGAGCGGGTGGCGCTGTTCTCCGCCGTCGCCACCGACGCCGGCACCCCCGTCGCCCTCGCCCTGGTCGCCCCGCGGACCGACGGCCAGCTCACGCACCCGTGCGGCGCGTGCCTGCGGGTGGCGCTCGAGCTGGGCGGGCCCGGGCTGCGCATCGTCGTCGCCGACCCGGACGGCTTCTCCCAGACCAGCGACGTGTCCACCCTGCTCCCCGCCGGCCCCCACAAGCCGAAGCGCTGAAACGTGACGTCGGTCCACGCTTGGCCGAGCTCCGGAGAGGTCGGCTACGCTGGCTCACCCTGCGCCCGTAGCTCAATTGGATAGAGCATCTGACTACGGATCAGAAGGTTAGGGGTTCGAGTCCCTTCGGGCGCGCTGGAAAGACCAGGTCATCGGGTACGGGACCTGGTCCGCACCTCGCACCGTTCCCCTCTTGGCAATCCGTTGGCAATCCGCCGGCGGTCCCTGCACGGAGGAGCGAGAACGATGCGAGGTCACCTGCAACAGCGAGGCGCCGACTCCTGGCGCCTCAAGGTCTTCCTGGGCCGATCGGCCGACGGGAAGAAGCGCTACCTCGAGCGCACGGTCCGAGGGACACGGTCGGAGGCGGACCAGGAGCTGGCCCGGATGGTCGTCGAGGCCGGCGAGGGTCGCTGGACCCCTTCGGCTCCGATGACGATGGCCGAGCTGCTCGACCGCTGGTTGAAGCTGAAGGCGACGACGGTCGAGCCATCGACCGTGTCGAACTACGCGTGGATCGCTCGGCAGTACGTGGTGCCGGCGTTCGGCGACCGGAAGGTGGCGAGCATCCGCACCATGGAGCTGGACGAGTTCTACGCCCGGCTCCGTCTGTCCGGTGGTGTCGGTCGTCGCCCGCTGTCGGGCCGTACGGTCCGGATCTGCCACACGGTGATGCGCCAGTCACTCGACCAGGCGCGCAAGTGGGGCGTCATCGCCCGCAACCCGGCGAGGGACGCCACTCCCCCGTCGGCCGGCCACTCCGAGGTGTCTCCACCCTCGGTCGTCCAGGTGCGCGACCTGCTCGCAGCCGCCTTCGACGAGGAGCCCGACTTCGGCGTCTACCTGTGGCTGCTCGCCACCACCGGGTGCCGGCGAGGCGAGGGCTGCGCGCTCCGCTGGAAGGACGTCTCGTGGGACACCGGCGAGCTGCTGATCCGCCGCAACATCGCCCACGTCGGTCGGGACATCGTCGAGAAGGCGACCAAGACGCACCAGTCCCGCCGGGTGGCCATCGATGCGTCGACGCTCGAGCTGCTGCCCCAGCACCAGCTGCGCTGCCGGGAGCTGGCGCTGCGGGTCGGCGTGCGCCTCGACGACGATGCGTTCCTGTTCAGCGAGGAGCCCGACTTCGCCACCCCGTGGCGACCGGACGTCTGCACCAACCGCTTCGGCCGGCTGCGGGCGACGCTCGGCCTCGAGTCGGTCCGCCTCCACGACCTGCGCCACTTCACCGCCACCGAGCTCGGCCAGTCGGGCACGCCCGTCGCCACCATCAGCGCCCGCCTCGGCCACCGGGACAAGGCCACCACCCTGAACATCTACAGCCACACGCTGCCCGCCACCGACGCCCTCGCCGCCGAGACCATCTCCCGCCTCATCGGCGACCCTCGTCGCCAGCACGGTTCGTAGCGTAAGTCGACCACCCCATCCGGACGATCACGCGATCCCGCAGAACCCCTCCAGAAAACACACCCTTGCAGGTTCCCCTGACGGGGAACCTGCTCCCGCCTCCGGCCCCTTACCGCGTTACCGAGCGTGGTCGTCCCGGACTCCACGGACCGGATCTTCTCAGAAGAAATCTGGTCGGCCCGCGTGAGGTTTTGCCCTCTCAAAAGGCCTTGTAGGGCATGAGAACCAATCGACTTCCTCACCCTGTCCGTCACGGAGGCCGGCAACCTCCTCGGCGTCAGCCGCTCCACCGCCTACGAACTCGTCCGCACCGGCGAGCTCGAGTCCGTGCAGCTCCGGCGACGAGTCGTCGTCCCGGTCGCCGCCATCGCAGACCGGCTCGGCATCACCGTTCCCGACGTCTGGCTTGCGCTCGACGTACACGGCGAGGCCCTGCTGTCGGCGAGCAGGGTCGCCGTGCCCGTCACACGACGGCCGTATCGTGTGGCGGAGTCAACGGCGGGGTGGGACAGATGGCGGAATGGCAGCGAGCACGACTGATCCCTGTTTCGGGCATCGGGTCGGAGCAAGAAGCGGAAACTCGGGCGACCTCGGCGATGCTGGCCGTCGTGGAGGCCGTGCGCGACCTGTCTACGGCGATGTTCTCGCCGTTGGGGGCGTCCAAGGCCCAGCGGGCTGAGGTCCGTTGCTACACCGAGGTCCCGTTCAAGCTGGGCACCGGCAAGAACGCCTCGCGGCCCGACGGACTCGTGCAGGTGTCCTACGGCAAGTCGACGTGGACCGCTCTGGTCGAGGTCAAGACCGGCACGGCAACCCTTGATGCCGATCAGATCAACGGGTACTGGGACATCGCCCGTGAGCAGAACTTCGATGCGGTCGTCACGGTCTCGAACGAGATCGCCCCGTCGAAGGACTCGCATCCGACCGAGGGGCTCAAGGTTCGGACGAACTCGAAGGTCAAGGTCCACCACTACTCGTGGACGGCGCTGCTGTCGATGTGCGAGGTCATCAAGGAGCACCACGGCGTCGACGACCCCGACCAGGCCTGGATCCTGGGCGAGCTCATCCGCTACCTCCGCCATCCGAACTCAGGTGCCACCGCCTTCGACGACATGGGCCCCGAGTGGGTGGCAGTTCGAGACGCGGCCCGGGACCACGCGCTCCGACGGAACGACCCGGCCGCCCGGGACATCGCCCAGCGGTGGGACCAGCTCCTGCGGTTCGCAGCGCTGCGACTCGAGGCCGACATCGGTCAGCCCGTCACGCAACAGCTCCCAGCTGCTCAGCGGGAAGTACCGAAGCGCGTGCAGTACCTGGTCGATCGCCTGACAAGCGACGGCCTCCTCGACGGTGTTCTACGCATCCCCAACACGGTCGGTGATCTGGAGCTGTCCGTCGACCTCCGAGCCCGGCGCATCACCGCAGCGGTCAGCGTCACCGCTCCGGACGACCGGGGCGGGCGCGCTCGGTGCACATGGCTCGCCGGTCAGCTAGACGGTGACGTCGATCGACGGCTGGTGGTCGAGGCCTTCGCCAAGAACGCTCGGTCAGCGACCACGGCGACGCTCGAGCAGGTTCGCGACGACAAGGACTGCCTCCTCGGCGATGACAAGAAGGACCCGGTTCGCTTCCGACTGTCCCTGACGCGGGAGATGGGGGTCGCCCGCAAGACCGGACGCGCCGCGCAGGGCTTCATCGACTCCGTGCTCGCCCTGATCACCGACTTCTACGGCACCGTCATCCAGGACCTCACCGCTTGGTCGCCGAAGGCACCGAAGATCAGCCGGCCGACGCCGGCACCTGAACCGGACACGCTGACCGGCGACGACGAGCCCCCTGCTCTTTCGGTGCCCGCAGAGGCCGAAGCGCCCCCTGGCTCCGACCCGCTCGGCGATACGTCGACGCCCGGGCCGTTGCTGAGGAGCGAACCGAGTGACTACCGACCCTGGAGTTGACCTCCTGTCGACGCACTCGTCGGCGGTTAGGAGTCGGAAGGCGTGAATGGTCTTGAGCGGCGTCGGCGAGCGCTAGCAAGCGACCGGCGCGCAGGTGCCTACCTGCGCCGTCGTGCAGCAGAGCAACAGCTGGAGTACCTGCGCTCCAACTGGCGGCTCTGGCTCTACCTACTTGCGCTCTGGCTGTTCGTGCTGGCGAACCTTTGGTGGCCGGTCTTCGATCGCTACCGGGAGTTCTGTGTGGGCGCATGGACAGCGACGGTCGTCTGGATCGGCGTGCTTGGCGTTTGGCAGATGAGCGGGGTCGGTCACCTGCAACTCGGGCGGTTCGCCGAACAATGGACTGCCCAAGAGCTACGTGGTCTTCGCGGGCAGGGTTGGGAGCTCGTCAACAACGTCAAGTTCAAGCAAGGGGATATCGACCATGTGCTGATCGGACCGGCCGGGGTGGTTGTAGTTGAAACCAAGGGGGGCCGAACGGAGTGGAGCGACCACCGATGGGAGGAGCGACTGCAGAAAGCAGCAGATCAAGCGGCACGGAACACTGGTGACACGCGCCGTCTCATCAAGCACATCACTCGTGATGCGCCTGTTCGACCGGCCGTTGCGCTCTGGCCGTCGGACACGGCCGAGCGCCGAGCGTTCGACGGGGTCGAGGTCGTTCCCGGGCTTCAGCTCCGCGAGTGGGTTGAGTCTCTCCCCGTGGGAGCACTGAGCGACACCCAAATCGCTGAGGTGTGGGAGCGGATCGCAAACACCGCCGAGCGTCGCGACCGACGTGATCTCGAGATTGACGGCCCGCCTCCGCGCTCCCTCGAAGAATGGGCCAACGAGATCGGGCAGCACGTAGCGGGCGCAGCGGCCGGTCTGCTGCTTCTTGGCCCGGCCATCCAGTTCGGCGGGGTCCCGTATGGGGTTCTAGCCCACCTCTGTGCCGGCGCATCAGCCGCAGCAGCCGCTCGACGGGTCCCGATCGTGCGGCGACTGCTCAACGGCGTCGCAATCGGTACGACCTTCGCGATGTTGGTGCTTCTCGCAGTGTTTCTCCGACTCACCCTCTGACGCCGGTCTTCAGCGAGGGTCTGTAAGCGAGGGCCAGTCTGGGGGCCAGCGCACCGTCGGGCGTTCGTGAGAGCCGTCTGAAGAACCATGTCGGTGCGAGTAACGGCGGGGGTTCGAACGGCGCCAACTCGATGTGCGTCCTCGTGGAGGCAGGGATCATGGAGCCTATGGATGCCCCCGATTCCGCACCCCTACGTGCGATTGTGGCCACATGAGCGGAGCGGGCAAGACGTTCACGGCGGAGCCGCAACGCCTCCTACCGGAGGGATCTGCGAGCGCGCGGTGGAGCGTCTACCTGATGAGGTTCGACCTTGCACACTGGGCCCAGGCACCGGCGCTGAAGGTCGGGATGGTCGGCTCGGGGACTATCGAGTCGAGGCTGCGAAGCCACGAGCGGCAGTTTGGCCCGGCACAGGTCCTGTCCACTTGGAGCTTGGCCCATGCCGCCATCCACCTCGACGAAGTCGCGTCGTGGCGACTGACAGAGCAGTACGAAGCACGCCTCCAGTTCGCTCCCGAGTTCGCCCATCCGACGGCGCGTCTACGACGGCTCCGACCCGACACACACGTGTACTCCTACGAGTGGTTCGAAGACGATCCTCGAGTTATCGATGCAGTTGAGAGCTGGGCCCTGCGTCCCGTCACGCTCCCCCACGGATGGGAGTTCGCAAACGAGAGGGCATCGGACCCGACGATCCGACAACAGCCGCGGGACTGACGCCGTCACAAAGACTCCGGCGACACGACGAGGAACGGTGCAGCAACGGTGATTTGTAGCTCGCCTGCCCGAACTATCGCTATGCCGCGAGCGCAAGCACGCGTTCAGTCTCGGAAGCCCGCTGGAGCATCGACTTGAACCGATCTCCATCAGACAGCCTCGCCAGGCGCAACGCGTCGTCAAGTAGCGAAGGCGCTACTTCGTCCAACACGGAGTCGACAACAGCGTCCACCGGACGGGCATTGCTCGCAAGGAAGTGGGCGGCGCTCATGCGCAGTAAGCGTTCCCGTGAGGGTTGGCTTGCGTGATGGAGCGCAAGTTCGTCGAACTCACCACCGGCACCGGACAGTCCGAGTGCCGAGTACAACCTCAGCCAATGGGTGCTATAGCTCATACCGGATCCCTCGATCCGGCTGAGGAGACCGGCGATTGCTGCCGGGTTCAAGGGGGATACGGTCTCGACGTAGGTCGACAAGGCGTCGGCGTACTCGGGTCGGGCGACGAGCCACGGAGCCAGGTGGCTGGCCCCATCGTCCTCGCCGGAGGCTGCCAGCAGACTCATTGAAGCGCGAACCAGGAACGTTGCGGCGCCCGAGCCGGGTCCTGGTCGGGAGCGTCGGCTCGACCGCCACTTGGCCATTCGGTCCTCTTGCGCTGCGACGGCATCGAGCAATACCAGCAGTGCCTGCGTGTCTTCTGGTTCAAGTTGCAGCGGAGCGCCGAGGATGTCAGCGACCGAGAGATTGCCGTGGTACCAGCCCCACCCAAGTTCCTCGTCGGCGCCGAACGCGTTGAGAATCCCAAAGACTTGGGTGTCTCTCTCATCGAGATCCTGTGCTTCGAGGTACGCGGAGACGGCCTCCGCGATCCCTCGTCGTCTCTCTAGGTAAGAGGTCGTACGCAGTGTCCTCGTCTTGTCATCGTTGATCGGGAGTTCAAGCGCTCGAAGCTCCGCTCGGATAATGCCTTCGACCTCAGCCGCCGCCTCGGGTCCACTGACTGAGCAGCGAAAGTCGTCGCCATGGCGTACGAACGGGACTCCGTGTCTGCGAAGCGCGGCGTCCACGGGAGCCAGCACAACCGAAGCGAGAGGATCGGACGGTGTCACGCCCTGCGGGATTCCACGCGTCCTTCCCATGATCCTCTCGAGAAACGTGCGAAGGACCCCGACAACATCGGTCGGGCAACCAGCGGCGGCCAGCGACTCCGCTAGGACCGCATGGTCGATTGAGTCGTAGAACGACTGAACGTCGACGCAGAGAACGTGTGACGATGCGGCCTTGGAGACGAACCGCTCCAGAGATGTCCACTGTTTGTCTCTGTCATAGCCGCGAGGCCAGAGCACCTGATCGACGTGTCCGAGTGCAGTTTCGACCGAGCTCCTGCACTGCGCTACAAGCGCAGCGTAGGCAAGGCGATCGGCGTACCGCATGGCAGCCGCCGGACGGGCCCCACCCGACTCCTTCGGGACCTCAACGAGGTGAGCGCCCACCGGTTCATAGGCTCCGCCGTCGAGGTCGTGCTGCAGCGCCTGCTTGGTCGCGACCAACGATGCCGCACTCAGAGCGTCGCCGGGGCGACCTGGCAAGAGGTCGCTCGCCAGCTCCGCTGAACTGACTGCGGCGAGACCACGGCGAATGATCTCGCGCGTGTCCGTTGGTCTCTGTCGTGCGACAGCCTTGTAGACGCGGCGACGTCTGTCCGTTGGATCTGCGTTGATCGTGAGCCTGCCCTGTGCTGCGAGCTGGTGACCCGCCCGGCTGACTTGTGTGATGTCGACATTGATTTGGGCCGCCAGATCGGTCGGCGAAAGGGCCCTGACCTGGGTGAGTTGGAGGATCTGAGCGGCGATCGTTCGTCGGAAGTCGAGTTCTTCGACCGTGTCGTCGCGCTCGATCCGTCGCATCAGCTCGCCGGACACAGTGTCGAGAACCGCATCAAGCTCCGTCCGGAGTTCTGTCTCCGGCCCGGTTCGAAGTCGCGCCCGCTCGATCAGCCCCTGGACGCGCGCCGCCGCCTCCACGGATGGATCCTCGAGAAGGCCTGTGACCTGTTCGAGTAGCTGGCCTGGGTCCGTTAGCCAGCCAGCGACCTCTTCGGTGGTCAGGTCACGCACCGTGTCAAGTGTATGTCAAGTACCTACGGTTGAACAGGCTCATAGATGGACCACCCGGTGCCAAGCTGTCCGACGGTGAGACCTGGGGCAGGACCCCCTGCTGCAACTGTGAAGCGCCCCGGGTTTCGTAGAGGCTCGGTGGTTTGAGTCCCCGCCTACGCGGTGGGGACGTTCTGACAGTTGTAGTCGGCCTCGAACGCGGCGGGCGTGGTGTAGCCGGGACCCGTGGTGATCTGGCCGTGAAGTCGTCGGTTATTGAACCAGTCGACGTAGGTGAGGGTCGCGAACTCGACGTCCTCGAGTCCGTTCCAGGGACCCTTCGGGTAGATCAGCTCCCACTTGTAGAGCCCGTTGAAGCTCTCGCAGAGAGCGTTGTCGTAGCTGTCGCCCTTGGAGCCGACCGAGGCGACGATGTCGTTGTCGGACAGCCGGTCCGAGTAGCGCACGGAGAGGTATTGGACGCCGCGGTCGCTGTGGTGGACCAGCTGGTTGAGGTCGTCGGTGCGGCCCCGGTTGGTGACGGCCATCTCGAGGGCGTCGATCGCCAGGTCCGCGCGCAGGGATCTCGATGCTTGCCAGCCGACGACCATCCGGGAGAAGACGTCGACGATGAACGCGACGTACACCCACCCGGTGTGGGTCTTCACATACGTCAGGTCCGCGACCCAGAGCCGGTTCGGGGCCGGCGCGCTGAACTGGCGCCTGACGAGATCGGCGGGCCGGTCGAGGCGGTCGTCGCCCTCGGTCGTGCGGATCCAGATCCGGCCTCGCCGGCAGCCCTGCAAGCCGAGATCGGCCATCAACCGCTCCACGGTGCAGCGGGCGACACGGATGCCGTCCTTGTTCATCTGGTCCCACACCTTGTCCGCGCCATAGACCGACAGGTTCTGTTCCCAGACCCGCAGCACGTCGGGCTTGAGCGCAGCGTCGCGGATCGACCGCGCTGACGGCGGCCGCGTCTTGGCTGCGTGATACGTCGATGGGGCGATGCCAAGGACCTTGGCGATCGGCTCGATTCCCCACACGAGATCTCCGCTCCGACGGGCCTTGTGCTCGTCGATGAACGTGATCACTTCCTGGGTTGGCGGTCGAGCTCCGCCCCGAAGAAATGCGCCGCTGCCTTCAAGATGTCGTTGGCGCGGCGCAGCTCGGCGTTCTCTCGCTTCAACCGTTTCAGCTCAGCGCGCTCATCCGTCGTCGCTCCAGGTCGCCGGCCGGTGTCCTTCTCGGCCTGTCGGACCCACAGACGCACGGTCTCGGCCTTCGGTCCGAGCTTCTCGGCCACCGAGCAGATCGCTTCCCACTGCGACCCGTACTCGTGGCCGTGATCGAGGACCATCCGGATCGCCCGCTCGCGCAGCTCGTCCGGGTACTTCCCATGGTTGGGCATGACTCCATCCTTCTCAAAGGTTGGAGCCTCCACCAGACCCGGGGCGCTTCAC
>DMTU01000261.1:7004-9113 GCA_003476595.1 Acidimicrobiaceae bacterium | reverse complement strand
CACCTGGCGGCGGGTCGGGATGACGCTGCGGCGGGGCATCGGTCGCTTCTCCCGTCGCGACCGCGCCCTCGCCCCCGGGGCCGTCCTGCGCGACGGCGAGGTGCACCTCCTCGGCGAGGTCGACACCAGCGACCCGGTGCTCCCGCTGCGGACGGCGGCGCTCGCAGCCGGCGAGGACGTGCCGGTCCACCGCGCCGTGCTCACCCTGCTCGAAGGCTGTCCGCCCCTGCCCACGCCCTGGCCGGACGAGGCGCGGGACCAGCTCGTGCACCTGCTCGGCAGCGGCCGGCCGGCCATCTCGCACCTCGAGAGCCTCGACCAGCACGGCCTCTTCACCAAGGTCCTGCCGGAGTGGGAGGCGGTGCGGTCCAAGCCGCAGCGCAACGCCTACCACACGTTCACCGTGGACCGTCACCTGTGCGAGGCGGCCGCGAACGCCGCCGAGCTGGCCGGCCGGGTCAGCCGCCCCGACCTGCTGGTGGTCGGCACGTGGCTGCACGACATCGGCAAGGGGTTCCCCGGCGACCACACCGTCGTCGGCATGGAGATCGTCGCCGACATCGGCGCACGGATGGGGTTCGATCCCGACGACGTGGCCGTCCTCGTCGCCATGGTCGAGCACCACCTGCTCCTGCCCGACGTGGCCACGCGGCGCGACCTCGACGACCCCGAGGTCATCCAGTGGGTGGCCGACAGCGTGGGCAGCACCCTGCTGCTCGAGCTGCTCCACGCCCTCACCGAGGCCGACTCACAGGCCACCGGCCCGGCGGCGTGGGGACCCTGGAAGCAGGAGCTGGTCGACGTCCTCGTGCGGCGGGTGGAGCACGTGCTCGAGGGCGGCGCGGTCCACGACGTCACCGAGACCTTCCCGAGCGAGGAGCAGCGCGCCCTCGTCACGAGCGGCCAGCGGGTGGTCCGCGGGGTGGGGGACACCCTCACCGTCGTCGACGCCGACCGCCCGGGCCTGTTCTCGCGGGTCACCGGCACGCTCGCGCTGCACGGCCTCGACGTGCTCGACGCCAACATCGTGACCTTCGACGGTCGGGCGCTCGAGGTCATCACCGTCCAGTCCTCGTTCGGTCCGACGTTCGCCTGGGACAAGGTGCTGCGCGACCTGGAGCGCGCCCTCGCCGGCCGGTTGGCCCTGCGGGCCCGCCTGGCCGAGCGGGCTGCCACCTACCGCCGCAGCGCGCCGACCACCGTGCACAGCGAGCCCAAGGTCGAGTTCCACCTGGACGCGTCGAGCCGCGCCACGGTGGTCGAGGTGCACGCCCCGGACTCCGTCGGCGTCCTCCACCGCATCACCGCGGCGATCGCAGAGTTCGACCTGGACATCGTCCGCGCCCGGGTGCAGACCCTGCTCGACGAGGTGGTCGACTCCTTCTACCTGGAGGCGGCCGGCGGCGGGAAGGTCCCCGAGGACGTGCTGCCCGAGCTGCGCCGGGCGATCCTCCACGCCGTCGACGCCCCCCGGTAGCGGCGTCCGCTGCGGGTAGCGTCGTCGCCCATGGGGGAGGAGCCACCACCGGGCACCACGCGCCAGGACCTGCTCCGCTGGGCCGAGTCGCTGGCCGGCATCGCCAAGACGGGCCTCGGCTTCACCGACAGCCTCTACGAGCGCGAGCGCTACGAGGAGGTCTTGGCCATCGCCGCCGACATCCGGGTCGCCGCGGGCACCGACTACGACGGCGACCACTACGTGACCGAGTGGCTCAAGGGCGTCCGCGACGGCGTGCCCGGCTACCAGACCCCGAAGGTCGCCATCGGCGCCGTGGTCGGCAACGACGCCGGCGAGATCCTGCTCGTGCAGCGGGCCGACTCGGGCGTCTGGCTGTACCCGACGGGGTGGGCCGACATCGGCTACTCGCCGGCCGAGGTCGCGGTGAAGGAGGTCAAGGAGGAGACCGGCATCGAGTGCGAGGTCGAACGGCTGCTCATGGTCCTCGACGGACTGCGGTTGGGGTTCACCACCGTGCCGCTGTACTCGATCGTGTTCCAGTGCCGGGCGACCGGGGGCGAGCTCGCCGCCCACCCGCTCGAGACCAGCGACGTCGGCTTCTTCGCCGAGGACGCGCTGCCGTCGCCGCTCGCCGGCTACGACCACTGGGG
>DMTU01000261.1:1145-6921 GCA_003476595.1 Acidimicrobiaceae bacterium | reverse complement strand
GGGGTGGCCCGGTGTTCCAGGCCCTCCGGGGCGAGGCGGTGCCGGTGCAGTTCGACGACGTCCGCCCCGAGACCTGGCGGAGCTGACCCGGCCGTGCACCGGCTCACCCGGTGCGCGGCGCCGCTGGTGGCCGCCGCGCTCCTCGCCGCCTGCGCCGCTGACGACGGCGCGACCGTCGATCGCGCCACCACGTCCGCCACCACCGAACCGGCCGCCGCGTCCACGGGGAGCACGACCAGCACGACCGGCACGACCGTGCCGAGCACCACGGCGGCCACCGCCCTCGCCGCCGACTCCTGCCCCGCCCTCCCGGAGCGAGCCGCGCCCGATCCGGACCGGCCCGTCTACGAGGTCGACATGGCGGCGGACCCGGCCACGGGTGTGGTGGAGGGCACCCAGGTCGTGCGCTTCGTGCCCGACCTCCCGGTCGATCGCGTCGTGCTGCGCCTGTGGGCGAACGGCCCCCGTCCCGCATCGGTGGGCACGTCGATCGAGCTCGGTGCGGTGGCGGTGGGCGGCCGCCCAGCTCCGGTGGGCCAGCCCGATCCCACGACCGCGGTGGTGGAGCTGGGCCGATGGGCCCCGGCCGGTGAGGCGATCACGGTGCGGGTGCCCTGGCGGCTCACCGTGGGCGGACCGGTGAACGACCGGATCTCCCGCCAGGACGGGTCGCTGCGCCTGGGGTCGTTCCTGCCCCTGCTCGCCTGGGAGCCGGGGGTGGGCTGGTCCGTGGATCCGCCGACCTCGGGCTTCGCCGAGTCGACCTCGTCGCCGACCGCCCGCTGGTCGGTGTCGGTCGACGTCCCCGAGGGCCTCGGCGTGGTGGCGACCGGCTCGGAGGTGGCACCCGGTCGGTGGGAGGTCGATGCCGCCCGCGACGTGGCGGTCAGCATCGGTCGCTTCACGGTGTCGACCGCGACGGCGATGGCCCCGGAGCCGGTCGAGGTGACCGTCGCCGTGCACGACGGCATCGACGACGGAGCCGTGTACGTGGACCGGATCGTGACCGCGCTCGAGTCGTTCGCCTCCTGGTACGGCCCCTACCCCTGGCCGGCCTACCGGCTGTCGATCACCCCGGACCTGTCGGGTGGCATCGAGTTCCCCATGCACGTGCTGCAGGGCCCGGGCACGTCGGGGCGCACCACGCCCCACGAGGTCGCCCACATGTGGTTCTACGGCTTGGTCGGCAACGTGCAGGGGCGCGACCCGTGGCTGGACGAGGGCCTGGCCACGTGGGCCGAGGGCCGGATCGAGGGCACGCTCCCCGACATGGCAGTGCGGTCGCTCCCCGCCGACGGCGATGGTCGAGCCGGCGCGCCGATGACGTACTGGGAGGGCCGGAGCGCCAGCTACTACCGCAGCGTCTACGTGCAGCCGGCGGCGGCCCTGCACCGGTTGGGCGACGATGCGCTCGTCGACTGCGCCCTCGCCCACTACGTGGCGGAGAACGCGTGGAGCCTGGCCACACCGGCCGACCTGTGGCGCTCGCTCGACGCGACCTTCGTCGACTGGCGCACGGCACTGGGGCCCGCCGGCCTCGCCCCCGGCTGAGCCCCCGTTCCGGGCCGCGGTGCACGCCTCCGAGGCGTGCCGAGCGTCCCGGTCCGCATCGACGCCGAGGCTCGGTGGGGTCGTTCCGTCAGGTGGCGCCGAGGATGCGGGCGCACCAGCGCTGGAGCTCGAGGTCGCCGGTGGCGAAGGTCCAGTACGCGGCCAGCCAGCGCTCGGTTGGCGCGAGGGCATCGAGCAGGCCCTGTTCGGATGCCCATGCGCGAGCCACGGTGCGGTCCGCATCGTTCGCCGTCGGCGTGATCTCCGGCGCGAGGTAGGCCACGGCCGCGAGCGGGTCCAGGTCGGGCGGACCCGCGATGGCCATCGCCCCGAAGTCGAGCAGCGCCGTGATCCGGTCGCCGTCGGCGAGCATGTTGCCGAGGTAGGCGTCGAGGTGCACGAGGACGGGAGAGGTCGGCTCCGGCGTGGAGAGCACGGTGCAGAGCCCGTCGGTGAGCGCGGTGGCATCGACGTGGGCGAACCGGCTGCCGGCGAGCTGGAGCGAGGTCTCGAGACGAGCGACGGCCCAGGATCCGAACTGGTCGCTCGTGATCGCCGACGCGCCCCAGAGCTCGCCGAAGCGGTTCGTCGGACAGGGGAGCGCGGCGACGGAGGCGGCGACATCCAGGTGGTGGCGGACGAGCGCGGCGCGGTCGCTGCACCCGTCGCCGAGCAGCCGCAGGGCGTCCCGACCGGGAAGGCGGCGCTCGACGGCGATGAGGCGGCCACCGACGGTGCGGTGCTCCAGGACCTCGGGGAGCGCGACGACGCCCGTGCCAGCGAGGACGTCGAGCAGCTGGCGCCGGGCCTCGAGCGCGTCGGTCGACGTCTGTGCGTGCGGGATGCGCACTACCCGCTCCGCGTCGAGCGCGAAGACCCGGGCCTCGCCGCCCTCGCCGAGCAGGGCCCCGGTGCCGATGCCGAAGTGATCGAGCACGACCTTCTCGTCGATGGCTCGCAAGATCAGCCACCAGGACGCCAGCCCGTGCTCGCACCACCCCTCCGGCTCCACCAGGCACTCGTCCGGGCACCGGCACACCCCGTCCGCCACCCATTCGGCGAGCGTCTCCTCGTCGGGCGGCGCCCATCCGCTGTTGTGCTCGAACCACGAGTGCGCGCTCCGGACCGCCTCGTCGACATCGGCGGGAGCCGACCTCACGTGCGATCAGGCCCGCTGTCGTCGAAGCGCTTCTCGAGCGTGAGCGTCGACCACCAGCGGCCCAGCTTCCAGCCGCACTCGTCCTCGACGCCGACGTCGCGGAACCCGAGGCGGTGGTGCAGGGCGACCGATGCGTCGTTGGGCAGGGTCACCACCGCGTAGGCCCGGTGGGCACCCGCAGCGTCGAGCTCGTCCAGCAGCGCGCCGTAGAGGCGCAGGCCCAGGCCGCGGCCGGTCCATGCGCCGTCGAGGACGACGGAGGTCTCGAGCGAGTGCTCGTACGCGACCTTCGGTCGGTACCAGGAGGAGTAGGCGGCACCGACGATGTCGCCGTCGGCTTCGGCGACCAGGACGACGAGGCGGTCGTGGCCCTGGTGGTCCTCCCACCAGGCGAGGCGGCGCGCCCGAGACCACGGTTCGACGTCGAAGCTGACCGCCGAGTCCACGATGTACTGGTCGTAGACCCGGGTGATGCCGTCGAGGTCGGCCTCCGTGGCCGGCCGGACGATCGGCTCAGCCACCGAACTCGCGCAGGAACCGCTCGACCTCTTCGACGAGCTCGGCGGGCTCCGTCGAGCTGAGCGCCTCGTCGTGACGCTGCTCGAGCGCGGCGACGTAGGCCTGGGTCTCCTCGTCGTCGTCGACGAGCTCGTCGATCTGGCGCTCGTAGGACGCCGACGCGATCTCCAGGTCGGTGGTGATCACGCCCTCGCCCAGCAGCTCGGCGGTCTTCTCCACCAGCGCGAGCGTGGCCTTCGGCGACGGCGCACCGGGCACGTACGTGGGCACGGTCGCCCACAGCGAGGCGGACTCGAGGTCGGCGGATCGGCAGCGGTCGTGCAGCACGCCCACGATGCCCGTGGGCCCCTGGTACTTGGACGGAGCCAGGCCGAGGCGGGTGACGACGCCCTGGTCGTAGGCCGTGCCCACGACGTTGACCGGACGGGAGTGGGGCACCTCGGCGAGCAGCGCGCCCAGGGTGACGACCATCGAGGCGTCGAAGGCCTGGGCCACCTCGAGCACGAGGTCGGCGAAGGTCCGCCAGCGCAGCTGGGGTTCGACGCCGTGCATCAAGATGATGTCCCGCTCGGATCCGGGGAGGGCGGTGGCGCTGAACTCGTTGGTCGGCCAGTCGATGACGCGCGCGTCGTCCTCGATGCGGACCTCGGGGCGGGTCGAGGTGAAGTCGTAGAACACCTCGGGGTCGATGTCGGCGAACGGGGTGGCGTCCCAGCGGTCGGCGAACCAGCGCACCGCCGAGGAGGCGGCGTCGCCGGCGTCGTTCCAGCCCTCGAAGGCGACCACCACGATGGGTCGCTCCAGCTCGGGACGGAAGTGCCAGCGGAGGAGTTCCACGGCCCCGAGGCTACTGGCCGATCCCGATCCCGCCGAGGGGACCGGAGCCGCCCTATGGTCCGGCCGTGCCCCGCCGCATCGTGGTCGTCGACAACGACCCGGACGCCCTCGAGCTGGTCGTGCTCGACCTGTCCCTCGAGGGGATCGAGGTCGTGGGCACCGCCTTGGAGGGCACGAGCGCGCTCCGCCTCGTCGCGGAGCTGGCTCCCGACGTGCTCGTCGTCGACCACCGGATGCCCCCGGGTCCGAACGGCATGGACGTGGCCGCGGAGGTGCGGGCCTCGCACCCGGAGACGGCGGTCGTGCTGTACAGCAACTACCAGTCCGACGACCTGCTCGCCCGATCCGAGGCGCTCGGGGTGCGGTTCGTCCCCAAGGGCAACCTGCGGACGCTGCGCCGCGCCGTGCGGGCCTCCTGACGGCGCCGGTCTCAGCTCCGAGCCAGCTCCACCACCGCAGCGGGCAGCTCCATGAACAGGTCCTTGCGCAGGCACCGCAGGCCGAGCGCGCCGGCCGCCTCGGTGATCTCCGGGGTCAGGTACGCCGAGAACAGCAGGACCTTGGTGTCGGGGTCCTCGGCCAGGATCTGGGTGGCGGCCTCGAGCCCGTCCAGGCCCGGCATCCGGTAGTCCAGGACGCTCACGTCCGGGCGTGCGCTGCGGAACGCGTCGACCGCCATCGTGCCGTCCTCGGCCTCGGCGACCACGTCGAGGCGGGCGTCGCCGCCGAGCGTGGCGCGGACCAGCAGGCGCATGTCGAAGTTGTCGTCGGCGATCAGCACCCGGACCGTGTCCTGCAAGGTCATCATCGGTTCCATCCCAGATCGGAGAGCGCTTCTGGCCCGCTGAGCGACACCATACGTGGCACGCTGGTGGGCGGGAACGGTCACGGGCGAGAACCCGCTCCCCGTGGCATCGGAAGGGGACGGGAGGACGGGTGGCTGCTGGGGGTGCGAGACCGAGCGCAGCCGGCGGTTCCAACGTGCTGCTGCTCGCCGCGCTCGGCCTCGTCCTGATCGTCGCGAGCGTCCTGGTGGCGGTGGCGGCGCTCGCCGAGCGCCGCAACGGGCTCCTCGAAGCGGAGGCGCGCACGGCGGCGGAGCGCCAGGCCGGCCGGATCGCGGTCGCCCTCCAGGGCATCGAGGCCAGCGTCGAGCACCTCGACCCCTCGCTGTGCGATCCCCGGGTCGAGCCCGACGACACCGGTCCGGACTTCGCCGCGATCGCGCCGAGCGGTCCCGCCCCCGTGGGCGCCGCGCTGCTCTGCCTCCCTGTCGGGGCCACCCGCCACGACGCCGTGGAGCTGGATCTCGGCGACCCGATGGTCCAGACCGCCCTGGCCCAGTCCCGCGATCGCGGCACGGCGGTGCTGAGCGCCCCCGGGCCCGGTGCACCCCCGATCGTCGCTGGACCGATCTACCGGGTCGACGGGGAGCTCTCGCTGGTGCCGTCCGAACGGCGCGTCCAGGTCCGCCGGGCCGAGCTGGCGGGTCACGCGGTGGCCGTCGTCGACGCTGCCGAGATGCTCGACGGAGCATCCGGCTGGCAGGTGACCGATGCCGATGTCGACCTGGTCCCGGTCCAGGGCGCCGATGCCGCTGCGGAGCGAGCCGCAGCGGACGTCGATGTGCTGGAGCGCCGGTGGACCGTCTCCACCAGCATCGGCACGGCAGGGCTGTGGCGGCCCGCCGCCGTCGCCGTCGCCGTCGCC
>DMTU01000261.1:0-1003 GCA_003476595.1 Acidimicrobiaceae bacterium | reverse complement strand
CGCCGTCGCCGTCGCCGTCGCCGGCTTCGGCTTCGGAGGTGCGCTGCTCCTCGGTCTCGCCGACCGGCAGCGCCGGCGGGAGCGCCGTGCCGATGTGGCGTCGATGGAGCGGGCGGAGCGGCGGCCATCCGGACCCTCACCGGCATCGTCCAGCACAGCCAGGACCTCGACGAGATCCTGCCGGCGATGGCCGTCCAGCTCAGCGACGAGCTCGGGCTGGAGGGCCTGTCCCTGGCGGTGGGCACCGCCCGCGGCCCCGAGCGCGCCATCTTCACCCACGGCTCGCGTCCCGACCCGACCTCCCGCCCGGCGAACCGCCGACCCGAGCGGGTCCCACCGGGGGCGACCGTGGCGCTCGACCTGCACCGGGCGGAGCGGTCGATCGCGGTCCTGCGGGCGGTGGCGGGCGGGGAGCTGGATGCGAGTGCGATCGAGCTGCTGGAGGTGGCGGGCGAGATGATCACCTCGACGATCGTCGCGGGTCGCAGCATCGAGCAGCAGCAGGAGGCGGTCAACCGGCTCGAGTCGCTGGACGAGCTGAAGACGACCTTCCTCGGCGTGGCGTCGCACGAGCTGCGCACCCCCGCCACCGCCATCGCCGGCCTCGCCACGCTGCTCGCGACCCGCTGGGAGGTCCTGTCCGAGGACGACCGGCGGGCGTTCGCCAGCCGGATCGCCACCAACGCCGACTCCCTCAACGCCCTCGTCCAGGACCTGCTGGACTTCGCCCGGCTCGAGCGCGGCGATCTGCAGCTCGCGCTCGCTCCGGTGGTGCTGTCCGACGCCGTCGACGCCGTGCTCGACCGGCTCGACGGCGTCTGGGGCTCCCACCACGTGGCCCGGGCCATTGAACCCGGCATCGAGGTGCTCGGCGACGTGAGCGCGCTCGAGCGCATCGTCACGAACCTGGTCTCCAACGCCGTGAAGTTCTCGCCCCCGGATGCCGACGTGTCCGTGAGCGTCCACGAACGGGGCGGTCGGGCGTTCCTGTCCGTCGACGACT
>DMTU01000044.1:2802-3027 GCA_003476595.1 Acidimicrobiaceae bacterium | reverse complement strand
GCCAACGCCGTCATCGCCCTCGGCAGCGACGAGGGACCGCGTCCACCCGGCGCGATCGAGCTCACCCCGAACCCGGACGAGGCCACCGAGCCCGAGCAGACCGACGGGCCGGCCGGGCCGGGCGAGCCGGGCGATGGCGAGCCCGCGGTGGTCATCCCGCCACCGGTGCACCTCGATCCGCTGCCGGCAGCGGAACCGACGACCCCACCGCCACCGCCACCGCCA
>DMTU01000044.1:748-2618 GCA_003476595.1 Acidimicrobiaceae bacterium | reverse complement strand
CGACGGCGACGGCGACGACGACGACGACAGCGATGATGACGACGTGGACGACGTCGACGACCTGGACGATGGCGACGATTGAGAACAACTGAGGTGGGCCGGACGAGCGACCGACGGGGCCGGATCCTGGGCAGCGCCCGTGCCCGGGTGCTCATCGGCGCGCTCGCGCTGCTGGCGGGCACGATCGCGGTCTCCATCGTCGTCGACCGCGCGCTCCTGCTCGCGCAGCTCGACGAGCGGATCGATGCGAACCTCGCCCAGGAGGTGGCGGAGTTCGAGCAGCTGGCCCAGGGCATCGATCCCGACAGGGGGGAGCCCTTCGGCTCCGACGTCGCCGCCATCTTCGACACCTTCTTCGCCCGCAACATCCCCGACACCGACGAGGTGTTCCTGGGTCTGGTCGACGGCCGGCCCTACCTGCGCAGCCCGGACGCGCCGTACCCGGTCGAGGACGTCGGACCGCTCGTGGCGTCCTGGGGCTCCGCCCGCGAACCGGCCTACGGGAACGCGCCCACGCCCGGCGGCGACGTCCGGTACCTCGTGGTGCCCGTCGTGGTGACCGGCGGCGAGCGGGAGGGCACCTTCGTGGTGGCGCGCTTCCCGGCGGCCGAGCGGGCCGAGGTCGACGATGCCGTCCGGGCCGCCGCCACCGTCGGCCTCGTTGCGTTCCTGGTCGCCGCAGCAGCCGCCTGGGCCATCGCCGGGCGGGTGCTCGCACCGCTCCGGGACCTGGCGCACGCGGCGGATGCCGTGCGGGAGGACAACCTCAGCGAACGGATCCCGGTCGAGGGGCGGGGCGAGCTCGCCGAGCTCACGCAGACGTTCAACGCCATGCTCGACCGGGTCGAGGGGGCCTTCGCCACCCAACGATCCTTCCTCGACGACGCCGGCCACGAGCTGCGCACGCCGATCACGGTGATCCGCGGGCACCTCGAGCTCGCCGCGCCCGACGAGCCCCTCGGCGAGTCCACCCGTGAGGTCGTGTTCGACGAGCTGGACCGCATGACCCGGATCGTGGAGGACCTGCTCCTGATCGCGAAGGCCGAACGGCCCGACTTCGTCGTGCCCGGCCCGGTCGACGTCGCCGACCTCACCCACGAGATCGTCGCCAAGGCCAGCCCCCTCGTGGCCCGTGAGTGGGAGGTGCGGGCGGAGGCGGTCGTGGTCGCCCAGCTCGACCGGGAGCGGATCACGCAGGCGTGGATGAACCTGGTGCGCAACGCCGTCCAGCACACGACCGACGGCCAGCGCATCACCGTGTTCTCCGTCGTGGTGGACGAGCACCTGGAGCTCGGCGTGCGCGATCAGGGCGAGGGCGTGTCGGCCGAGGACCGCGAGCGGATCTTCGACCGGTTCGGCCGGGGGGCTTCGGCCCGACGCACCCGGAGCGACGGCGCCGGGCTGGGCCTGGCCATCGCCACCGCGATCGCGGCCGCCCACGGGGGGCGGGTCGACCTGCGCGACACGCCCGGCGGCGGCGCCACGTTCGTCCTGTGCCTGCCGGTGACGGCCGTCGAGACCCCCACGCCGAACCCCGTGATCGACGAGCGAACCGAGGAGGACCTCCCGTGGCCCGCATCCTGATCGTGGAGGACGAGGACCGGATCGTGTCGTTCCTCACCAAGGGCCTCGAGGCCAACGGGCACTCCACCATGGCCGTCGGCGACGGCATCACGGCCGCTGCGGTGGTCGACGACGCCAGCTTCGACCTGATGATCCTCGACATCGGCCTGCCCGGGAAGGACGGGTTCGCCGTGCTGCAGGAGATCCGCGAGCGCGGCGTGCGCCTGCCCGTCATCGTGCTCACCGCACGGGATGCCACGTCCGACACCGTCACCGGGTTCGATGCCGGCGCCGACGACTACGTCAC
>DMTU01000044.1:0-614 GCA_003476595.1 Acidimicrobiaceae bacterium | reverse complement strand
CGTCACCAAGCCGTTCCGCTTCGAGGAGCTCCTGGCGCGGGTCCGGGCCCGGCTGCGCGACCAGGGGACCACGGAGCACACGCTGCTGGAGGCCGGCTCCGTCGTGCTCGACCTCCGGCGCCGGACGGTGTCGGTGGACGGTCGCAGCGTCGAGCTGTCGTCGCGGGAGTTCGCGCTCGCCGAGACGCTGTTCCGGCACCCCGGCCAGGTGCTGTCGCGCGAGCAGCTGCTGTCGATGGTGTGGGGCTACGACTTCGAGCCCGAGTCCAACGTCGTCGACGTGTACATCGGCTACCTGCGCCGCAAGCTCGGCGCGGACCGCATCGAGACCGTCCGGGGGATGGGGTACCGGCTGCGCGCCGGGTAGGCCTACCGGGACTCGGCGCTGCCGGGCGGCGCGATGGCCACCCAGGTCGGGCCGGGCGTGAGCAGCACCGGCTCGCCGTCGGGGCCGGTGTAGGTCGTCACGTCGCCGATGGTGGGTCGGGACCAGCGGGCCTGGACGAGGCGCCCGGCGCTGAGCACCCAGGCGTCGCCCTCGCCGACGAGCTGGGCCTCCACGATGGGGAAGCCGGCGGCGTCGCAGCACTGCACCTCGGCGTAGGGCGTGAACT
>DMTU01000160.1:11068-14466 GCA_003476595.1 Acidimicrobiaceae bacterium | reverse complement strand
CAACGGTGCGGTGTGGCTCGCCTCCCAGCACCCCGCCGACCTCGGACATGGCGAACTGGTCGACCTGCTCGGACCCCGGTTCGTGTTCCGCCAGGCCCCCGGGGCGGTGGCGCCGAGCCTGCGGGTCCTGGGTGCGGATCACACCAGCGACGCCGCCGACGTGATCGCCGGTCTCGGGACCGGGGAGTGCCTGTACCGAGACGCCCGGGGCCGCATCGGCCGCCTCCAGGTCACCCCACCGGTCCTCGACCACGTCGCCGCCACCCTCGACACCACCCCCACCACCACCCAACCCCACCCCGCCCCCGACCCGACCACGGTGACCGCCGCGGGGATCGCCGACCAGCCCGACGTGTCAGCCCCGCGGGCCGAGCAGTACGGCCCCGTCGGCGAGCGCATCGACGTGGAGGCGGTCAACGCCGCCCGGGCCCGGGCCCGGCGGCGCCGGGCGACCCCGGTGTCGAGGGCGCTGGCCTCGACCACATCATGATCCGCCCTGCCCGCTCGGCCGCGGTGGTGGCTGCCGCGGTGCTGGCGTTCCTCACCGTCGTGCTCGCCGGGCCGTCGGCCGCCCAGGAGCCGGCCGTGGCGCCGGCACCGCCGACCACGACGACCACGTCGGCTGCGCCGGCCACGACACCGCCGATGGAGCCGGTGGCACCGGTGCCGGTGGTGGGCGGGCCGTCCGGGGTGTTCGGTGACGTCGACGACATCGTCGCCGCCGACCCCAGCCCGTCGTGCGTCGGATCGGATGCAGGGGTGGGGGAGGGGCTCGTACCGGAGGGTTGCTGGGGTGACTTTCCCTCGGCCAACTTCGACATCGGCTGTGACGAGGGCGCCTGGAACCACCTGACCCGCAAGATCTACTGCACGTTCACCGACCTGGCCTTCCAAGCGGGCCGAGCGGCCACGGCCTTCGGGGCGTGGGTGGCCGGCTGGGCGTACAGCTTCGACGCCGCCGGCGTCGTGGCCGAACCGGCGGTGGCCATGGCCCAGCTCATGGAGTCCCGGATCGTGGGGCCCCTCGACCTGGGCGGCCTGGCCTGGCTGGTCATGGTCACCTGGGTCGCGTTCACCGCCCTGCGGGGCCGGGTCACCCAGGCGGCGGGCGAGTTCGTCGTGTCCGTGCTGCTGGTCGGCCTCGCCGGGATCGTGCTGTCGAACCCGGCCGGCTACCTGTCCGGCGCCTACGACACGATGGGCCGGCTCTCCACCATCACCCTCGCCGCCGGGACCGGGGCACCACCACCCACCGACCAGACCGCCACCGACACCGTCGTCGCCCCGATCCAGGCGCAGATCCACGCCGTGTTCGTCGAGGAGCCCTACAACATCATCAACTGGGGAGTACCCGCCGAGGCGATGGCCCCGGCCTGCGTGGACGCCCGGAACCGGATCCTGGCCACCGGCCCCCACGGCGGCGACGACGCCCCCCGCCAGGCCATGGACGCCGCCGGCTGCGAAGAGCTGGCCGACTTCAACCACCAGCCGACCGCCCAGCGGCTCTTCGGTGCCGTTCTCGCCATGGTGGCGGCGTTGATCATGGTGATCCTCGTCGGGCTCGTGTCGCTCACCGTCGTCGTCGCCCAGCTCGCCGTCGCCGCGGCGTTCGCCATCTCACCGTTCGCTGCGGCCGCCGCCGTCCTGCCCGGATCGGGCCGCACCGTGGCGATCCGATGGGTCATGTTGTTGTTCCGGGCGATGCTGGCCATGGTCGCCATGTCGTTCTTGTTGGCCATGGTCCTCATGTTCATCCAGGCGCTGCTCGAGGCCAGTAGCGGCCTGCCCCTGTTCGCCCGCTTCGCCCTCGTCGACGTCACCGTCGTCGTGGCCATCCTCGCCCGCCGCCGGATCCTCGGTGCCGGCGCCAACACGGTCGCCTCGGCCGGGTCCACCGCCGCCCAGATCCGCCCCGGCTCCACTGCGCCGGGACGATCAACCCTGCCGGCCCGGGCCACGCCCGCGGGTGTGTCCGGGTTCGCGCTCACCACGACCCGGACCAACACGCCCAGCCGCATCGGGCGGGCCGCCGGCACGGTCGGGCGGTACAAGCTCCAAGAACGCGCCTACAACCGGCGTTCCAGCCGACCCCATGCCACCGAGCACACCACCCTGGCCGGTGACGGAACCTGGACCCGCACCGTGTCCGTCGCCGGCCCGGCGGCCACCACCCGCCGCGCCCGCGCGGCGCGGGCCCGGGTCGAACACCGCGCCGAACAGGCCCGGCAATGACCCCCCTGCTCGCCGCCCGCACCGCCACGTCCCTGTGGGCCAAGCGGGCCCGGATCGCCACCGCCGCCGCCACCCTCGGCACCGTCACCCTCTTGCCGTTGATGGTCATCGTCGTGGCCATCGCCGGTACCCCCGCCGTGGGCGCACCCGTCGCCGGTTTCGCTGGTGACATCCCCCCGGTGTTCGTCACCGCCTACAACCATGCTGCGCAACGCTGCCCGGGGCTGTCGTGGACCGTGCTGGCCGGTATCGGACGGGTCGAATCGAACCATGGCCGTATCAACCCGGCCGCCACCGTCACCGCGGATGGTGACGTCACCCCGCCGATCATCGGGATCGCCCTCGACGGCACCAACAGCGCCGCCGTCCCGGTGCCGGCCGGCGGGTCACCGTGGCACCCCGATCCGATCTGGGATCACGCCACCGGCCCCATGCAGTTCATCACCGCCACCTGGGCTGCAGTCGGCGTCGACGCCAACGGCGACGGCGTCGCGTCCCCGCACAACGTGTGGGACGCCACCGCCACCGCGGCGGACTACCTGTGCGGACCCGACGGCAACATCAACCCCGCCGACATCGCCACCGACCTCGCCCGGTACAACAACTCGGCCGCCTACGTCGCTGATGTGCTGGCCTGGGCCGCCCAGTACCAGGCAGCCACCACACCGGTCACCGACAGCCCGGGCGGGCCAGACGCCTCGGTGCCTTTGGCCACGGTCGAGGGGATCACCGTGCACGCCTCCCTCGCACCGAATCTGGCCGCCCTGTTGGCCCACGCCCAAGCCGATGGCATCGGCCTGTCCGGTTCGGGCTGGCGTTCCTACGAACGCCAGGTGCAGCTGCGACGTGACAACGGTTGTCCCGACCTCTACACCGCGCCCCCGTCGACGTGCCGGGTCCCGACCGCCGTCCCCGGGACCAGTCGCCACGAGACCGGCCTCGCCGTCGACTTCACCACCAACGGGCGCACCATCGCCGCCCGGACCCAGCGCGCCTACCGGTGGCTGGCCGCCAACGCCGCCACCTACGGGCTCTACAACCTGCCCAGCGAACCCTGGCACTGGAGTACGACTGGGGGGTGACTTGGGAGATGTCGAGGCTTGTTCGTCGGTGTTCTTGGCGAAAGTCACCTGTGCTCGTAGATGTCCCGTCGATGCCCGACGGCC
>DMTU01000160.1:7708-10846 GCA_003476595.1 Acidimicrobiaceae bacterium | reverse complement strand
GGTAGTCGCCGGTTCTGACCCGCCATTCCCCTTCACCCCCCACGAGCTTCTTGGCCGATCGCGGCCGAGGGTTCTCGGCCAAGAGCTCGACCGCCCCTTGCACCCGGCGTCGCGCAGGCGGGTCAAGCTTGCGGAGCTGGCGGGCGGCCGCGGGCGCGACCTCGATCCGGTAGGTCACGACAGGCCGAGGTCCGCCTTCACGTCCTCCCAGGGGATCGCCATTTCGCCGGTCCGGCGCATCTCGTCGCGCGCTGCACCCGCAGCCCGGAGGTCGGCGAGGTCTTCTGCCGCTTCGATCAGGGCGTCCAGGTCGTCGGCTGCGACGATCGCGGCGACTCGCTTGCCGCGGCGCGTCAAGAACACCGGCTCATGGGTTACCCGCGCTCCGTCGACCACCTCGGCGAGCCGGGCTCGGGCCTCGCTCACGGTCACATCAGTCATGACGACGACCATAGCGGAAACAGCCGGAATGTACATCTGAGGGCAGTCTGAGACTCGCAGCGACCATGAGGCACGCCGCATAGAGACTGAAACCTCTGCAAGCTGCACCCCTGAATCGAGTGTCGACGGCCGATGACCACGCCATCAGCCCATCAAACGAGCGCACCGGCCCCGGCCCGACCCGAGCCCGCCAACGTGGTCTGTCCTCGAGCCGGCCGAGGACCGGGAAGCGGCCTGACGTCGTCTCTCAACGTCCAGGTCGCCGGGGACGACGCTCGACGTGCCCCCCGGTGGGCGTGCCGTCGCGTTACGGGGCAGCTTTGTCCGTCGTTTCGGGACGGTCACTCCGCGAAGACCGTCCCACCTACCCGGCGTTGGGGGCGGGTTGAGATTACGAGCCGCCGTGCGTTATGGGACGACTTCTGCTCGGCGACCCAGCCGGGCGCTCCCGGCCTGCTGCGGCCGCGGGACCGCGTGGTCAAACGGGCAAGTTCCGCAGGGGTGATGTCGCGGAAGCCGATGGGATTCTCCGGCTCGAGTCGCCGTGCAGGACCTCGGGCGCCAGATCGAGTCCGTTCGGCCACACCAGGGTCCGCACTTCTGGGTCCACGGTCACCCGTGCGAAGAAGTCCGGGTCAGCGGGAGCACATCGGTCCGTGAGCGCTGGGCCTGGACTGAACGTCCGGATCACGCCATCGTCGAAGAGCGGCCTCGTCACATGCGGTCGGGTGACGGCGACGCCTACGACTTCCGGACTGCGTGAGTGCATGTTCATGCAGCGGGTCAATCGTACCGGGCGGCTGGAGCTGGACACTGGAGCGCTCGGTGCCAAGCGTCCGGCGAGCTCGTCTCGATGGAGATCCACTGCTCAGCAACCAGCTTCGCTTCGCGTTCTGGGGCGATCGCCGGTGAGCACTTCGGTGTCGATGGCGACGACCGCTTCGGGGTCGCCGTGTCGAGCATGGAAGTGCGGAACGCCGTGTTCGCGGCGGGGGAGGAAGATGACGATGCCGTGTAGAACGCGGCAATGCGGAGCACATGACCGAACGCCGCGGCGGCGTGCGACAGCCTCGCCGGGAAGCCGCCAGCGTGCCGACCGGGCGGACAACGGTGGTGCTCAGAATCGTCGGCACCACCCGGCGACATGCGGCGGGTGGGACGTCCAAACGGAACCGCTTCCTCCGTCCAAAATCCGAAGTGCCCAGCATTGCCGAAATCGAATCGGTAGGAGTTCGCGGCGGTGACGGAGAAACCATCGGTGGTCCTGAGCGGAGTTCCGGTGAGCGGAGGAAGACATGGTGCGGGCGGGTGGGGTTCGGTTGGCGACGGTCGTGGCGGCCGTCGGGGCGCTGGTGGCGGTGCTGCTGCCGGCGCAGGCAGTGTCTGGGGCGCCGGCCGCGCCGTCGGGTGCGGACGCCATCCATATGGTGGTGGATCACTCGGGTTCCATGGCTGGCGCGAAGCTGGCCGACGCGAAGGCAGGGGTGATGGCGCTGGCCGACGCAGCCGGCGACAGCACGGCGCTGGGCCTGCGCAGCTACGAGGGCAGTTGCTCGCAGCCGGCCACCCCGGACGTCCCGGTCGGTCTCGGCAACGTGTCGGCGGTGAAGACCGCCGTGCAGGCGCTCGTCGCCGCCGGCGGCACGCCGACCTCGGTCGCGCTCCAGCGGGCCATCGACGACCTCGGCGCGTTCGACACGACCGGCGACAAGGTCGTCGTGCTCGTCACCGACGGCGACAACGGCTGCCCCACATCGATCTGCGACGTGGCCCGCCAGGCGGTCTCCGCCGGGGTCGACCTGCGAATGTTCACCGTCGGCCTCGAGGTCTCGCCCGCCGCCACCGCCGATCTGACGTGTGCGGCGCAGGCCACGGAAGGCGCGCACTTCACCTCGTTCGACGAGTTGCTGGAGGCGCTCGACCTCGGCTTCGTGACCATGCCCCCGAACGAGACGTTCGCGGGCCAGCCCTTCGGCCACTTCGGCCCGGGCCAACACCCGACGCAGTACTACGAGGCCGACCCGGTGTCGACCGCCACCGGCAACTTCCTGCTCCAGCGGGACGACGTGACCGTGCACGGCGGGCGCGGCGTTCCGGCGTCGTTCGCCCGCACCTACAACAGCCTCGACGCCGACCGCAGCGGACCTCTCGGGTACGGCTGGACACACACTTGGGCCATCCGGGTCGATGACGACGGCACGGGGCCCGTGGACGTCGTGTGGGGCGACGGGCGCCTCGACCGTTACCAGCCGACCGCCGAGCCTGGGGCCTTCACGGGCCCGCCCGACGTCGCCCACACCCTGGGCCGAACGGTCGACGGGTTCGCCTTGACCGTCGACGACATCGACGACGTGCTGCGCTTCGACACCGCCGGTCGGCTGACGTCGGTCACCGACCGTTCCGGGAACACGATGACGCTCGGCTACACCGGCGGCCTGCTGACCTCTATCGCGGATGCATCGGGCCGCACGCTCGGCCTCGGCCACGATCCGGCCGGACGGATCGACACGGTCACGGACCCCCTGGGGCAGGTCTGGTCGTACCGCTACGACGCCGCCGGCGACCTGGTCGAGGTCGAGAACCCCGCGGGCGAGGTCTGGACCTACCGCTACGACGCTGACCACCAGATGGTGTCGATCACCGACCCGGACGGTGCGCCCGTGGTGACGAACACCTACGACGGGGCATCGGGCCGGG
>DMTU01000160.1:616-7540 GCA_003476595.1 Acidimicrobiaceae bacterium | reverse complement strand
CGCCGACCAGCTCGACGGCGAAGGGGGCCGGTGGCAGTACGAGTACCTGGACGGCGCCACGGTGGTGACCGATCCGACCGGTGTGCGCTACACCGCCCACCACGACGAGAACTTCCGCACCGTCGCCATCGTGGACGACGAGGGACACGAGACTCGTTGGCACCACGACGCCAGGAGCAACCTGCGCGGCATCTCGGACCCTGCCGGTGGCGTCGAGCTCTTCGAATACGACAACGAGGGCCGCCTGGTGGAGGCCCGCGACCCGCAGGGCAACCGCAGCGAGTTCGCCTACGACGCCGACGGAAACCTCGTGCAGACGATCAACGCCGTCGGCGGCATCTCGACCTACGAATACGACGACCTCGACCGGCTCGTGCGCACCACCACCCCGACCGGCGAAGTCGCCGAGATCACCTACCGGGCGGACGGGCTGGTCGACACCATCAGGGACGGACGGGGCGGCACCGTCCAGCACCATTACGACACCGAGGGCTTGCACACCGGCACCACCGACCCGCTCGACCGCACCGTGACCTTCGAGCCCCGGCCTGACGGCCTGCTCGCGGCGACGGTGGACCCCGCCGGGGGCACGACTACCCGCACCTACGACCACGCCAACCGGCTGGCGGCCGTCACCGACGCCAACGGCTCGACCACGGCGTGGGCCTACGACGGGCGAGGCAACGTCGTCGCCCAGACCGACGCCAACGGCAACACCACCACCCACACCTACGACCGGCGCAGCCTGCGGATCGCGACCACCGACCCGCTCGGGCGGACCACCACCCACACCTACGACGCCGCCGGCCGCCCCGTGTCGAGCACGGACCCACGCGGCGTCACCGTCACCCGGTCCTACGACCACCTCGGCCGTATCGTGGGGATCCAGGCGCCGGGCGTGGACGACACGGTGATCGCCTACGACGACGCGAACCGGCCCCGCAGCACCACCGACCCGGCGGGCACCGTGAGCTACGACTACGACCGCAGCGGACGGGTCGTCGCCGAACACCACTCCCGGGGCGACGCCACCGTCCGGTACCGCTGGAGCCCGCTCGGCGGCCCGGCGGCGATCGAGATGGACCGCGCCGGCACCCTCGTCGCCTCGACCTCGTACCGCTACGACGCCGCTGGGCGACCCGTCGAGGTGCTGGACGCCGCGGGCGGGGCCACGAGCGTCGAGTACGACGAGCTGGGCCTGCGGGCGCGGCTCGTGCATGCCAACGGCACGGTCACGTCGTACACCCACGACGTCGCCGGGCAGCTGACGCGCATCTCGAACCTGCCTCCCGCCTACACCGACCTGGTCGGCGAGACGGAGGGGCCTCTCCAGAACGCGGTCGACACCGCCGCCGCGCTGCACGCGCTCACCACCGAGCTCGGCGAGGCCGAGAACCTCGAGGCGCTGGCCACGCTCGGCACCGGGCTCCAGACCCTCACCACGAACCTCCTGACCGGCGGGATCGTCACCGTGCCCGCGCTCTTGCAGCTGGTGGCCGACCTGGCCGGCGTCGTCGACGACACGGCCGGCGCGGTCGACGTGCTGGCCGACGCCGAGACGATCGCCGAGCTCGAGCGCCTGGTGGACGAGCTCGGCCAGCTCGTCCACAGCCTGCCGGCCACGGCAGGGACCGACCCGCTCACCGACCTCGTCGAGGACGTCACCGATCTCGCCGAGTCGGTCACCGGCAGCGTCGTCGGCCTCCGCAACGAGCTCACCACGCTGACGCGGCTCACCGCCGACGCCGCCCGGCTCGTGCAGGCCTTGCTGTCGGGCGGTGACGGGGCCGCCGAGGTGGAGGCGGTGCTGGCCGAGGTGAACACCCTGCTGGCCGAGCTGCCCGAGGACCTCACCCAGCTCGGGCTGGTCGTGGGCGACACCATCGAGGTGCTCGTCGACCTGCTCGGCGCCGCCGGCGCGCTCCAGTCAGAGCAGGTCTACACCTACGACGCCAACGGGCGGGTGTCCACCGCGACGCGTAGCTTCGTCGGCCTCGGTGACGAGATCCTCCGCTTCCCCAGCTCCTACGAGTACGACCCCGGCGGCCGGCTCGTGGCCGCATGGACTACCGACCCGGCGGCGGCGGCGTTCGGGAACGCCACCTACGGCTACGACCCGGCCGGCAACCGCACCAGCGTGGCCGTCGCCGGACTGGTCCCGATCACGGCGAGCTTCGACGCCGCCGGGCAGCGCATCGCCGACACCCTCGGCCGCTACACCTACGACGCGGCCGGCAACATGACGTCGCGGTCGCTGGTAGGCGCCACGTCACCGGCCACCAGCTACGACTGGGACGCCTACGGTCGACTCGCCGGCGTCGACGACGGCACCATCTCGGTCCGCAACCACTACGACCACACCGGGCGGCGCACCCGCACCGAGGTCACCGATCCGACCGGTCAGACCTCGGCCACCGACAGCTTCTACGCTGGCTGGGACCTGCTGTTCAGCGACGGCCCCGGCATCGATGGCGTGCTCGGCGACGTCGCCTACACCACCCTCGGCGGCACCGTGCTCAACGCCCTCTACGGCCCCCGGCTCCTCGACGTGAACCTCACCGTGGAGTCCGGCCGCCGGCTCAGCACCGCGCTGCGCACCCACTTCCACACCGACGTCACCGGCAACGTGACCGAAGTGAGCGACAGCTTCGGCAACGCCGTCGTGCGCAACGCCTACAGCCCGTGGGGCGAAACCGTCTCACTGCCCAGCGAACTCGACATCACCGGCGGAGCGCTGCTCGAGCACGGCTACTCCGGCGGACTCGGTGTGCGAGCCACGCCCACCGGCGGACTCCTCGACATGCGCAACCGCACCTACGACCCCGCCCTCGGCCAATTCCTCTCCCGCGACCCACTTGAACAGGTCACCGGCCAGCCCTACGCCTACGCGTCGAACGACCCCGTCAACCTCGTCGACCCGTGGGGCCTCTGCAGCATCGGCCCTGTCCGCATCGGCTTCATGTCCCGACACGACGGAGGTTGCAAAGGGGCAGAAGGCGCACGACAGGCCGCCTCAACGGTGGGACACGCTGCCGTCAGCATCGGCACCGGTGCCGCCGTCGCTACAGCCATCGGTGCCTGCGGCATCACGGTCGTCTGCGCCGCCGGTGTAGGTCTCGGCGGCGTCGGTATTGCCGCTGCCGGGCATGCCGGCGTGGACCGGATTGCTGGCAGTCCAATGCGGCAGCCGTGGGAGTACTTCGCCGAAGGGGCGCTTGATTCGGCTGGCGGAGTCGTCTGCGGAGTCACCTTCGGTGGAGGGTGCGCCGCCAAGGGCGGTCTGCGTCCTCGCGAGATGCTGAGACATCCGGTCCAGGAGTCCCGAGCGCTCCTGCGCACCCTTCCCGGCAATCACGAGTTGGGCATGGCAGCTGCCCTCGGCGTTGGCCGTACCGGCGTACGTGAGGTTCTCTTCGGGTCTGGTCAGCGAGGTCTCTACGCCAGCGGAGGCGCCAAGTGACGGAATCCGAACTTGTTCCGCTCGAGCGAACACGAGCAACGAGCCTGCCGTCGTCTGCCCGTTGGCTTGCAGGGGTCGAAGTTCGATGGATGTATGAGACGCCGCAGGGTCCCGTCTTCGTCGGTGTCGGCCCACGCAGCGGCGAACCGCATGATGCTGACACGATGGTTCACGTTGCCGGTCCGGGGGTCCTTGAGAGTTGGCTCCCCCTTGGTCCCCATCAACGGGTTTCCGGCGGCCGACTTCTTGCCAAGAGGAGAGTGCTGCACGCGGGGGCGTCTGGTCAGGTCGGATCGTCACCGCTGTACGTCCACCAATCGAGGGCCGCAGGTTGGGCACTCTCTCGCAAGCGGCGAGCCATTAACGTGAAGTTCGGTGACGTCCTGCTGAAGCTCACGCTAACGGCGGATTCCACCGCCGTGCTTGCGGGACCGGCGGTTCATGCGAGGTTTCGCGTTCAGGCTGGTCTCACGGATGAACCACCGTCGCGGGACGTGAGCAACCGTCCGCTCATTCGGTGTCACTCTGGTGCTACACCAGATGAGATTGCTCTGTTTGTACTAATCGCGGAGTGCGAGTTGCCCGAGGAGGCGAGTCATCCTGCGATGATCCTCTTGGACATCGGGATCTAGCCTCCGGGACTGAGGTCCACCAGTCATCGAATTGGGTGCGGCTCTCTTGTGTCCTGAAGCCGATCCACACCCCAACACCTCGCGAATTCGCTCTCATAGGGTCCACGACAGTGGATAGTGGATGAGAAGGAACGATCCTTTAACGCGAGCGTTCCATTGGTTCCGACCTGGCGTCGCACTTCTCGTGGTCTCCGGGGCCGTCGCGCTGCTGCTCGAGGGCCTCGCCTGAGCTATCAGCTACCCCGGCCAACGGCTTGTTGCCTGGCTTTGCGGGCTGTAGCCGGGCCGCTCCCGAAGTGCGATCGCGCAGGTGCTGAGCGCCCCCTAACGCGCGCGCATATTCACGTGTGGCAGGCGCCGGAAAGTGCCGGTGAGTGCGTGGCGCTCGAAGTGCCACCGAACCGCGTCCCCGACCGCTCGAACGGCATCACCCGATTAGCCGACCCTTGGCCTCGGTAGCCGCCGATCGCGTGCGAGGCTCTTCCCAGTGGACCTCGTCGACTACCTCACCGACTCACTCGACCTGAGCGAGGTCGACGCGCTGGCTGGAGGGCACCAGAGCCGCGTGTTCCGAGCCGTCCGCCGAGACGGCGCGTGCGTTGCGGTCAAGTCGATCGATGCTTCGCTCGTCGACCGAGACGAACTAGAGGTCCGGCTCGGCGTTGTCAATGCTCTCGCCGACCTCGACCCACGCGTCTGCCGTCCGGTGCTGCTCGCTGAGGATTTCGTAATCGATTTTGCGATGTCGGGAGGCCAAGATCGCTTCATCGTGGGTTACGAGTACGCCTTCGGAGAGGAGCCCGATCCCACTCGAGCATCGGATGCCGCGCGCATGGGCGCCGCGCTCTCGGACCTGCACGAATCGATGAGAATGCTGCCAACCGTGACGTTGCCGGTCGTAGGTGCACTTCGGTCCGCGTCGACGGACGGTGCGCACGCGATATCCGCCAGCCAGCTCCTGCACGGGGACTTCAGTGCGAGCAACCTCCGCCAGACCGGCGAGGAAGTTCGCATCTTCGACTTCGACGACTGCGGCTACGGACCACCAGAGTTCGACGTCGCCAACGCCCTGTACATGGTCCTGTTCGACCAGACCCGGCGCGGCAGCCTCCACACCTACGAGACGTTCCGTCAGTCGTTCATCGACGGCTATCTCAACTCCTCGGGTCCGTCGATCCGGGCCGACAGTCTGGACCGCTTCATCGATCTCCGAGTCCACGCGCTCGCCCTCTGGCTCGATGACCTCGACAATGCGCCCATCGGTATCCGCGAAGCGCCGAGCGCTTGGCACACAACGCTGAGATCGTTCGTTTCGAGCTACCGATCCTCGACGGCCTGATCAACCGTCCCGACAGGCCGCCCTGCGCCCGGCTCACCCTCACGAGCGCAAGCTCGGAGTTTGCCGATGAACCGCGGGAGGTGTGGGTCGAACGCCACTGGCCCGACGTCGCAGACGTCATCGAAGTTCCACCACTTCACGTCGACGAACTCCGCCTCGTCGGGCGTCAATACGTGCTCCGACGAGCCGTCGAACACGAACCAGAGGCTCACGTCAGTGTGAGCCTCGGATCGGCCCTGCGTGCGTGTGACGGTGACCATCAACGGCTTGGCGCCGATCGACCTGTGGAACGTCGGCTCAACTCCGAGTTCCTCGAGGATCTCTCTGGTCGCTGTGTCGACCGGATTCTCGTCGACCTCGACGTGCCCTCCGGTCGGAAGCCATCGCTGCGCATCCCTGTGGTCAACGAGGAGCACCCGCTCGTCGTCGGTGTCGACCAAGACGCAGTAGGACACCAGATGCTTGGGCGGCGTTGCTGGCTTTTCCGTTCTGAAGATCGCATCGTCGCTGTCGAGCCACCGGAGCACGTCGAGCTGATGCTCGGTCTCCGCGGAGTCGACCGGAACAATCGCATCAACGAGCTCGCGGACGACCTTCCTCATAGCCGGATCGTGGCACAGCCGGCTCCGCACCCCGCGTCTAATCCCCTACATCACCAGAATCTCCGACATATCGGTGCGGGCACAGCCCGAGAGCTGCCGCATGGGGCTCAAGGCGAGTCCGTCCCAGGTCGTCGTCGTCACAGAAGGCCTCGCGGTCGGAGGTCCCGACAGCGGCAGCGGGCGTCAGTTCACCTGGTCTGCGAAGTAGCAGTAATCGTGGGTGGCCCTGAATCCTGCGCTGGCGTAGAGAGCAGTCCCTGCGTCGTTGGTAGCCATGACGGCGAGATACATCCGTCCGATGCCACGCTCTGCTGCTTCGATCGCCAGTCCGTTCAGCACCGAGTCTGCGACCCCTTGGCGGCGATCGCTCGGGGCCGTGGCCATGCACTGCACGCCTGCCCATCCCCGATCGACGACGAGCTGAACTACTCCGACCACCTTGCCGTCGCGGCGGGCTGCGGCGAACACAGTGGGCAGCTCTGGCGCGAGAAGGACGTGGCGGTACAAGGTCATGTCAGTGTCGGTTCGACCGCGTGTGGCCTCGACCGACCAGTACGTGCCGAACCACTCATCGCTTGGCGTAGCCGCGATCTCGATGTCGAAGCGCGACTCGGTCCGTTCGACGACGTCAGCGATTGCCGCCGCCTGGACGAACGTCCTTGCCGTCGATCGGTAACCGCGCGACTGCAGGTAGGCAGGAAGCCCACGAGGCGCCGATGCCGTGCTGACCTGGATAAGTGTGGGCGCTCCTCGCAGTCCGTAGTAGTCTTCAGCACGGGCCACGAGATCGTCGACTGTCCCCGTCCTACCGACGGCGAGAGCCGAGTTCGCACGGCGCGTCAAGCCATCGCTCCACCGGTAACGCCAACCTTCGTGCTGCTCCTCGATCAG
>DMTU01000160.1:0-444 GCA_003476595.1 Acidimicrobiaceae bacterium | reverse complement strand
GCGGGTCGCCTCCAGATCCGGCAGCATCGATCTCCAGCGCCCACGACCGACTCCACCTCGGGGACGGTCCACTGTGCTGTCCCGGCCCTGACGATCCGGCCGCGTTTTGTCACACTCAGGACGTGACCGAGGATGCCGGCGCGGAGCACACCCGCAGGGGCTACGACGCGTTGTCTGCGGTATGGGCCGAGACGACCGATGACAACATTTGGAACGAGGTGCTCGACCGCCGGCCGATCCGCTCGCTACTGCCGCGAACTCTTGAAGGCGTCGCCGTACTCGATGCCGGCATGGCCGCGGGAACGATCGCCGTCGACTTGCTCGACCGAGGCGCCGACGTCACCGGCATCGACCTGAGCCCTGCGATGGTGGAGACAGCCCGGCGCCGCTGCGGAGGGCGCGGCCGTTTCCTCGTCGCTGATTTGGGCGAACCGCTGCCCTTTG
>DMTU01000100.1:21728-22314 GCA_003476595.1 Acidimicrobiaceae bacterium | reverse complement strand
GCCGCCGACGACGAGGCCGCGCTCGAGGCCGCGTTCGCCGCACCGCTCGCCTTCGGCACCGCCGGCCTGCGCGGGCCGCTCGGGCCGGGACCGGGTCGGATGAACCGTGCCGTCGTGCGCCGTGCCGCGGCCGGGCTGTGCCGGTGGCTCGACGACCAGGGGTGGGAGGGGCCCGTCGTCGTGGCCCGGGATGCACGCCACGGCTCGGCCGACTTCGCCCGGGACACCGCTGCGGTCGTCGCCGGCGCCGGCCGCCACGTCGTCCTCGCCGATCGCCCCCTGCCGACGCCGCTGCTCGCCTTCGCCGTCCGCCACCTGGGCGGGGCCGCGGGCGTGATGGTCACGGCCAGCCACAACCCGCCTGCCGACAACGGCTACAAGGTCTACGCCGGCGACGGCGCCCAGATCGTCGCGCCGTGGGATCGGGAGATCGCGGCCCACATGGCAGCGATCGAGCGGGTGACCGATCTGCCCCTGGCGCCCCTCGACGACCCGCGCATCGCCGAGCTCGGCGACGACGTCGTGGACGCCTACGTGGAGGGGGTCGCGGGACTGCGGACCTCAGACGCGCCGGTCGAGCTGCGGG
>DMTU01000100.1:4580-21674 GCA_003476595.1 Acidimicrobiaceae bacterium | reverse complement strand
TCGAGCTGCGGGTGGTCTACACGCCCATGCACGGGGTCGGTCTCGAGGTCCTACAGGCGGCCTTCACCCGCGCCGGCTTCGCGCCGCCGACGGTGGTCGAGGCGCAGGCCCAGCCCGACCCCGACTTCCCGACGGTGGCGTTCCCCAACCCGGAGGAGCCCGGGGCCATGGACCTGCTCCTCGCGTCGGCCGAGGAGCACGGCGCCGACCTCGCCATCGCCAACGACCCGGACGCCGACCGCCTCGCCCTCGCGGTGCCCGGTCCGCGCGGCGGGTCCACCACCTGGCGGGTCCTGACCGGCGACGAGATCGGCTTGCTGCTGGCCGACCACCTGCTGCGCCACTCCGAGGGCACCGACCGCCTGCTGGTCACCACCGTCGTGTCGTCGTCGGCCCTCGCCGCGCTGGCCGCCCACCACGACGTCGAGTCCGTCGAGACGCTCACCGGGTTCAAGTGGCTGGCCCGCGCCGCCATGGCCCGCCCCGATCTCCGCCCGGTGCTCGGCTACGAGGAGGCGCTCGGCTACTCGGTCGGGTCGCTGGTGCGGGACAAGGACGGCATCGGCGCCGCCGTCGTCGCCGTCGAGGCGGTGGCCGGGCTGCTCGCCGAGCGCTCGTCGGTGGCGCAGCGCCTCGCCGAGCTGGCCGTCGACCTGGGCCTGCACCGCACCCGCCAGCGTTCCCTGCGGTTCGAGGGCCTCGACGGTGCGCCTCGGATGGCTGCGGCGGTCGACCGGATCCGGACGGAGCCGCCTGCGGCGCTCGGCGGCTTCGAGATCGTGGGGGTCGAGGACCTGGCCCTGGGCCAGCGCCTGCCGCCCACCGACGGCGTGGTCCTGCGCGGCGACGGCATGCGGGTCGTCGTCCGCCCGTCCGGCACCGAGCCCAAGCTCAAGCTGTACGTCGAGGTGGTGCGCCTCGTCGAGGCCGTCGACGACGTCGGAGCCGAGACCGACATCGCCGACGAGCGCATCGACGCGGTCCTCGCCGACCTCGAAGCCCAGCTGGCCTGACCCGGCTGGCCTGACCCAGCTGGTCTGACACGAACCTCGAGCACGGTTCGACGTCGGACGACGCGTCGGTCGTACCGTGACGGCGTGCGGGTGCTCATCTGCGACGACGAGGCCGACATCCGGCTGCTGTTCCGGATGGCGTTCGAGGCTCGCGGCGTCGACGTGACCGAGGCGGTGGACGGAGACGACTGCATCGCCCAGGTCGCAGACGTGTGCCCGGACCTGATCGTGCTCGACCTGTTCATGCCGAACCGGGACGGGCTGTCGGCCCTGCCGGAGCTGAAGCGGCGGTGCCCGTCGACCCGGGTGCTCGTGGTCACCGCGTACGCGGCGGCCGAGAGCTTCAACCGCAGCCGGGCGCGTGGCGCCACGGCGTGCTTCGACAAGCTCGAGTTCGAGCAGCGGATCCCTCGCCTGGTCGAGCGCTACGGGGCCGCCTGACCCCGCAGCGCCCGGGAGCTACTTGGCCGCCGCCATCTCGGCGCCGAGCTCGTCGAGGCGCTCCTGGCTCATCCGCTTCCGGAGGTCGGGGAACATGTCGGTCTCCTCCTCCTCGGCGTGGTGCTCGACGTTCTCCATCAGGACCTTCATCTTGGCGATGAAGGTGTCGTCGCCGGAGACGTCCTCGATCTCACGCATGAGGACCTTGACGACGTGGTGCTCCTGGACGCCCTCGTCGACGGTCTCGGCCAGCTCCTCCTCGTCGGTGTCCCGGACCGCCGGGTAGAAGATGTCCTCCTCGATCCGGGTGTGGGTCTCGAGCTCGGAGAAGATCTCCTTCTGCAGCTCCTTCATGCGGGCCTTGTCCTCGGCCTCCTCGGCCGTGCGGAACTGCTCGAAGAGGTCGCGCACCTCGTCGTGGTCGGTGGTCAGCAGCGTGATGGCGTCCATGGGTCTCTCCTTCGACGGTGGGGGTGGGTGCGGACCCTTACCCCGTCGTCGCCCGAGTCGTACCTCACGCCGTGCCGAACAGCCGATCGCCGGCGTCGCCGAGGCCGGGGACGATGAAGGCGTCCTCGTTCAGCCGCTCGTCCACCGAAGCCGTGACGAGGCGATCGACGAGCCCGGTGCCGTGCAGCCGGTCCACGCCCTCGGGTGCGGCGAGGATGCACACCGCGGTGACGGTGCCCGGGTTGCGGGCGGCCAGCTGCTCGCACGCGAAGACCATCGACCCGCCCGTGGCCAGCATGGGGTCCAGGACGAGCACGTCGCGCCCGTCGAGGTCGTCGGGCACCGAGTTCATGTAGGGCACCGGCTCGTGGGTCGACTCGTCGCGGGCCACGCCGATGAAGCCGGTGTCGCTGCCCGGCAGCAGGCGCAGGACCGGGCCGAGCATGCCGAGGCCGGCGCGCAGCACCGGCACGACCATCGGGGGCCGGGTGACGCGCACGCCGGTGGTCTCGGTGAGCGGGGTGCGGATCGCCACCGGCTCGGTGGCGAGGGCGCGGGTGGCTTCGTAGACCAGCATCAGGGCCAGCTCGTCGGCGGCGTGGCGGAACACGGCCCGGTCGGTGCGCTCGTCGCGCATCCGGGTCAGGAGCTGGGCGGCGAGGGGGTGGTCGACGACGAGCGTGTCCATGTGGGCATGATGGCATCCGTGGATCGCACCGCCGTCGCCCGCATGATCGACCACACGCTCCTCGCCCCGGAGGCGACGGTCGAGCGCGTCGAGGCCCTCTGCGCCGAGGCGCGCGACCTCGGTGTGGGGGCGGTCTGCGTGTCCCCGAACCAGGTGGCCACCGCAGCCGCCGCCCTCCGTGGTTCCACCGTGGGGCTGGCCTCCGTGATCGGCTTCCCCTCCGGCGCCCACCGGGCCGAGATCAAGGCCGCCGAGGCGGCCGCTGCCGTCGCCGACGGTGCGTCCGAGTTGGACATGGTCGTGCCCCTCGGCGCCGTGGTGGCCGGCGACTGGGACGAGGTCGAGGCCCACGTCCGCGCCGTGCGCGAGGCGGCGCCGTCGCCGGTGGTGCTCAAGGTCATCGTGGAGTCCGCCGCCCTCGACGACGCCCAGCTCGACCGGGTGTGCGCCGTGGCGGTCGACGCCGGCGCCGACTACGTGAAGACCTCCACGGGCTTCCACCCCACGGGTGGCGCCTCCGTCGATGCCGTCCGCCGCATGCGCGCTGCGGTGGGTTGGGACGTCGGCGTCAAGGCATCGGGAGGCATCCGCGATGCCGAGACGGCGCTGGCCATGATCGAGGCCGGCGCCACGCGCATCGGAGCGTCGTCCTCCGCGGCGATCCTGGACGGCGTCTAGGTTCGGCGGCGCCGGGCGTCAGCCCTCCAGCGCAGCGGCCATGCGCTCCAGCGTCTCGCGGTTGCGCCTCGCGGTCGTCGACGCCCGACACCTGCGTGCTGAGCTCGAGCGCGCACATGGTCACGCCGATTCGAGCGACCGGGCCTGCAGGGACGCGTAGCCCGGCTTGATGATCTCGTTGATGATCCGCAGGCGCTTGTCGAAGGGCCAGAACGCGCTCTTCATGGCGTTCACGGTGAACCACTGCAGATCGGTCCAGCCGTAGCCGAAGGTCTCGCACAGGGCGTGCATCTCGCTCGACATCGTGACGTCGCTCATGAGCCGGTTGTCGGTGTTGACGGTGACCCGGAACCGCAGGCGGGTGAGCAGGTCGATCGGGTGCTGGGACAGCTCGTCCACCACGCCCGTGTGCACGTTCGACGTCGGGCACATCTCGAGGGGCACGCGCCGGTCCCGGACGAAGGACGCCAGCTCGCCGAGCTTGACCGAGCCGTCGGGCTGGACCTCGATGTCGTCGACGATGCGCACGCCGTGCCCGAGCCGCTCGGCCCCGCAGATCTGGATGGCCTCCCAGATGGAGGGCAGGCCGAACGCCTCGCCGGCGTGGATGGTGATGTGGTGGTTGGCGGCGGCGATGGTGCGGAACGCGTCCAGGTGGCGGGTGGGCGGGTGCCCGGCCTCGCTGCCGGCGATGTCGAAGCCCACGACGCCGCTGTCCCGGTGGCGCAGCGCGAGCTCGGCGATCTCGGACGAGTTCGCCGCCGTGCGCATCGCGGTGAGGAGCAGACCGATCTGGATGCGCCCCTGGGAGGTCACCTGCTCGAACCCGGCGAGCACGGACTCGACGATCTGGTCCAGCTCCATGCCGCCGTCGAGGTGCAGCTCGGGCGCGAAGCGGACCTCGGCGTAGACCACGCCGTCGTCGGCGAGGTCCTCGGCGCACTCGGCCGCGACGCGGGTGAGCGCCTCGGGGGTCTGCATGACCCCGACGGTGTGCTGGAACGGCTCCAGGTAGCGGGGCAGGCTGCGCCGGGCGGCGCCCTCGACGAACCAGGCGGCCAGCTCCTCGGGGTCGGTCGTCGGCAGGCCCGTGTAGCCCTGCTCGGCGGCCAGCTCGATCACGGTCGCCGGTCGCAGCCCCCCGTCGAGGTGGTCGTGCAGGAGGACCTTCGGGGCCTGCGTGATCAGCTCGAGCGTGGGGGTGTTCGGCATGCGCTGACGCTACCGGCTGTCCCGCCGTACGATCGGTCGATGCCCGAGAGCTCGGAGTCCCGCTTCGTCGCCGTCGTCCGCTTCGCCTTCCGCTCCTCGAAGCGGATCGCGGTCAGCGTGGTCGGCGCGGCCCTGGTGCTCGCCGGCATCGCCATGCTGGTGCTGCCCGGCCCCGGCATCCTCGTGGTCGTGGCCGGCTTCGCCGTGCTCGGCACCGAGTACGCCTGGGCCGCCGCCGCCCTCGACCGGACCAAGGCCACCGCCGAGCGCGCCGGCCAGATGGCCAAGGGCGCGGCCGGCTCCTCGGTCCGGGTGGCCAAGGGTGCCGCCCTCAGCACCGGCCGGGCCGCACGGGGCGCCGCCGGCGGAGCCGCCGGTCGCCTCCGTCGACGTGGCGGAGACGGCGGCGTCGGCGACATCTGAGCCCCACCCCCGACCGTTCTGGGCCGCGGTGCGCGCCCTGGAGGCGTGTTGGGCGGCCCGGAACCGTGCGGTCGGCGGTCAGGCGATGCGGTCGGCGATGAGCGGTCGCGGCTCGACCCGCTGGTCGCCGATGTCGATGGCGCCCTCGAGGGCCGCCAGCGCGCCGGCGAAGCGGTCGGGGTCGTCGGCGTGCAGCACCAGCACCGGATCACCGGCGGCGACGCGCTCGCCCACCTTGGCCTCGACCAGGGCGCCGGCGCCGAAGGACACCGCGTCCTCCTTGCGGGCCCGCCCGGCACCGAGGCGCCAGACGGCGATGCCGACGGCCTTGCAGTCCATGCGCTGCAGCCACCCGTCCCGCTCGGCCGCGACCACGTGGGCGTGCGCTGAGGTGGGCAGCGCCACGGACAGGTCGCCGCCCTGGGCCGCCACGATCCGCTCGAAGGCCTCCATGGCCCGCCCGTCGTCGAGCACCGGCTCCGGGTCGGTGTCGATGCCGGCGATCCCCAGCATCTCCCGGGCCAGCGCCAGGGTGAGCTCGCGCACGTCGGCCGGACCGCCGCCGGCGAGCACGTCGAGGGACTCCTGCACCTCGAGGGCGTTGCCGGCCGCCCGGCCCAGCGGCTGGTCCATGTCGGTGAGCAGGGCGACGGTGTCGACGCCGTTCCCGTTGCCGATGCCGACCATGGTCTCGGCCAGCACGCGCGTGGCGTCGTCGTCGCCGAGGAACGAGCCCGAACCGAGCTTCACGTCGAGGACGAGGCCACTGGTGCCCTCGGCGATCTTCTTCGACATGATCGAGCTGGCGATGAGCGGGATGGACTCCACGGTGGCGGTGACGTCGCGCAGGGCGTAGAGCTTGCGGTCGGCCGGGGCGATGTCGCCGCTGGCGCCGGCGATGACCCCGCCGACGTCGGCGAGGACCTGCCGGTACCGATCGGCCGGCAGCACGGACTGGAAGCCGGCGATGGCCTCGAGCTTGTCGAGGGTGCCGCCGGTGTGGCCCAGACCCCGGCCGGCCAGCTGGGGGACCGCGGCGCCGCAGGCGGCGACGAGGGGGACCAGGATCAGGGAGATCTTGTCGCCGACGCCGCCGGTGGAGTGCTTGTCGACCGTGGGGCGGTCGAGGAACGACAGGTCGGCGCGCTCACCCGTGTCGATCATCGCCGCGGTCCAGGTGGCGAGCTCGTCGGGCTCCATGCCCCGCCACACGATGGCCATCAGCAGCGCAGCGGCCTGCTCGTCGGCGATGGTGCCGGCGGTGTAGCCGTCGATGAAGAAGCGGATCTGCTCGTCGGAGAGCCGGCCGCCGTCGCGCTTGGTGCGCAGCACGTCGAGGATGTCGGTGGCCATCAGGTGAGGTCCTCGGGTCCGAAGGCGCCGGGCAGCCAGTCGTCCATGGGACGCTCGTTGAGGGGCATGGGGCCGCCGCCCATCTCGTGCAGCAGCTGGCGGCACCGCCCGCAGGCGGACAGGTCGTTGCCGTCGGGGTCGGTGACCGCGACCGCGACGAGGTCACCTCGTCCGTGGCCGCCGGCGACGAGGACGCCCACGAGGGCGGTCTCGGCGCAGATGCCGACGGTGTAGCTGGCGTTCTCGACGTTGGCGGCGCTGATGGTGGACCCGTCGGCCAGCAGCGCCGCGGCACCCACCGGGAACCCCGAGTAGGGCGAGTACGAGCGCCGGGCCGCCTCGGCTGCGGCAGCCCGCAGGGCGACCCAGTCCGGGGTCGGGCTCATCCGCCGGACCGGTACACCTGGCCGTTGGCCGCCGGGACCCGGGGGCGCCCGACGAGGCCGGCCACCACGACGATGGTCACGACGTAGGGGGCCATGAGCAGGAACTCCGAGGGGATCGGGGTGTCGAGCAGGGCGAGGTAGTCGTTGAGCTGCTCGGAGAAGCCGAAGATGAGCGCGGCGATGAGGGCGCCGACCGGGTGCCAGCGACCGAAGATCATGGCGGCCAGGGCGATGAAGCCCTTGCCGTTGGTCATGTTCTGGTCGAAGCGGCCCGCCGACCCGAGCGTGAACCAGGCGCCGCCGATGCCGGCGACCATGCCGCCGAGGATCACGTTGCGGTAGCGGATGAAGCGCACGCTGATGCCGACGGTGTCGGCGGCCCGAGGGTGCTCGCCGACGGAGCGGACCCGCAGGCCCCACCGGGTGTTGAACAGCGCCCAGGCCAGGAACGCCACCAGGCCGAACATGACGAAGCCGAAGACGTTCTGGCTGAACAGCAGGGGCCCGAGGAACGGGATGTCCACCAGCAGGGGGATCTCGAAGGGCCGGAACGTCCCGGGCTGGTTGAGGTCGGAGTACTCCACCAGGACGCGCACCGTCAGGTAGCTGGTGAGACCGAGGGCGAAGATGTTGATGAACGTGCCGCCGACGATCTGGTCGACCTCGTAGCGGATGCTGATGACGGCGTGGATGGCGCCGAACAGCGCGCCGGTGAGGACGCCGCACAGCAGGCCGATCCAGAGGCTTCCCGTGGCGCTGGCGGTGATGGCGGCCCCGAACGCCGCGGCCAGCATCATGCCCTCGATCGCGATGTTGATGACGCCGGTGCGCTCGCACAGCAGGCCGGCGATGGCCCCGAGCGCGATGGGCGTGGCTCGCTGCACCGACCCGGCGATGAGGCCGTAGAACGCGCCGGTGCCGTCCCGCGCCGCCCAGATCACGAGGGCGAGGGCGAACAGGCCCAGCGCGCCGCCGAAGAACACGGTGATCTTGGGGTCGACGACCTGGAGGGCCCGCACGCCGAGGGCGATGGCACCGAACCCGAGGACGAAGGCCGCGATCTGGGTGGGCAGCTCGACGTCGGGGATGGTGTCGACGCCACGGGGGTTCATCAGCAACGTGGACACCTGGTCCGACGTGGCGGTGAGGCCGAACAGGACGATGGCCGCCACGCCGGCGAGGAAGCACAGGCCGGCGACGGTGAGGGCGTGGCGGCGGGCGCCGGTGTCCTCGACGACGTCGTCGCGGGGTGCGGGCGCGGGGGCGGTGGTCACGGAGGTCATTGGGCTCCCCAGCCGGCGCTGAACCGCTGCCCGGCGCCGAGGCGGGTCTCCTTGACCCGCCAGACCGTCCGCACGATGGCCGGCGCGGCGACGAAGAGGATGATCAGCGCCTGGATGACGAAGATGATGTCGATGGGCGTGGAGGTCTGGGCCTGCATGCCGGTGGACCCGGCCTGCAGCGCACCGAAGAGCAGCCCGGCGCCGACGACGCCGATCGGGCTGGCCCGGCCCAGCAGGGCCAGGGCGATGGCGTCGAAGCCGACGCTGGCGAAGAACCCGCCGGTGAGGCGCGGGGTGCTGCCGAGCAGGATCGTGGTGCCGCCGAGTCCGGCCAGGCCGCCGGCGATGCCCATGGACAGCACCGTGGTGGCCGCCACCCCCATGCCGGCGTAGCGGGCGGCCTTGGCGTTGGCGCCCACCGCCCGCATGCGGAACCCGATGGTGGTGCGCTGCAGCAGCCACCAGGCGCCCCAGGCGACGAGCAGGGCGATGACGAAGCCGAGGTGGACCTGGAACGAGTCGATCGGCTCCGGCAGGCGCACCGAGGCCGGCATCTCCGGGCTGATCGGGTCGCTGCGGCCCGGGCGGCGGAACGTGTCGGTGGACAGCGCGTAGTCCAGCAGCCGCAGGGCGACGAAGTTCAGCATGATCGAGGTGATGACCTCGTGGGCGCCGGTGCGGGCCTTGAGGAACCCGACGATCCCGCCCCACACCGCGCCGCCGATGACGCCGGCCACCAGGGCGAGCGGCAGGTGCACGACCTGGGGGAGGTCGAAGGTGATCCCGATCCAGGCGGCGGCCATCGCGCCGACGATGAGCTGCCCGGCGCCGCCGATGTTGAACATGCCGGCCTTGAACGCGAGCGCTACGGAGAGGCCGACGAGGATCAGGGGCGTGGACTGGACGAGCGTGCGGGCCAGGGCCCGCTGGCTGCCGAGGGAGGAGTCGAACAGGGCCCGGTAGCTGGTGGCGATGAGGTCCCACGAGTCGGCCAGCGCGGTGCCGGGGGCGGAGAAGAAGGACCCCCACGCCTCGAGCGTCGTGGGGTCGGTGAAGACGATGATGAGCGCGCCGACGATGAGCGCGGTGAGGATCGCCAGCAGCGGGCCGATCAGGCCCAGCGCGAGCTCGCGCAGGGCGCCGACGACGCCGGGACGGCGCTCGTGGGGGGCGCCGGCGAGCGGGTCGTCCGCGTCGGACGGCAGCGCCTCGGGTGCCTCGGTCGGCGGGGCGGTCATGCCCGGGCTCCGGCCATGAGCATGCCGACGGAGTCGCGGGTGGCCTCCTCGCCGCTGACCTCGCCGATGACGCCGCCGCGGTACATCACGATCACCCGGTCGGCGAGGGCGAGCACCTCGTCGAGCTCGGAGGAGTTGAGGAGCACGGCCAGGCCCTGGTCGCGGGCCTGGACGATGCGGTGGTGGATGTACTGGATCGATCCCACGTCGAGGCCGCGGGTCGGCTGGCTCAGCACGAGCAGCCGCTCGGTGTGCGACATCTCCCGTCCCACGATCACCTTCTGCTGGTTGCCCCCGGACAGGGTGCCGACGGCAGCGTCGATGGACGAGGTCCGGATGTCGAAGTCCTGGACGAGGCGCTCGGCGTTCTCCCGGATCGCCCGGCGGTCCATCCGGATGCCCCGGGAGTATGGCGACCGCCCGGTGAGGTTCAGGACGAGGTTGTCCGAGACGGGGAACGACGAGATCAGGCCGTCGCGCTGGCGGTCCTCGGGGACGTGGGCGACGCCGAGCTCCACCATGCGGGCCGGGTTCGCCCCGGTGACGTCGGTGCCGTCGAGCTCCACCCGGCCGGCGGTGGGTCGCCGCAGCCCCACGATGGCGGACACGAGCTCGGACTGGCCGTTGCCCTGCACGCCGGCGATGGCCACGATCTCGCCGGCCCGCACGTCGAAGGAGACGTCGGCGACGGCGAGCTGGTCGCGCTCGTCGCGCACCCGCAGGTCCGAGACCCGCAGCACCACGTCGGTGGGGGAGGCGGCGCTGCGGTCGACGACGAGCTGGACGTCGCGGCCGACCATGGCGGTGGCCAGCTCCTGCTCGTCGCTCTCGTCCGGGGTGGTGGTGCCCACCACGCGCCCGCGGCGCAGGATCGTGATGGTGTCGGCGATCGCCCGCACCTCCCGCAGCTTGTGGGAGATGAAGATGACGGAGCGGCCTTCGTCGGCGAGGCGCCGGATGATCTCCAGCATGTCGTCGATCTCGGACGGGGTGAGCACGGCCGTGGGCTCGTCGAGGATGAGGCAGTCGGCCTCGCGGTAGAGCGCCTTGAGGATCTCGACCCGCTGCTGCACGCCGACGGGCAGGTCCTCCACCATCGCGTCGGGGTCCACGTCGAGGCCGTGGCGGGCGGACAGCTCGAGCACCCGGCGCCGGGCGGCGTCCCGATCGAGCACCCCGGGTGCCGAGGTCGGCTCCACGCCGAGCATCACGTTCTCGGCGACGGTGAACACGGGCACGAGCATGAAGTGCTGGTGCACCATGCCGATCCCGGCGTCGATGGCGTCGGCGGGGGACGAGAACGACGCCGGCACCCCGTCGAGCAGGACCTCGCCCTCGGTCTGGCGGTACAGGCCGAAGAGGACGTTCATCAGGGTGGACTTCCCGGCACCGTTCTCGCCGAGGAGCGCATGCACCTGGCCGGGTTCGACCACCAGGTTCACGTCTTCGTTGGCGACCACGCCGGGGAAGCGCTTGGTGATCCCACGCAGCTCGACCCGCATCGGACGGATGTCTAGCGCGTGGCGGGGCCCCGGACGCGCCAGAGGCCGGGTGCAGGACCCGGCCTCTGGCTCACATCGTCGGCATACCGCCCGAACCGGGCGGAGCCGTCGGACTACTCGAGGGTCGTGGCGATCGAACCGTCGATGATGCCGGCCCGGATGTCGTCCAGCTCGCTCTGCAGCTCGTCGGAGATGTCGCCTTCGAACTCGTTGAACGGGCCGAGCTCCACGCCGTCGTTCTCGAGCGTGCCGCTGTAGACGCCGCCCTCGAACTCGCCGTTGGCCGCAGCCGTCACCGCGTCGTACACCGACACGTCGAAGTTCTTCATGACGCTGGTGAGGAACAGGTCGCAGGCGTCGGCGACGGACTCGCAGCCGTCGGTGTCGACCCAGATCAGCTTGGCGTCGTCGCCGCCGGCGCGGATCGCCTCGACGGAGCCCTGGCCCACGGGGCCGGCCACCGGGAGGATGATGTCGGCGCCCTGGTCGAGCAGCGACTCGGTGGTCTGGCGGCCCTTCGAGAGGTCCTCGAAGTCACCGGTGAACAGACCATCGTCGTCGGCGGTGCTCCAGCCCACGAGCTGCACGTCGGTGCCCTTCTGCTCGTTGTGGTACTCGATGCCGGCCTCGAAGCCCTTCATGAAGATGTTCACGGTGGGGATGTTGAGGCCGCCGTAGGTGCCGACGGTGCCGGTCTGGGTCTGGGCCGCGGCCACGTAGCCGGCCATGAAGGCCGCCTGGTCGGTGGCGTAGGTCAGGCCGAGGACGTTCTCGTACTCGGTCTCGTAGGCGAAGTCGACGATGGCGAAGTCGGTGTCGGTGTTCTCCTGGGCGGCCGCCTCGGTGGCGTCGCCCAGCAGGAAGCCGACGGTCACGACGAGGTCGCAGCCCTGGTCGATGAGCGCCTGGATGTTGGGCTCGAAGTCGGCATCGCTCTGGGACTCGAGCACGACCGGCTCGAAGCCGATCTCCTCGGAGGCCTGGACGAGGCCGTTGTAGGCGTTCTCGTTGAAGGAGCGGTCGTCGACGCCACCGGTGTCGGTGACCTCGCAGGCCAGGAAGTCGCTGTCGGAGCCCTCGCCGTCCTCCGAGGTGTCGTCGGTCGCGTCTTCGGTGTCGTCAGTGGTCGTGTCGGTGTCGTCGTCGTCGCCGCACGCGGCAGCGACGAGGGACAGGCCGAGCAGCAGCGCGAGCAGCCGCATCCAGCGTCGGTTCAGCACAGGGGATCTACCTCCGGGTGGGGTCACGCAGGATGTGCGCATACCCGTGAAATGTCAGGGGACGGCGCAACGGTAGGTGTCCGCGGGGTCCGGGACAATGATCCAGGCGCATCAGGTGACCAAGGTCCCGGTGGACCGGTCCGGTATGGTCGGCTCCGCGCCGCACAGGATTCCGGCGCGGGGAGCTCGGGGCAGCCGGGCTGAGAGGGTGACCGCAGCGCCGTCACCGACCCTGGAACCTGATCTGGGTAATGCCAGCGGAGGGAACGTCGTGGACCTCGATCGTCCGCCCGACATCGTCGTCGTCGCCGGAGGCGAACCGGTCGCGCCCGGCCTCGTGGCCGTCGTGCCCGCATCGGCCCGCGTCGTCGCGGCCGATGCGGGCGTGGACCTGGCCCGGGGGCTGGGCTGGGAGGTCGACGTCGCGGTGGGGGACTTCGACTCGGTGTCCGCCGCCGGACGGTCGGCCCTCGCTGCCGAGGTCTCGGACGTGCGCGTGCACCCGATGGCCAAGGACGCCACCGACCTCGAGCTGGCGCTGGAGGTCGCGGCCGAGCTCGCGCCGGCGAACCCTGCGCCCGGACGTCGGGTGCTGGTGCTCGGCCTCGAGGGCGGCCGTCCCGACCACGCCCTGGCCAACCTGCTGCTGGCCGCGGCGGAGCCCTTCGCCGACCTCGACATCGAGCTCGTGCTCGCCCAGGGGCGGGCGTGGGTGGTCCGGGACCGCCTCGCCGGGCAGCTGCCGGCGGGCGGGATCGTGTCGATCGTGCCCGTCCACGGCGCGGCGACGGTGTCGGTCAGCGGGGTGCGCTGGCCCCTGGACCGCGCCCCGCTCGCCGCCGGCACCACCCGTGGCGTCAGCAACGAGGCCACCGGCAGCCCGTTCGACCTGCGCGTCCACGCCGGCGCCGTGCTCTGCATCACCCCCCGAACCGAGGAGACCCCGTGACGTCGACCCGACGAACCCTGTCCGCCCTGCTCGCCGCCGCGCTGGTCGTGGCGGCGTGCGGCGACGATGACGACACCGCCGAGCCCGCGCCGGACCCCGAGGGCGTGGCGGCCACCAGCATCACGATGCTGACCCACGACAGCTTCGACGTGTCCGAGGAGGTGCTGGCCGCGTTCACCGAGGACACCGGCGTCACCGTCGAGCTCCTCCCGTCCGGCGATGCCGGCTCCATGCTGAACCAGGCGATCCTCACGAAGGGCTCGCCCCAGGGCGACGTCCTGTTCGGCGTGGACAGCACCTTCCTCTCGCGTGCCCTCGACGAGGACCTGTTCCTGGCCTACGAGTCCCCGGCCCTCGAGGGCGTCGACGAGTCGCTGGTTCTTGACCCCGAGCACCGGGTGACGCCGATCGACACCGGCGACGTGTGCCTCAACTACGACAAGGCGGGCCTGGCCGAGGCCGGGCTGGAGCCGCCGACCGACCTCGCCGACCTGGCCGACCCCGCCTACGCCGGCACGCTCGTGGTCGAGAACCCCGCCACGTCCTCACCCGGCCTCGCCTACCTGCTGGCCACCGTCGCCGAGTTCGGCGAGGACGGGTGGCAGGACCACTGGCGGGCCCTGCGGGCCAACGACGTGGAGGTGGCCGCGGGCTGGGAGGAGGCGTACTACGGCAGCTTCTCCGGTGCTGCCGGCAGCCCCGGCGACCGGCCCATCGTGGTGAGCTACGCGTCGAGCCCCCCGGCCGAGGTCATCTTCGCCGAGGAGCCGCTCGACGAGGCGCCCACCGGCGTCGTGGAGGGCTCCTGCTACCGACAGATCGAGTTCGCCGGGATCCTGGCCGGCACCGAGCACGAGGAGGCCGCCCGGCAGCTCATCGACTTCCAGCTCTCGCCGACGTTCCAGGAGGACGTCCCGCTGAACATGTTCGTCTACCCGGTGATCGACGTGGAGCTCCCGGCGGAGTTCGTCGAGCACGGCGCCCAACCGCAGGACCCGTACCTGCTCGACGCCGACGTGGTCGCCGAGAACCGCGACGCATGGATCGAGGAGTGGACCGAGATCGTGCTGCGATGATCGGCACGTGAACACCGCCGAGCGAACCGGCCGCGCCCCCCGGGCCGTCACCGCCGCCGCCTTCGCGGTGCCGGTGGCGTTCCTCGGCGTGTTCTTCGCCGTACCGGTGGCGACGCTGATCTCCACCGGGCTGCGTGCGGGCGGCCGCTGGGACCTCGGTGCGGTGGGCGAGGTGCTGACGTCGCCCACCACCCGGTCGGTGGCGTGGTTCACGCTCTGGCAGGCGGTGCTGTCCACGGCCGTCACCGTCGTGGCGGCCCTGCCGGCGGCGTGGCTGATCGGGCGCATCCGGTTCCCCGGCCGCTCGCTGCTGGTCGCCGCCCTGATCGTCCCGTTCGTGCTGCCCACCGTGGTGGTCGGCACGGCCTTCCTGGCCGTGCTCGGCCCCGACGGACCGGTGGCCGCGCTCGGCGGCGTGGTCGGCTTCGACGTGGACCTGCGGCGCACCGCCACCGCCGTGATCCTCGCCCACGTGTTCTTCAACTACGCCGTGGTCGCCCGCACGGTCGGCGCGACGTGGATGGCCGTCGACCCGGCCGCCGAGGACGCCGCCCGCACCCTCGGGGCCGACCGCTGGACCACGTTCCGCACCGTCACCCTGCCCCAGCTGCGGCCGGCGCTGGCCGGGGCGGCATCCATCGTCTTCCTGTTCACCTTCACCTCCTTCGGGGTCGTCAAGATCCTCGGCGGGCCGCGCATCGCCACCATCGAGGTGGAGATCCACCGCCTCACCACCCAGCTGCTGGACCTGCGCACGGCATCGGTGCTGTCCCTGCTGCAGCTCGTTGCGGTCATCGCCGCGCTGGCGCTCTACCGGCGGGCCGGTGCCCGTCGGGGCAGCGCCCGCACCCGCGCCGGTCGATCCGTCCTGCACCGGCCGGCCGGGGCCGAGCACTGGGGGGTGGCGGCCACCATCGCCTCGGCCGCGCTGCTGGTCGGGGTCCCGATCGCCACCCTCGTCTGGCGCTCGTTCGACACCGCCGGCGGACCCGGCCTGGGCTACTACCGGGCGCTGGGCTCCACCGGTCGGGGGAGCGCGCTGTTCGTGCCACCCGCCGAGGCGGTGCGGAACTCGCTGGTCATCGGGGCGGCCGCCGCCACGACCGCGCTGGTCGTCGGCGGCCTCGCGGCCGTCGGCCTGCACCGCCTCGGGGGTCGGGCCCGCGGGGTCGCGGACTCGTCGTTCATGCTGCCGCTCGGCGTCAGCGCCGTGACCGTCGGGTTCGGGTTCCTCATCGCGCTGGACGAGCCCCCGCTGGACCTGCGGACCTCGCCGCTGCTGATCCCCGCCGCCCAGGCCGTGATCGCCATCCCCTTCGTCGTCCGCACGCTGCTGCCCGCGCTCGACGCCGTGCCCGCCCGCCTGCGGGAGGCGGCCGCAGCGCTCGGGGCGCCGCCGCACCGGGTGTGGTGGGAGGTCGACGCCCGCCTGCTGCGCCGGCCCGCGCTCGGCGCGCTCGGCTTCGCCTACGCCATCTCCCTCGGGGAGTTCGGCGCCACGGTGTTCATCGCCCGGGCCGATGCGCCGACCGTTCCCGTGGCCATCTTCCGAGCGCTCTCCCAGCCCGGGGCGCTGAACGTCGGCCAGGCGATGGCGCTCTCCACCGTCCTGCTCGCCCTGACCGCCGCGGTGATGCTGCTCGTGGATCGCGTCGGCGACGCTCGCGTCGGTGGCTTCTGACGTGTCGTCGCTGACCGTCCGCGGCGTCTCCAAGGCGTTCGGTGCCCTCACCGTCCTCGACGGCGTCGACCTCACCGTCGAGGACGGCAGCACGCTCGCGCTGCTGGGCCCGTCGGGCAGCGGCAAGTCGACGCTGCTGCGCATCGTCGCGGGGCTCGAGCAGCCCGATGTCGGCTCGGTGCACCTCGGCGGCGACGAGGTCACCCACCGGCCGGCCCACCGCCGGGGCGTCGGGGTCGTGTTCCAGGACCAGGCGCTGTTCCCGCACCTCGACGTGGCCGGCAACGTCGGGTTCGGCCTGCGCATGGCGGGCGTCGACCGGGCGGAGCGGTCCGTGCGGGTCCGGGACGCACTCGGCGTCGTCGGGCTCTCGGGCTACGAGCACCGCGACCCGGCGACCCTGTCCGGCGGCGAGGCGCAGCGGGTGGCGCTGGCCCGGGCGCTGGCGCCCCGTCCCGAGGTCGTCCTCCTCGACGAACCCCTGGCCGCGCTCGACCAGCTGCTGCGGGAGCGCCTGCTCGTCGAGCTGCGGTCGCTGTTCGACGAGCTCGACGTCACGGTCGTGGCCGTGACCCACGACCCGACCGAGGCGGCCGCGCTCGGCGACCGCATCGCCGTGCTGCTCGACGGCGCCATCGCGCAGGTGGGGACGCCGGGCGAGGTCATCGCCGCACCGGTGTCCACCGCCGTCGCCGGCCTCGTCGGTCAGCGCAACGTGCTGGCGGGGCGAGTCGTGGAGGGCGGCGTGGAGACCGCCCTCGGGGTGCTCCCGGTCGATGTGGGGCGCGCACGCGGCGACGTGGGCGTCCTGGTGCCACCCTCGGCGCTGGTCCCGACCTCGGACGGCGACGTGCGAAGCGTCGTCTGCGGGTTGCTCTACCGCAGCGGCACGCCGGTCGCCGTGGTCGACGCCGGCGGGGTCATGCTCGACGTGCTGGCCGAACCCCGGTGGGCCGTCGGCGATGCCGTCGCCCTCGACGTCGACCCCGCCGGCGTCCACGTGATGGCCCGCTGATCCCCACGGTTCAGCGGAGGTGGACGGTCCCGTCGTCGTCGAGGCGCCAGATCGGGTGTGGAAGAACCCGACCTCGCCGTCGGGGGCTCGCCCGACCAGCCGAGCGCCTCGGAGAAGCGCCGGGCCCGATCGATGTCCTGCACCCCGAGGGTGATGACCGAGATGCGCGGTTCCGCGTCAGACCTGGGAGCGGCCCCGCTCGGTGACCGCCTTGCGCCGTGCCTCGAGGTCGGCGCCGTCGCGCCCGCCGGCCTGCCACTCGCCGGCCACCCGACCCTCGATGGCCCAGGCCTCCCGGCCGTCGACCAGCACGCCTTCGTCGTAGGTCTGGAGCATGCGGCGCACGCCGGCCTGGTCGTTGGAGGCGATGTCGGCGGCGAGCTGCTGGGCGAAGGGCACGAGCTCGTCGTGGGGCACGACGTGGTTGACCAGGCCCCACGTCAGCGCGGTCGGCGCATCGAGGAAGTTGCCGGTGGTGGACAGCTC
>DMTU01000100.1:3953-4453 GCA_003476595.1 Acidimicrobiaceae bacterium | reverse complement strand
CCCGCCGGTAGCCGACGGCCTCGGGCAGGAGCACGGTCAGGCCCCAGCCGGGCATGATCCCCATGCGGGCGTGGGTGTCGGCGAAGGCGGCCCGCTCGGAGGCGATCAGGAAGTCGCAGGCCAGGGCGACCTCGAACCCGCCGGTGATGGCCACGCCGTTGATCGCACCGATGACCGGGGTCTCCATCGGGGGGATGGGGCCGCGGCCGCTGGCGGTGTCACCGGTGGCGCCCGTCTCGCCCAGCGCGGCGCCGGCGGTCGACGCGAGCTCCTTCAGGTCCAGGCCGGCGCAGAACGCGGGGTCGGCGCCGGTGAGGACGACGGCGGCCACGTTCACGTCGGCCTCCAGCTCGGACATGGCCTGCCAGAGCTCCTTGCGCAGCTCCCGGCTCAGGGCGTTGCGGGCGCCGGGGCGGTTGAGGGTGACGGTGGCGACGGCGTCGCTGCGCTCGACGAGGACGACGGGATCGGACATGGCGGGCTCCGTGGGTTCGGTCAGT
>DMTU01000100.1:0-3824 GCA_003476595.1 Acidimicrobiaceae bacterium | reverse complement strand
GTGGGTTCGGTCAGTAGGGGTCGTGGTAGGCGAGGGGCAGGTCGCCGAGGCGGACGAGCATCGACGCGATCCAGCCGCCGAGGGCGGAGAAGTGGTCGTCGAGGATGGCCCCGTCGCCGAGCGCCTTGTCGTCCAGGTCGTAGGTGCCCTCGTAGGCCAGCTCGAGCGCGTGGCTGACCGGCTCGAGCTCGGCCGTGTAGGCGGTCTCCACCGTGGGTGCGGTGCGGTGCAGCTGGTCCGGGCCGACCGACGGGCTGTCGACGGGGAGCACCGCGGTCACCTGGTCGGGGCGGGGCAGCTCGACGAGGCGCTGGAGCCGGAGCACGATGCTGATCTCGATGCGGGGGTCGTCGTCGAGCTCCTCGTTGCGCAGCCACGACCGGAACGCCGACTGCGACCACGTGGGCCAGTCGAGCGTGATGTCGGCCCGCACCCGCGGCGGGTTGCCCTCGCCGGGGAGGCCGTAGGACGTCTCCCAGGTGGTGTCGCCGAGGAGCACGTCGACCTGGAACCGCTCCTCCGCCGTCATCCGCTCGAGCATCGCCGCCTCGAGGGCGTCTCGGAGGGCACCGATCGCGTCGGTGAAGACGTGGTCCAACATGGGTCGGCGACTCTAGGGGGTGACCCGGAGCCGTTCTGGGCCGCGCCACACGCCTCCGATGCGCGCACCGCGACCCGGTTCCGGGATCTGGGGCGCGTTGCGGTTCAGCCCGACCGCTCGAGCCGGGAGGCGGCCTGCTCCCAATCGGTCATCAGGCGCACGGCCTCGTCCTTGGCTGCGTCGAGGGCGGTGGTGAGCTCGGTGAGCTTGTCGGCATCCGCGTAGATGTCCGGGTTCCCGAGCGCGACCTGGAGCTCGGCCACCTTGGCCTCGGCCGTCTCCCACTGCTTCTCGAGCCGGTTGACCTGCTTGCGCAGATCCCGGTCCTGCTGGCTCCCGCCACCGCCCTGCTTGTCCTTGGCCTTCTGCTTCGGCGCGCTCGGGGTGCTCTGGCCCGGGGCCTTCGCCGGCTGGGCCGGGCCCTTGGCCTTCGCGGCCTTCCCGGCGCGGCGGCCGCCGGACCCCGACGACGCCTTCTTCACGGGCGTCCCCGAGGTGTCCCGACGGGTGGTGGCGGTCGTCGGCGTGAGCACGGCCTCGTCCACGCCGTGGTGGAACCTGGCCGTGCCGTCGCGGACCTCGATGAGGTCGTCGGCGACCGAGCGGATCAGGTATCGGTCGTGGGTGACCAGCAGGACGGTGCCCGGGTACACCTTGAGGGCGTCCTCGAGCATGTCGCAGCTGGCCAGGTCGAGGTGGTTGGTGGGCTCGTCGAGGATCAGCAGGCCGGCGGGCTCGGCCATCGCCTTGGCCAGGGCGAGGCGGGTGCGCTCGCCGCCGGACAGGACACCGACCTGGCGCTCGACCGCGTCGTCGCGGAACCCGAAGGACCCCAGGTAGGTGCGCAGCGACTTGCCGCGGGGCGTGTCGCTGCCGATGCCGTCGCGGGCGACCTGCAGCACGGTCTGGTTCGGGTCGAGCTCGTCGGCCTGGTGCTGCTCGAAGCGGGCGACGGTGACCGACTGGCCGACCTCGGCCGTGCCCTCCATCGGGGGCAGGTCGCCGAGCAGCATCTTCAGCAGCGTGGTCTTGCCGGCGCCGTTCGGGCCGACCAGGGCGATCTTCTGGCCCCGCTCGACGTGCACGGACACGTCGCGCAGGATCGGCGTGTCGCCGTAGCCGGCGGTCATGTGCGACAGCTCGGCCACCACCCGGGACGTGCGGGGCGGCTCGGGGAACTGGAAGCGGGCCTGCAGCTCCTTGCGATCGGGGATCTCGATCTTCTCGAGCTTCTCCAGCATCTTGATGCGGCTCTGCACCTGGCGGGCCTTGGTGGCCTTGTACCGGAACCGCTCGACGAAGCGCTCGGTCTGGGCCCGGGCCTTGGCCTGGCTCGCCGCCTGCGCCTCGAGCTGGGCGATGCGCTCCTCGCGCTGCACGACGAACTCGGCGAAGCCGCCGACGTACTCGGTGAGGGTCTGGTTGGCCAGCTCCACCACGTGGGTGGCGACGTTGTCGATGAAGTCGCGGTCGTGGGAGACGAACAGCAGCGCGCCGGTCCACGCCCGCAGCCGGGCCTCGAGCCAGCCGACGGAGTCCACGTCGAGGTGGTTGGTGGGCTCGTCGAGCACGAGCAGATCGGGACCGGAGAGCAGCAGGCGGGCGAGGGCGACGCGCATGCGCCAGCCGCCGGAGAGCTCGGAGACCTGCCGGTCGGCGTCGTCGGGCGCGAAGCCGAGGCCGGCGAGCACCGAGTGGGCCTCGGCCTCCAGCGCGTAGCCGTTGAGCTGCTCGTACTGGGTCTGGGCCTCGCCGAAGGCGTGCAGCGCCTCGGGGGAGGCGTCGGCCGGCCCCTCCACGATCTGGTGGTGCAGCCGCATGATGTCGGGCCGACCGCCGAGGACGGTGTCGAGCACCGTGCCGTCGTCCTCGGACGGGATCTCCTGGGCCAGGTAGCCGATCCGCATGTCCTTGGGCTTGGTGACCGAGCCGGTGTCGGGCTCGGCGTCGCCGACGAGGATGCTGAGCAGCGAGGTCTTCCCCTGGCCGTTGCCGCCGACCATCGCGACCCGCCGCCCGGTCGACAGCGACAGCGTCACGTCCTCGAACAGGACGCGACTTCCGTGCGCGAGGGAGAGTCCGGAGGCGGTGAGCATGGCCGTTCGAGCCTACGGAGGTGCTCCGCGAAGCCGCGAAACAGATCGTCGTCGTGGTCACGTCCGGCCGATACGGTCGCTCCGATGGTTGACGGACCCCTCCACCCCGACGCGCTCGTGCGGGCCCGTGGCCTGACGAAGCACTTCGACGACTTCGTCGCGGTGGACGGCATCGACTTCGAGGTCCGCCGGGGCGAGGTGTTCGGCTTCCTCGGTCCCAACGGCGCCGGCAAGACCTCGACCATGCGGATGATCAGCTGCGTGTCGCCCTCCACGGGGGGCGAGCTGTCCGTGCTGCACCTCGACCCGCGCACCGACGGGCCCGCCATCCGCAGCCGCATCGGCGTGGTGCCCCAGGAGGACAACCTCGACACCGAGCTGTCGGTCTGGGACAACTTCATCGTCTACGGCCGCTACTTCGGCCTGCCCCGCCGGGTGCTGCGGGAGCGGGCCCAGGAGCTGCTCGAGTTCGCCCGCCTCACCGACCGTCGCGACGACCGGGTCGACCCACTCTCGGGCGGGATGAAGCGTCGCCTCACCATCGCCCGCGCGCTCATCAACGACCCCGACCTCGTCCTGCTCGACGAGCCCACCACCGGCCTCGACCCCCAGGCCCGCCACCTGCTCTGGGACCGGCTCTACGGGCTCAAGCGGCGCGGTGTCACGCTGATCATCACCACCCACTACATGGACGAGGCCGAGCAGCTGTGCGATCGCCTCGTGGTCATGGACCAGGGCCGCATCGTCGACGAGGGCTCACCGCGCGAGCTCATCCACCGCCACGTCACGCCCGAGGTCATCGAGCTGCGCTTCGCCGAGCCGGCCGAGCAGGAGGCGGCGCTGTCCTCCGCCGGGGAGGCCGCCGAGCGCATCGAGGTGCTCGCCGACCGCCTGCTCCTCTACACCCGCGACGCCGAGGCCACCCACCGCGCCCTGGCCGAGCGCAGCATCGAGCCGCTCACCGAGCTCACCCGCCGGGCGTCGCTGGAGGACGTGTTCCTCGCGCTCACCGGCCGGACGCTGGAGGAGTGAGCAGGTGCGAATGACGCAGTCGGTGTGGCGGGCCCTCGAGCGGGAGCTGCTCGTGTTCGTCCGCACCTGGCGGGGGAGCGCGTTCACCGCCATCG
>DMTU01000199.1:4249-5812 GCA_003476595.1 Acidimicrobiaceae bacterium | reverse complement strand
ACGGTCAAGGTGACGCTTGGCCCCCGCGGCCGCAACGTCGTGCTGGACAAGAAGTGGGGCGCCCCCACGATCACCAACGATGGTGTGACCATCGCCCGCGAAGTCGAACTCGACGATCCCTACGAAAACCTTGGCGCGCAGCTTGCCAAGGAGGTCGCCACCAAGACCAACGATGTTGCCGGTGACGGCACCACCACGGCTACCGTCCTGGCTCAGGCACTGGTCAAGGAAGGCCTCCGCAACGTGGCGGCAGGCGCAGCCCCGGGCGAAATCAAGCGCGGCATCGAGGTCTCTGTTGAGGCCGTCGCAGCCCGGCTGCTCGAAAACGCCCGCCCGGTCGCCGGCGACCAGGTCGCCAATGTCGCAGCCATCTCCGCGCAGAGCGACGAGATCGGTGAGCTCCTGGCCGAGGCCTTCGGCAAGGTCGGCAAGGATGGTGTGATCACCATTGAGGAATCCTCCACCACGCAGACCGAACTGGTCCTCACCGAGGGCATGCAGTTCGACAAGGGCTACCTGTCGCCGTACTTCGTCTCCGACGCAGAGCGCCAGGAAGCCGTCCTCGAGGACCCCTACATCCTCCTCTACGGCTCCAAGATCTCCTCGGTCCAGGACGTGCTCCCGGTCCTCGAGAAGGTCATGCAGTCCGGCAAGCCGCTGGTGATCATCGCCGAGGACGTCGAGGGCGAAGCCCTGGCCGTGCTCGTGGTGAACAAGATCCGTGGCACCTTCACCGCCGCTGCGGTCAAGGCCCCCGGCTTCGGCGAGCGCCGCAAGGCGATGCTGCAGGACATGGCCATCCTCACCGGTGGCCAGGTCATCTCCGAGGAGGTCGGCCTCAAGCTCGAGAGCACGACCCTCGACCTGCTCGGCACCGCCCGCAAGGTGATCATCACCAAGGACGACACCACGATCGTCGAGGGCGGCGGCTCCGAAGCCGACGTCGCTGGCCGCATCGAGCAGATCAAGCGCGAGATCGACGACACCGACTCCGACTGGGATCGCGAGAAGCTCCAGGAGCGCCTCGCCAAGCTCAGCGGCGGCGTCGCCGTGGTCCGCGTGGGCGCCGCCACCGAGGTGGAGCTCAAGGAGAAGAAGCACCGCATCGAGGACGCCCTCTCGGCGACCCGTGCAGCCATCGAGGAAGGCGTGGTCGCCGGTGGCGGCACCGCCCTGCTCCGGGCCCGCGCGGCCGTGCAGAAGGTGATCGACAGCCTCGAGGACGACCAGCAGACCGGAGCCCGCGCCGTGTACACCGCGCTGGCCGCCCCGGCCCGTCAGATCGCCGTCAACGCCGGCCTCGAAGGCGCCGTGGTGGTCGAAGCGGTCGAGCGCGAGACCGGCACGAGCGGCTTCAACGCCGCCACCGGCGAGTACGTCGACCTGGTCAAGGCCGGCGTCATCGACCCGGCCAAGGTCACCCGTGCGGCGCTGCAGAACGCGGCGTCCATCGCGGCCATGGTCCTCACCACCGAGTGCCTGGTCGCCGACCAGCCCGAGGACGAGCCGGCCATGCCCGGCGGTGGCGACATGGGCGGCATGGGTGGCATGGGCGGCATGGGC
>DMTU01000199.1:3821-4065 GCA_003476595.1 Acidimicrobiaceae bacterium | reverse complement strand
GCGGTCTGCTCCGCAGCGCCGCCTGCCGAGCGCCAACCAGATCCGAGTGCCGGGCCCGAGTGGCCCGGCACTCGCCGTTTTCGCCCGGGGCGTGGCTAGCCTCGGTCCGATATGGAGATCCCCCCGCCGAACCCCGAGAAGCTCCTCGACCACTGGATGGAGTGGGAGAAGGGTGAGACCTCCCCGGGCGAGCTCATGAAGCAGCTGAAGATGCACGGCATGCGCCAGCTGCTCGAGGGCATCG
>DMTU01000199.1:1191-3567 GCA_003476595.1 Acidimicrobiaceae bacterium | reverse complement strand
CCGCCGACCGTGAGCCGGGGCGGGCCCCAGCGCATCCCCCGACCGCCGGGCACCCGGCCGGGCGGGCCGCCGTCCTGGGCGTCGCTGCCCGAGCACCGCCGCCGTCCGAGCCTCGACCAGGTGCGCGCCGCCCTGGCGGCGGGCCCCGAACCCCGTCGCTCGCCGGTCGAGGGCCTGACCAGCCGGTTCTCGGCGGTGCTGGCTCCGCTCTACGAGCACGAGGGCGAGACCCACGTGGTGCTCACCCGCCGGGCGTGGCACATGCGGTCCCACACCGGCGAGGTCAGCTTCCCCGGCGGCAAGCAGGAGCCGGGGGAGACCCCGTGGCAGACCGCGCTCCGGGAGGCCCACGAGGAGGTCGCGCTCGATCCCAGCTCCGTCGAGCAGGTCGGCGAGCTCCACCACCTCGCCACCGTCACCAGCCGTTCCTCGATCGTCCCCTACGTGGGCGTGCTGCCCGGCCGGCCCCGGCTGGCACCGAACCCCGACGAGGTCGACGCCATCCTCCACGTCCCGCTGGCCGACCTGCTCCACCCGGAGGCGTACCGCCAGGAGCGCTGGGGCCTCCCCGGCATCGACCGGCCGATCCACTTCTTCGAGATCGTCGGGGACACCATCTGGGGCGCCACCGCCTCGATGCTCGTCGACCTGCTCAACCGCATCACCGCCCCCACGCCGCCCCCGGCTCCGGGCGCCTAGCCTCGGCGACGTGCTCGCCGCCTTCGTGCTGATCCAGGCCCGCCCCGACGCCATCACCGACCTCGGCCACGCCCTGGCCGACACCGAAGGTGTGCGGGAGGCCCACTCGGTCGCCGGGTCGGGGTTCGACCTGGTGGCGGTGCTGGCGGTCCCCGACCACGAGGCCATCGCCACCGTCGTCACCGAGCGGATCTCCAAGCTCGACGGCGTGATCGACACCACCACGATGATCGCCTTCCGCCAGTACTCCACCGCCGAGCTCGACGCCAGCTACGACGACTTCGTCGGGTAGCCGCTCAGGTCGCGGAGAAGCCGCCGTCAACGGCGATGGCCTGCCCGGTCACGAACGCGGCGGCGTCGGAGCAGAGGAACACGGTGATGCCGGCGAAGTCCTCGGGCGTGCCGTTGCGGCCGACCATGGTCCGGGCGGCGAGCGCCTCGGCCCGCTCGGGCGACGACATGCTCGGGCGACGACATGATCGACGGCGCCACCACACACCGCATCCCTGCCGCCTCGACCTCCGGGGCGAGTTCGACGTCGATCGTGTCGACCACGAGCACGTCGGCGATCGGCGCGTAGTGCCGTGCGACACCGACGACCGATGCTNNCGAAGATCCGCTCGGTCATGGCGGTGCGGACGAAGCCGGGGATGACGCAGTTCACGGTGACCCCGGCGGGGGACCAGGCCTCGGCCTGCGATCGGGTCAGGCCGAGCAGCCCGGCCTTGGAGGCGCCGTAGCCGCCGCTGTTCCCGAACGCCCGCCACGACTGCTGGGAGCCGACGTGCACGATGCGGCCCCACCCTCGCTCGACCATGCCGGGTGCGAGGCGCTGGCCGAGCAGGAACGGCGCCGTGAGGTTCACCGCCATCGTGGTGGCCCAGTCGTCGGCGGTGAGGTCCTGCATCGGCGGTCGGAGGTTGACGCCGGCTGCGTTGACCACGATGTCCACCTCGCCCACCTGGTCGCACAGGCGGGTGATCTCGGCTTCGTGGCCGACGTCGACGGCGATCCAGGTGGTGAGCTCGCCGACCTCGCCGGCGGCCCGCTCCAGGTCGGCCTGCGTCCGGGCCACCAGCACGACCTGGGCACCGGCAGCGGCGAGTGCGCCGGCCATGGCTCGGCCGATGCCCGTGCTGGCGCCGGTGACCAGCGCCCGTCGTCCGTCGAGGGAGAACACCGGGGCAGCCTTGCTGATGGCCGGTCCGTCGGCACGGTGACTTCCCGGCGATGGCTGGGCCGGCGGTGGCAGGCTCGGCCCGTGGGGGAGGAGGAGGCACCCCTTGCGGGCGGACCAGCGCGGCGGATCCTGATCTACGGCGTGACGGGGTCGGGCAAGACCACGCTGGCCCGATCGATCGGCGAGCGGGTGGGCATCCCCTGGCACTCCGCCGACGACGAGCTCGGGTGGCTGCCCGGCTGGGTGGAGCGTCCGACCGACGAGCAGCGGGCGATCGCCGCCGAGATCGTCGCTGGCGACGCATGGGTGCTCGACACCGCCTACAGCCGCTGGCGCGACGTGGTGATGCCCCGGGTGCAGCTGATCGTGGCCCTCGACTACCGCAGGTCGGTCTCCCTGCGGCGGTTGCTCCGCCGGACGGTGCGCCGCGTGGTCCGGCGGGAGCTGGTGTGCAACGGCAACCGGGAGACGTGGCGACGGGCCGTCGACCGTGACTC
>DMTU01000199.1:0-1073 GCA_003476595.1 Acidimicrobiaceae bacterium | reverse complement strand
CCGTGACTCGATCATCCGCTGGCACTTCCGGACGTTCTCCACGAAGCGGGCGCAGATCGACGAGTGGGTGGCCGACCCGTCCGGGCCGCCGGTGGTGCGGCTGCGGTCGCCGGCGGAGACCGAGCGCTGGTTGGAGGCGTTCGGCGCACCGACGGCCTGAGCCCGACGTCCGGGACGGGTTCGACCGCGCTCCGGACGCGCCGGTGACCCGGCCTGGGCGTGGCCGGGTCAGCTGGCGCTCTTGGCGACGGGTTGGTCCGGGGCGCGGGGGCGTCCGGTCCAGGTGGTGCCGTGGCGGTCGGTGGCCACCCATCGTCCGTCCTCGACGGTGAGCGTCCAGCCGTACTCGTGGAGGAGTCGGTGGTGGAACCGGCAGAGCAAGGCCCCGTTCGAGGTCTTCGTCGGGCCTCGGTCGGCTCGGTGTTCGAGGTGGTGGACGTCGCAGTGCCGTGGCGGTCTGGTGCACGACGGGAACACGCAGTGCCGGTCGCGGGCGGCGATCGCTCGTCGCTGGCGCGGCGTCCACTGCTCGGCGGCGTCGTTGGCGATCGCCGCCAGGTTGGGCAGGCCGGTGGGCTGGCCCGCCTGGTCGGGGCACCCGTCGAGGGTGACCACNNATGTGGCCCTTGCCGTCGAAGAGCACGGCGACCATGGCCGAGTCGCACAGCAGGCGCTCCGCAGCTTCCTTGGTGAGGCGCCAGCCGTCGCCGCGCAGGACGAGGTCGTCGACGTCGCGCAGCCCGGCAAGGGTGCGCAGGTCGACGTGGACGTTGACCCGCACGGCGGCGCGGGCGCGGGTGCGGCGGCGGGCCCGCCGACGACGGCATGCCTCGGCCCGGCGGAGCCGGCGGCGGACGGCGTCGAGCCGTTCCAGCGGGTCGGTCAGGTCGAGGTCGGTGTCGAGGGCCTCGTCGAGGGTGTCGATGGGGGCCCAGCCGTCGAAGGTGTCCTCTGCGTCGAGATCCTCCTCCCACTCCGACCGCTCGTCGGCGCCGTCGGTGGGGGTGGCGCCCCAGCGGGTGTCGTCGGGGTCGAGGGCGGCGCGGCACACGTCGTCCAGGTCGTCGGCTCGG
>DMTU01000201.1 GCA_003476595.1 Acidimicrobiaceae bacterium | reverse complement strand
CGCAGGTGCACTGCGGCGCCGAGCTGGGCGAGGGCGCCCATGCCGGCGAGCAGCGTCAGGTCGTCGGCCGAACCGGTGCGGGGCAGCGTCGGCTGCGGCGCGGGCGCCGGAGCGGTGACCATGCTGCCGCCGACCCGGGCCTCGGTGACGCCGGTGCCGGCGACGATGCCGCCCTGCAGACCGGTGAGGAGGGCGACCTGGGTGGCGGTGACCCGTGCGCCGGCCGTCTGGACCTGGGACGCACCGAGCGTCTCGGTGATCTGCTCCACCGCGCCGACGCTGATGACCGACTCGAGGGGGGTGCCCTCGGCGATGACCTGGCGCTGACCGGCCGGGACCGTCGTGACGGCGGGGATGCCGAGCAGACCGGCGATGGCCGGGGAGATCTCGACCGTGACGCCGCCGGCGGTGCTGCGGCTGGTGTCGACGGTGTCGCTGCCGGGCAGGGAGCGGGCGTCGGCCAGGTTGTCGGCGATGCGCACCTGGAGCAGCGGGGCGTCGTCGACGAGGCCGTCGAGCTGGGCGAGCACCGGGGCGAGGATGTCGCCGAGGGCGGGGATCTGGCCGGTGACGGCACCGAGCTCGGCGGGCACCGCGGCGAGGACCTGGTCGAGCACGCCCTGGACCTGGACGGTGACCAGGTCCTCCACGGCGTCGAGCAGGAACTGCAGCGACAGGGTGCTGATGTCGAGCGCCTGGAGCTGCGAGCTGGCGACCAGCGCGCCGTCGACCGGCGAGATCGAGGACGACGACGAGCCGAGGGTGATGGCCAGCAGGTCCTGGTCGAGGGCGGCGAGGAGCGTGTCGCGCACGAGGCCCTCGGCGATGGCGGGCACCTCGGCGACGACGTCCACGAGGGCGTCGAGCGAGAGCAGGCAGTCGGACTCGACGACCTCCATGATCCGCTCGCCCTCGGGGAGGGACTCGATCACATCGAGGATCGGGAGGCCGAGGCTGCCGGCCGTCTCGGCGATGGTGCGGGGCGAGACCTCCTGGGGCAGCTCGTCGCAGATGGAGGCAAGGGCCGACTCGACCGGGGCCAGCGCGCCCTGGACCTGGACGACGACGCCGTCGAGCTGGGCGAGGATCGGGTCGAGGAGCAGGTCGAAGATGACGTCGGCGAGGGCCTGGCCGTTGAGGGCGATGCCGCCGGCCTCGGCTGCGCCGAGGGCCTGGGGGGCGAGCAGGTCGGGCAGCGCGGCCTGGGAGGAGCTGCACACGCCGAGGATCGACAGCACGTCGGCGATGGGCAGGGCCGCGAGCTCGGGGGTACCGCAGGACTGGCCGGCGTCGCCGGGATCGCTGACGACGGCGCCGAGGGCGTCGGCGACCGCCTTGGTCACGCCGATGCCGGGCGTGCCGTCGGGGCCCTGGAAGCCGAAGCTGGCGACCTCGACGAGCGGGAGCTTCTCGGCGATGGCGCTGGTGCCGGCGAAGCTGCCGAGGTCGGTGCCGAGCACGGACAGCGTGGCGGTGACGGTGTTGGCGCCGGCGTAGAGGTCCTCGACCTCCTGGGCCGAGGCGGTGGTGGTGCTGGCGCCGACGAGTGCGACGCAGGTGAAGACGAGCGCGGCAGCGCGCGAGCGGGTTGACATGGCGGGGGGTTCGCCGCCGACGGCGTCCCCTCCTGCCCACAGCGTGCGACGTTTCGGTGACGTTCCGGAGCCGCCGCCGGGCGCGGAACGGGCCCCGGCACGTCGCCGGGGCCCGTCCGTCGATCCGAGGATCAGATCTTCACTTCGGGGGCATCCGGATGCCGCCGTCGACGCGCACGACGTGGGCGTTCATGTAGGAGTTGGTGAGCAGCTCGGCCGCCATGGTGGCGAACTCGCTCGACTTGCCCAGGCGCTTGGGGAACAGGACGCTCTCGCCCAGCTTGGCCTTGAACGCCTCGGAGGCCTCGCCCTCGCCGTAGATCGGGGTGTCGATCAGGCCGGGGGCGATGCAGTTGACGCGGATGCCGGCGGCCGAGAGGTCTCGGGCGACCGGGAGCGTCATGCCGACGACGCCGCCCTTGGACGACGAGTAGGCGGCCTGGCCGATCTGGCCGTCGAAGGCGGCGACCGAGGTGACCGTGACGATGGCGCCCTTCTGGCCGTCCTCGTCGGCTTCGTTCTGACTCATCGCCGTGGCGGCGAGGCGCACGCAGTTGAAGGTGCCGGTCAGGTTGACCTCGACGACCTTCTTGTAGATGTTCAGGTCGTGGGCCGAGTCGTACTGGCCGTCCTTGCCGATGGTGCGGGTGGCGAACCCGATGCCGGCGGCGGTGACGAGCGTCTTGAGCGGGCCCATCTCCTTGGCCGCCTCGATGGCCGCGATCACCTCGTCGGGGTTGGTGACGTCGGCCTTGACGAAGACGCCCTTGATGTCCTTCGCGACGGCCTCGCCCTTCTCCTCGTTCATGTCGACGATGACGACGTGCTGGCCCTTCTCGGCCAGGAGGCGTGCGGTGGCTTCGCCGAGGCCGCTGGCCCCGCCGGTGATGACAGATGAAGAACCGGTGATGTCCATGGCCGGGGAGACTATTGACTGGTCGGTCAAGTTCGCCAACCAGACCTTTTGCGCTACCCCGGGACCACGGCCTTCCACGCGCTGGGGTGGGTGTGGCGCCGGCGCCAGCGGGCGAGCCACAGGGGGAACGCCTCCACCGGCATGCCCTTGGCGAAGAGGTAGCCCTGGGCGAAGTGGCAGCCGATCTCGGTGAGGCGTTCGCGCTGCTCCTCGGTCTCGATGCCCTCGGCCACGATCTGGATGTCGAGCACATCCGCCAGGCGGCTGAGCATGGTGACGATGACGGTGTCGGAGTCGATGCGCCCGAACCCGGACACGATGGAGCGGTCGATCTTCACGAGGCCCACGGGCAGCTCGCGCAGGTAGCGCAGCGAGGCGTAGCCGACGCCGAAGTCGTCGACGCAGATGGTGACGCCGGCCTGACGGAGCTGTTCGAGGGTGCGGGCAGCCTCGTCGAGGTCCTTGAGCAGCGAGGTCTCGGTGATCTCCACGATGAGCTTGGACGGCTCGATGCCCCACCGGTCCCAGAGGCAGGTGACGTCCTCGACGACGCCGGGGTGGTCGACGTGGCGGCCGGACAGGTTCACGCTGAGGTGCAGGTCAGAGAGGCCCTGGCTGCGGTCCTGGGCCCAGTCGCCGAGCACGCTGCCGGCCCGGTCGAGCATCCAGCGGCCGATCTCGATGACGAGGGTGGAGTCCTCGGCCACCTCGATGAACGCCTCGGGCGGGACCTCGCGGCCGTCCTCGGTGGTCCAGCGGCAGAGCAGCTCGCCTCCGACGATCTGGCCGGTGCGCAGGTCGAGCACCGGCTGGATGCAGGCGTCGAGCGCGCCGACGCCGACGGCCCGGCGCAGCTCCCGCTCGAGGTCGAAGCGCTGCTCGACCGCGAGGCGCATGTCGTCGTCGAACACCCGGATCTGGCCGGGGCCCGAGGACTTGGCGTGGTACATCGCCACGTCGGCGTCGCGCAGCTGGTCGAGGGTGTGGGGGTCGCCCGGCTCGAGCCAGGCCACGCCGATCGACGCGGACACGGGGATGACGTCGTCGTCGAGGGCGACCGGCACCGACAGCGCGTCCTGGATGCGTTCGGCGAGGCGGGCGACGACGGTGACGTCGCCGGCCAGCACCACGAACTCGTCACCGCCGTTGCGGGCCACGAGGTCGGTGTCACGGGTGGCCTGCAGCAGT
>DMTU01000013.1:29621-32263 GCA_003476595.1 Acidimicrobiaceae bacterium | reverse complement strand
CGCGGATCTCGATCCCCAGCGGACCGTCGGGCAGCTCGGCGCCGGGCTCGGGATCGTCGACGTCGACCGGCATGTCCAGCACCCCGAGGATCTTGCGCCAGCCGGCGATGGCGGTCTGGGTCTGGTCGAACACCTCGGACAGCTCCGACACCGGCATGAGCAGGAGGTTGACGAGGAAGAGGAACGCGACCAGCTCGCCGGAGGTGACGCCGAGGGCGGCGCCCTCGAGGGAGCCGGCGACGGCGACGCCGGCCATGGCGACCGAGCCGAAGACGTCGGCCAGCGGGAAGAGGAGGGCGAAGAACAGACCGGCTCGCAGGTGGGCGCGGTACTGGCCGGCCATGGCGGTCCGCAGCCGGTGCCGCGTGCGGTCCTCGAGCCCGTAGGCCCGGACCACCGCGGATCCGGTGACGGCCTCGGACACCTCGGCCATCGTGGAGCCCACGGTGTCGCGGACCGCGTCGTAGGCCGCCAGCTGGCGGCGCTGCAGCGCACGCATCAGCGGCAGCAGCGGGACGAAGGCGATCAGCACGAGCACCGTCAGCTGCCACGAGTACACGAGCATGACCAGCAGGGTCCCGAAGATCACCGAGCTGTTGACGATTCAGGCGATGGCGCCCCACTGGGTGAACTGGGCGAGGGTCTCCACGTCGGAGGTGACCCGAGCCACGAGCTCGCCCCGGCGCGACTCGGTGTGGTCGGCGATGGCGAGGCGGTGGATGTGGTCGAAGGTGCGCACGCGCAGCGCGTAGAGCGCGTCCTCGGCGGTGCGGATGAGCCGGAGGTAGGTGGCCCGGGCGAGGGCGAACAGGCCGAGGATGGCGACCAGGGCCACGACGCAGGCCGGGTAGACGAAGCCGGGCTGGAACCCGTCGTCGCCCAGGACGCCCCGGTCGAGGATCTGCTGGATGAGGACGGGCACGGCGAGGCGACCCGCGCCGCTCGAGATGGCCATGCCGACGGTGAACGCGATGCCGACCTTGAGCTCCGGGGTGGCCGCGATGCCGCGCCGCAGGACCGCGATGGCGCCGTCGGTGTCGGTGTCGTCGGTGTCGGCGTCGGTGCAGGTGTCGACCTGGCTCATCACGGGGCTCCCGGGAGGTCGTCGACCACGGCGTCGCCGGCCTGCTCGTACGCGCGGACGAGGGCGGCGTACTGCGGATCGCGGGCGAGCAGCTCGTCGTGGGTGCCGTCACCGACGAGGCGGCCACCGTCGAGGAACAGCACGCGGTCGGCGAGGCGGATGGTGGCCACCCGGTGGGCCACGACCAGGGTCGTGGTGTCGAGGTCCTCGCGCAGCCCGTCGAGGATGCGCTGCTCGATGACCGGGTCGATCGCCGACGTGGCGTCGTCGAGGAGCAGCAGCCGCGGGTGCCGCAGCAGCGCGCGTGCGAGGGCGAGCCGCTGGCGCTGCCCGCCGGAGAGCGTGACACCACGTTCGCCGACGATGGTGTCGCGCCCGTGGGCGAGGTCGTCCACGTAGCCGGCCTGGGCGATGTCGATGGCCCACTGCAGCCGCTCCTCGTCGACGTGCTCACCCAGGGTCAGGTTCTCGAGGATCGTGTCGGCGAACAGGAACGTCTCCTGGAACACGAGCGCGACCGCACCGCGCAGGTCCATCGGGTCGGCCAGGCGGAGCGGGACGTCGCCGAGGGCGATCTCCCCCGTGCTCGGGCGGGCGAGGCCGGCGAGGAGGTTGCACAGGGTGGACTTGCCGCTGCCGGTGGCCCCGACGATGGCGACGACGCCGCTGGGTTCGATGTCGAAGCTGATCGCGTCGAGGACCTGCTCGTCGCCGTAGCCGAACGACAGGTCGCGCACGGACAGCGGCAGCGGCCCCTCGGGGAGGCGGCGGCGACCGTCGGGTCCGGGCGTCAGCGGGGCACCGGTGACCCGGTGGTCGATGTCGAGCACGTCGACGATGCGCTCGCGGCTCACCACCGAGCGGGGCAGCTCCTCGAGCAGGAACCCGATGACCCGCATGGGGAAGGCGAGGATGGCGAACAGGGCCATGGCCTGGACCAGGTCGCCGGTGGTGATGACGTCCTCGGAGACCCGCCAGGCGCCCACGGCGAGGAGGGCGACCGTGCCGAGGTTGGGGATCGCCTCGATGGCCGGTTCGAAGGCCGCCCGCAGGCGGCCGATGACGAGGCGCTCCCGCCGGAGGTCCCCGGCGGCCGTGCGCATCCGGGTCGACTCCCGGTCCTCGAGCCCGAGGAGCTTCACCACGAGCGCGCCCTCGAAGCTCTCGTGGGCCACCGAGGACACGTCGCCGACGTGGGCCTGGGCGCGCGCCGACGGGCCGACGACCCGGGTCGTGTAGAGGCGGTTCATCACGATCAGCGACGGGAACAGGCCGAGCCCGATCGCGAGCAGCAGCGGGTCGAGCAGGGCGAGGTTGATCGTGCCGAACACGAGCATCACGACGGCGCCGATCGACATCGGCAGCGGCTGCATGGCGAACGCGGAGCGTTCGGCGTCGTTGTCGGCGTGCGCCAGCAGCTTGCCGGTGGGCTGGCCGAAGAAGAAGGGGAGGGGCTGCTCGACGTAGTGGTCGCCGAGGCGGTTGAACCACTGCATCTGCATCCGGCGGGCGGTCATGATGCCGAAGTACCGGCGGGCGACGACGCCGGCGGACCGGA
>DMTU01000013.1:29134-29485 GCA_003476595.1 Acidimicrobiaceae bacterium | reverse complement strand
GGCCATGCCGACGATCACGCCGCCCCCGACGAGGGCCGCCCCGACCTCGGGTCGGCCCTCCACCGCCGGCAGGATCAGGTCGTCGGTGACCCGTCCGAGGATGACCGCGCCGGCGACCGACGCGGCGGCGAACACGACGGCGCCGGCGATGGCGCCCGCTGCGGGCCAGGGGTTGGTGCGCAGGATCTCCGCGAGCAGCGAGACGCCGCGCCGCATGACGCCCTGCGAGGGTCCGTGTTGCAGGGCGGTGGTCTCCGCCTCGTCCTCCACCGTGGGCACGGGAGCACGCTACGGCGTCGCCCCGTGCGCTCCCGCACCCGATCCGACGTCGCCGTCAGCTCACGGGGCCGG
>DMTU01000013.1:23320-28985 GCA_003476595.1 Acidimicrobiaceae bacterium | reverse complement strand
AGGGGGCCGGCCGCCACAGGTCGATCGGCGTGCGGTCGCGAGGCCCGTCCCACGGCAGCGCGACCTCGTCGCCGGTCCGCGCCGACTCCGAGGCGGCGCACACGATCTCGAGCAGGTCGCGGCCGAGGTGCACGTCGCTCACCGTCGATGCCCGGCCCGCCCGTGTCGACGCCTCGGTGTCCCGGAGCTGCTCGACGTAGCCGTAGCGGTCCAGCTGGGGAGGGGCCGGGTCGTCGGGCGCGCGCTGGGGGACCGGCGGCAGCGGGACGGGCTCCCCGTTGCGCTCGAGGGCAACGTCGGGGAGGAGCTCGAAGCGGACCGCGCCGGTGTCGGATGCCGCCTGCAGGTCCCAGACGCCCGTCGGGCTCCGCCACGACACCTCGACCTCGGCCACGAGGCCGGAGTCGAAGCGCAGGGACACCTGGGCGTGGTCCTCGACCTCGATGTCCGGGCTGGCGTCGAACCGGGCCGACACCGCGACCGGTGTCGCCCGCGCGGCCCGGACGACCAGGGCGAGCGGGTGGACCCCCAGGTCGAACAGCGCGCCGCCACCCCAGTGGCGGCGGGTGAAGTCCCCCCACGTCGGTCGGGGCTGGAGCGCCCGGGCGGACAGGTGGCGGAGCGGGCCGAGACCCGCGACTTCGGTGAGCGCGGCGGCGGTCGCATCGGCGAACAGGAGGTTCTCGGCGTAGGTGAGCAGCCCACCGGCCTCCACGACCCGGACCAGCCGGTCGGCGTCGGCGAGGGTGGTGCACAGCGGCTTCTCGACCAGCACCGCGGCACCCCCGGCCATGGCCCGCAGCGCATCGGTGGCGTGGCGGGACGGAGGTGTGGCGACCACCACGATGTCGGCGCCGGCGGGCAGCTCCTCGTAGGGCACGGTGCGGCCGCCCGTCTCGGCGATCCGCCGTGCCGCCGACGCGTCGGTGCGCGAGGCGACCGCGACGACCCGGGAACCGGGGAGGGACCGGATCGCGAGGCCGTGGATCGCGCTGATCCACCCCGCACCGGCGAGGGCCCAGTCGGTCATCGGACGGTCCCGGTCATCGGGACGAAACCTACCGAGCACCCGGCGCGGTCGGTGATCGCCGGTCCCGCAGGTGCGCCGGTACGATCGAGCGGTCGTGACCCGCGCCCTGAACTCCCTCGTGCGCATCGCCCTGCTGCTCGCGCTCGCCTCCGTGGTGGTCACGGCGGTCGGGATGGCGGTCGCCCCCCAGCTCACCGGCCTCACCGAGGCGGCCCACGGCGAGGCCAGCGACGTGGAGCTCCGGGGGTTGTCGCAGCGCTCCTACGTCTACGCCGTCGACGGGAGCCTCATCGCCACCCTCCAGGAGGAGGAGAACCGGGCGCCGATCACGCTCGACGAGGTCCCGGACCACGTGATCGACGCGGTGCTTGCCGTCGAGGACTCCGGCTTCTGGGACCACAAGGGCGTGAACGTGCGGGCCACCGTGCGAGCGCTGCTGTCCAACGTCGACGCCGGCGGTACCACCCAGGGCGGCTCCACCATCACCCAGCAGCTCATCAAGCAGAGCGTGCTGACCTCGGAGCAGACCTTCGACCGCAAGACCCGGGAGGTCTTCCTGGCGGTCCGGCTCGAGGAGCAGATGTCCAAGGAGGAGATCCTCGAGCGCTACCTCAACACGATCTACCTCGGGAACCACAGCTACGGCATCCAGACCGCAGCCGAGACCTACTTCAACGTGTCGGCCTCCGAGCTCGACCCGGGCCAGGCCGCCCTGCTGGCCGGCATGATCCGGGACCCGATCGACTACAACCCGTTCCGCTACCCCGAGGTCGCCATCGAGCGCCGCCGGATCGCGCTCAGCCGGATGGTCGACGAGGGCCACATCACCGAGGACGACGCCGCCTGGTACAACGCGGTGCCGCTGCCGACCGAACCCAGCCAGTACACGCCCCCGCCCGACGACTACTTCGTGGAGGAGGTCAAGCAGGCCCTCCTCGCCGACCCCCGCCTGGGCGAGACGGCCACCGACCGCTTCGACGCCGTGTTCCGCGGCGGCCTGCAGATCCACACCACCCTCGACATCGGCCTGCAGTACCTGTCCGAGGTCGCCCGCAACGACACGCTCGCCCCGTTCGCGCTCGAGGGCGAGCCCGCCCTGTTCATCGCCGGCCGGAACCTGGCCGGGTTCGACGCCGTCGGCACGGTGGCCTCGGCGACGGTGGACCCCGGCACCGGTGCGGTGCGGGCCCTCGTCGGCGGCCCCGGCTTCGGCGACCAGTACAAGTTCAACCTGGCCACCCAGGGCTACCGCCAGCCCGGGTCGTCCTTCAAGACCTTCGTGCTGCTGGAGCTGCTGGAGCAGGGCTACGCCCCCCAGGACACGATCTCGGGGCGGGGACCGTGCCGGTTCAACCTGCCGACCGAGGACGAGCCCTACGAGGTCGAGAACTTCAACAACTCCCGCGGCTTCGTCGGCTCCATCCGGGCGATGACCACGGCGTCGTCCAACTGCGGCTACGTGCGGCTCGGCCAGATCGCCGGCATCGACAACGTCACCGAGCTCGCCGGGGAGATGGGCATCGTCACCCGCAACGCCGCCAACGAGATCGTGCCCCTCGACCCGTCCTTCTTCTCGACGCCGCTCGGCACCCAGGAGGTGACGCCCCTCGGCATGGCCGCCGCCTACGCGGCGATCGCCAACGACGGCCACTACCACACCCCCTACTTCGTGGAGCGGGTGCTCGACCGGAACGGCGACGTCATCTTCCAGCACAGCGATCCGGGCACGCGCGTCGTCTCGATCGAGACCGCTCAGATCGCCGCCGACATCCTCAAGGAGAACGTCGAGCGCGGCACCGGCACCGCGGCGCGGGTCCGGGGCCACGACGTCGCCGGCAAGACGGGGACGGCCCAGGACTCCTCCAACGGTTGGTTCGTCGGCTTCAGCCGCCAGCTCTCCACTGCCGTGTGGATGGGTGCGATGGAGGGCAACGTGCCCATGAACCGGGTCGGCGGCCGCAGCGTCACCGGTGGCTCCTACCCGGCCCAGATCTTCGGGCGCCTCTACAACGCCGTGCTCGGCAACATGGAGCCCGAACCCTTCGCCGACCCGCCCGCCCGGCGGGGCACCGGCACACTGCGCCTGGACCGCAACATCGACCTCGACGGCTACACCACGACGGTGCCCACGCGTCGACGCCGCCCGCCCTCGCGCACGCCCTCGCCCACCACCACGGCCGCGCCGGCGCCGACGACCACCGCGGACCCCGGCGGCGGGAACAACGGCAACGGCAACGGGAACAACGGCAACGGCAACGGCGGCGGCACGTCCACCCCGCCACCGAGCACGGAAGACTTCGTCGAACCATGAACCCCTGGAAGCAGCTCCTCGACGTGCAGGCACTCGACACGAGCCTGACCCAGCTCGATCACCGGGAGCGCCAGCTGCCGGAGCGCGCCGAGCTGGCCGAGGTCGAGGACCAGCTCGCCGCGCTCCGCACCGAGGTCGCTGCCGTCGAGGGTGAGAAGCACGTCCTCGACAAGGAGCAGACGCGCATCGAGGACGAGATCGCCTCGATCGAGGACAAGATCTCCAGCGCCGATCGGCAGCTGTACAGCGGGAGCTCCGACGTCAAGGAGCTCCAGGCGCTGCAGGACGAGATCGCCGCGCTGAAGCGCCGCATCTCGGGGCTGGAGGACCAGGAGCTGGAGCTGATGGAGCAGGTGGAGCCCATCGACGCCCGTCTGGCCGGGCTCGCCGAGCGTCAGGCCGAGCTCGACCAGCGAGCCGTCACCCTCACCGCCGGCATCGCCGAGGCCGAGGCCGACATCGATCGGGAGCGCGAGGAGGTCCGGGGCCGGCGCGCCGAGGTGGTCGCCGACATCGATCCGAGCGCGCTGGAGGAGTACGAGACCGTGCGGGGCCGGCTCGGCGGCGTCGCCGTGGCCCGGCTGGAGCACGGATCCTGCGGCGCCTGCCACATGAAGCTGTCCGCCGTGGAGCACGACCGCATCCTGCACCTGGGCCCCGAGGAGCCGGTCCGCTGCGAGGACTGCGGCCGCTTCCTCGTCCGCGACTGAGCCGGGCCGCCCGGTGCTCCTCTGGTACGTGGCCACCGCGCTCGCGGGCGTGTGGGCGGTGTTCGACAGCCCGGCCCTCGACTACCGCTTCGTGATGGTGGGGGCCGTGCTCCCCGTGGGCGAGGTCGTCCTCGGTCGCCCCGGCCCGCTGCACTCCCTCGTGACCGCGGTGGCGGTGCTCGCGCTGGTGATGGCGGCCACCCAGGGTCGTCGCCTGCTGCGCCGTCGCCTCCTCGGGATCCCCATCGGCCTCCTCGCCCACCTCGTCTTCAGCGGCAGCTGGGCCGACACCGACGCCTTCTGGTGGCCGCTCACCGGCATCGGTCTCTCCGATGCCCGGCCGCCCGAGCTCGCCCGCGGCGCCCTGTCCGTGCTGCTCGAGCTGGCCGGCATCGGGCTCGGCCTGTGGTGGATCCGCCGGGTCGGCCTCGACGACCGGGCCGCACGGGCCGAGTTCCGCCGCACCGGCCGGCTGCCCCGGGCCGGCACCTCCCCGGTGCAGGGCACGTGCTGACGCTCGTCCGCCACGGCCGCACCGAGGCGAACCGCTCCGGCCTCCTGCTCGGTCGCATCGACGCCGAGCTCGACCCGCTCGGCCGGGAACAGGCGGCCGCCGTCGCCCGCAGCGTCGGCCCGGTCGACCGCGTCGTGTGCAGCCCGCTGGCGCGGACCCGTGCTACCGCGGAGGCCTGGGGCGCCCCCGTGCAGGTCGACGACCGATGGGTCGAGCTCGACTACGGCGAGCTCGACGGCACCCCGATGCGCGACGTCGACGCCGACCTGTGGCGACGGTGGCGGAGCGACGTGGCCTTCGCGCCGCCCGGCGGTGAGAGCCTGCAGGCGCTCGGCGAGCGTGTCCGCGCCGCCTGCGAGGACCTGGTCCCCGCGGCGAGGGACGGCCACGTCGTGGTCGTCACCCACGTCTCGCCGATCAAGGCGGCTGCGGCATGGGCGATGGGCGTCGGCGACGAGGTCTCCTGGCGGATGTTCGTGGCCCTGGGGTCGGTGACCCGCATCGCGGTGGGCGACCGGGGCCCGTCGCTGCACGGGTTCAACGACGTGGCGCACCTCGCCGACGTGGGACCGGCCTGAGGCGTCGGTACGGTCGAACGGGTGCGACGACCGGTCTGGGCAGCGACGACGGCGGCGCTGCTCGCCGTGGCCGCCGCGTGCGGCGGAGACGACGACGTCGCCGTCGAGCGCACCGCCCCGGACACCACGATCGTCGAGGACGACGTGGCGCCCACCACGGTGACGACCACGCCGCTGACGACCACCACCACCGAGCCGGCCCCCGCTGCCGCGCCCCGACCCGACTGGCTCGGCACCCGCGTGCTGCAGCCCGGCCCCGACGGCCTGGTCCCGGCCCTGCCGACCCCGCCCGAGCTGGTCGACCGCAGGCTCGAGACGCCCGATCACCTCCCGCCGCCACCCACGCAGGCGTTCCAGGCCGAGGTGTCCGAGGTCCCCGACGACGTGCTGGCCCGGTCGACCTGGCGGGCCGAGTGCCCCGTGCCGCGCGAGGAGCTGCGCTGGGTGCTGCTGCCGTTCTGGGGCTTCGACGGCGAGGTCCACACGGGCGAGCTGCTGCTGCGCGCCGACGCGGTCGAGGCC
>DMTU01000013.1:19268-23214 GCA_003476595.1 Acidimicrobiaceae bacterium | reverse complement strand
GACGCGGTCGAGGCCGTCGTGGCCGGCTTCGCCCACCTGCACGAGCGGCGGTTCCCGATCGAGGAGATGCGCATCGTGGAGGCGTGGGAGCTCGATGCCCCGCCCACGGGCGACGGCAACAACACCACCGCGTTCGTCTGCCGGCCGACCCGGGGCTCGAGCAGCTGGTCCGAGCACGCCCAGGGCCGGGCCGTGGACATCAACCCGTTCCACAACCCCTACGTCAAGGGCGACCTGGTCCTCCCCGAGCTCGCCACCGCCTACGTCGACCGCACCGAGGTGCGACCCGGCATGCTCACCGTCGACGACGTCGCCGGCTTCACCGGCGCCGGCTGGGGTTGGGGCGGCCACTGGCGCTCCCTGCAGGACCACATGCACGTCTCGGCCACCGACCGCTGACGTTCTGGCAGTGCCGGCGTCGCGCCCGGTCAGGGCCGGGGGTCGACGCGCACGAACGCGGTCTTCAGGTACCAGGCCTCGGGGAACGTGGCGGGGTGGTCGATCGGATGGGTCGTGCGGGCCACCTCCTCCAGGCCGTGGCCCTGACGGCGGGCGACGTCGCGCAGCTGGCGGTGGAACGTGTCGGCGTCGATGCGGCTCGAGCACGACGACTGCACGAGCAGGCCGCCCCGACGGGTGACGGCCAGGCCGAGCGCCGTCAGCCGGGCGTAGGCCTTCAGCGCCCGACCCACCGCATCCTGGCGTGGGGCGAACGAGGGCGGGTCGATCACGACGACGTCCCAGCGCCGGTCGGCGGCGGCGTGGCGCTCGAGGACCCGGAAGGCGTCGCCGACCTCGGTGGTGTGGTCGCACGCGGCCACGTTCGCCAGGTGGCGGTTGCGGGCCATGTTGGCCGCCGAGGTGGCGATGGCCGGCTCGCTCAGGTCAACCGTGTGGACCGAGCGGGCGCCACCCGCCGCGGCGTGCACGCTGAAGCCGCCCGTGCAGGCGAAGACGTCGAGCACGTCCCTGCCCGCGGCGAGCGAGCCGACGAGGGTGCGGTTGTCCCGCTGGTCGAGGAAGTGCCCGGTCTTCTGGCCGTGGACGACGTCGGCTCCGAAGGTCAGGCCGTGCTCGAGGAACTCGACCGGACCCTCCGGCGCGGCGCCGACGAGGACCTGGCCGTCGACGAGGTCGTGGGTGGGACCGTCGGCGACGGCGCGGGAGAGGCGCAGGACCACGCGCTCGAGCCCGTCGGCCACGAGCGGCACCAGGGCGGGCAGGTGGGGGAGCCATGCCGCGCTGTACACCTTCACGACGGCGGTCGTCCCGTAGCGATCCACGATGAGGCCGGGCAACCCGTCGCTCTCGCCGTTCACCCAGCGGAAGCCGGTCGTGGAGCCGTCCTCGACCAGGGCGCGTCGCCGCTCCTCGGCCTGCGCGAGGCGGGACCCCCAGAACCCCACGTCGACGGTCTCGGGATCGCCGGCGTGGAGGATCCGGATGCGGAGGGGCGACGTCGGGTCCCACAGCCCGATGGCCGCGAAGCGGCGACGGTCGTCGAAGACCACGGCGAGCGCGCCGGGTGGCGCCTCGTGGCTGGCCGAGGTGATGGAGCGGTCGAACACCCACGGGTGCCCGCCCCGGATGTGGCGGAGGGCATCAGGCGTGACGCGCACCGCCACCCGCTTGTCCTCGGGGTCGGGGACGGCGGCGAGGGGTGCTGCGTGCGTGCCGGCTGGCTCCATGTCCGCTCCCGGGTCGTCGGTCGGTCGACGGTACCCGCCCGATCGCGGCCGGCCCCCCGTAGCGTGGCGGCGTGGAAGCCCAGCGAGCCGTCACCACCACCTCCCGCATGCGCCGGCTCGCCGAGGAGCTCGCTGATGAGGGCGTCGGCTTCGTCGCCCCGGAGGGCGTCGGCGACCCGCTGCTCGAGGAGCTCGACTACGCCTTGCGGCCGCCTGTCCACGAGCAGCGCGTGCCCACCTACGGCGCCATCGTCGGTCCGAGCGTGGACGCCGACGAGTGGCACATCTCCACCCAGCTGCAGGTGTCGAGGCGCCAGACCACGGGCTACCGGGATGCCCAGATCCGCCGCTTCGCCGACGGGTTCTCGGCGTGGGCCGTGCGGGTGCCCCAGGGCCTGGACGAGTTCGTGGTGTTCGACCGCTCGGCCGGGTCCGAGCGGGACCTCGTGGTGCTGGCCGAGGCCTCCGGAGCCCGCCTCGTCCAGCGGGACGAAGCCGGGATCGTGCGGGTCGTCGGGCCGTTCGGCGTCGTGCGCTCGGACATGGGCGGCTGGCACCACGAGCCGCCGCTCGAGTCCTGGATCGAGGAGATCCCCGGTTGCCTGGCGGCCGGGCAGCGCACCGTGCTCGGGCACCTGCTGGACTTCGCCGTCCACGACCTCGGCGCTCGCCACATCGGTGCGCTGCTGATCATGCACCCCACCGGGGACCTGTCCGCCAACCACCAGCAGCGGTTGCCGGTGCCGCCGGAGCTGCGGATCCAGCGCCCCTACGACCTGGCCCCGCTCCGCCACGGCCTGGCCCAGTCCGACGGCGCCACCGTGTTCGATGCCGATGGCGTGCTGCGTCGCATGGGCATCCACCTGGTGCCGAGCCGCGACGCGGAGGAGCACGTCCGTCCCCTGGGCGGGACCAAGCACACCTCGGCGCTGCGCTACAGCTACGACGACCCCGACGCCGTGGTCATCGCCGTGAGCGACGACGGGCCGGTCACGGTCATGCGCCACGGCTTGGTCGTTGGGCGCTCGCCCGACGACGACGCCCTGCACGCCTGAGCGGCCGCTACCCCTGGTCGATCTCGACCTCGACCTGGCTGAGCGGGCGCACGGCCGGGCCGTCGAGCACCGCGCCGTCGCAGTCGAAGCGCGAGCCGTGGCAGGGGCAGTCCCAGCTCTTCTCGGCGCTGTTCCACTTGACGGTGCAACCCAGGTGCGTGCAGTCGACCGACACGGCGTGCACGGTGCCGTCGGGCGATCGATAGGCGCCCACGGTCTGGCCGTCGGCCTTCACGATGCCACCCTCGCCGGGCGCGAGGTGGTCGATGGAGCGGGAGCGGAGGCGGGCGATGCGGTCGCCGACGAAGTGCGCGCCGACCTTGAGGTTGTCCTTCGCCAGGTTCGTCAGCGTCGACGGGTCGCCGATGCGGGTGGCGTCGAAGGCCTCGAGCCACGGGTGGTCCCGGCCATCGAGGAGGTCGGCGAGGATCTGGGCGGCGACGGTGCCGTTGGTGAGGCCCCACTTCTGGAAGCCGGTGGCCACGAAGGTGCGCGTGCTGCGGGGCGATCGTCCGATGTAGGGCATGCCGTCGGCTGGGATGAAGTCCTGGGCGGACCAGCGGTACTCGAAGGACTCGACGTCGAAGTGCGAGCGCGTCCACTCCTCCAGGGCGCCGTAGCGGGCCGGCGTCGCCTCGTCGCTGCCGGTCTCGTGGTCCTCGCCGACGACGATGACGCCGCGGCGATCGCCGTCGCTCCATGGGCGCGTCGAGCGCGTCGGGGACCCGGCCGTCATGTGCATGCCGGTGAGGAACCCGCTGCGCAGGACGGCCGCGACGCCGTAGGCGCGCTTGGGACGGGCCTTGGCGAAGAAGCCGCCCCGGTCGAGGAACGGGAGCAGGGTGGCGATCACGACGTGGTTCGCCCGCACGTCTCCGTGCTCGGTCTTGACCGTGACCCGGTCCTTGCCCTCCTCGATGCCCATCGCCCGGGTCTGCTCCACGATCTGGACCCCTCGCTCGTCGAGGGCGCGGGCCAGGGCGGCGGTGTAGCGGGCGGCGTGGAAGTGGGCCTGGTCGTCGAACCGCACGGCCTGCTGGACGCGGAAGGGCAGGTCGGTGTCGGTGGTCAGGGTCGCGGGCAGGCCGAGGCGCACCGCGGCGGCGTGCTCGGCCTCGAGGACCTCGACCTCGTCGGGCGCGGTGGTGAACAGGAAGGACGGGGCGGTCTCGAAGCCGCAGTCGGCGCCGACCTCGTCGGCGA
>DMTU01000013.1:18728-19091 GCA_003476595.1 Acidimicrobiaceae bacterium | reverse complement strand
CGGCGCCGACCTCGTCGGCGAGCTCCCGGATCTTGCCGATGGCCTGCTGGTTGGCGTCGGCGTAGATGCGGGCCTTGTCCTCACCCACGTCATGGCTGAGCTGGTGGTACTTCAGTCCGTGCTGCGAGCTGACCTTGCCGGTGGTGTGCCCGGTGGTCCCGGCGCCGACCCGCCCGGCTTCGATCACCGCCACCCGGGCGCCGTTGCGCTGCAGGAGCAGCGCGGTGGTGAGCCCGGTGATGCCGGCGCCGACGACCGCGACATCGACGTCGAGGTCTGCGCTGAGGGGGTCGAAGGCGGGGTGGGTGGCCGTGGCCAACCAGACGGAGCGGTGGTCGGACATGGACGCGCCCTACCCGCTGC
>DMTU01000013.1:18125-18600 GCA_003476595.1 Acidimicrobiaceae bacterium | reverse complement strand
CGCTGGAGCCACTCGGAGGTGAGGAAGGCCTCCTCGTCCTGGTCCCGCTTGCGCTGGTTGCAGGCGTAGCACGCGAAGACCAGGTTGCGGAGGGAGTCGGTGCCGCCCTGACTCTTCGGGACGCGGTGGTCCACGGTGCGGTGGTCCGGGCCCTCCGGGGCGAACGCGACGCCGCAGTAGAAGCACTCCCGGGCCATGGCCCGGTTGCGGGAGGCGACGCGCCAGGCCCGCCACCGGGCCCGGAACGTGGCCCGAGTCGCCTTCCACCGGCGGCGCGATCCCAGCTGGCCCATGTCGCGACGGTACGTGCCATCCGTCGCCGTACCCTCGCGGCATGTCGATCCCCGTGGACCTCGATGCCCTGCGTGACGAGCTCGCCGCCCACGAGCGCCCCGCCTACGTGATCACGGCCGGTGACACCGGCGGGCCGCACCTCGTGGCCGTCTACCTCACCTGGGTCGACGGTGCCTTCACC
>DMTU01000013.1:13680-17981 GCA_003476595.1 Acidimicrobiaceae bacterium | reverse complement strand
CGGTGCCTTCACCGCCGGGTGCGGCCGCCACACGGCCGCCAACCTGGCCGAGCGGGCCGAGGTCAGCGTCGTCGTGCCCCCGAACGAGCCCGACGGCTACTCGCTGATCTTCGACGCCACCGGCGAGGTGGTGGCGGGGGAGGAGCGCACGGTGCGCCTGACCCCGGTCAAGGCCGTGCTGCACCGCCCGGCTGCCGGGCCCGACGACGCCGGCGGCTGCGGCCACGACTGCGCGCCGCTCGGCTCGGCCTGAGCGCAGACCGCCGCCCGCAGCAGGTCCTCGGTGTGACCGAGACGATCGCCGAGCTCGTGCCACCCACGACCCGTGAAGTAGCTACAATGATGTCATGGAGGTAGCTACATCGACCGAGGTCGGGATCCGTGATCTCAAGAACGGCTTGAGCAGGTACCTGGAGCGCGTGCGCGCCGGCGAGGAGGTCATCGTGACCGACCGCGGTCGTCCCGTCGCTCGGCTGTCGGCGATCGATGAGTCGACCGATCGGCTGGCTGACCTCGTGGCAGCCGGCGTCGTCCGTGCCCCGACTCGAAGGACTCGGCGTCGCCCGAGCCGGCGCGTCGAGGCGAAGGGTTCGGTGAGCGACCTCGTCTCCGAGCAGCGTCGGTGATCACCTACGTGGACACCTCGACGCTGCTGAAGCTCGTCGTCGAGGAGGCGGGGTCGGACGTGGCTGGCGTGATCTGGGACGCAGCTGATGCGCTGGCGTCGGTCGGTCTGGTCGTCGTCGAGGCTCGATCGGCGCTGGCCGCAGCCCACCGGGTAGGGCGGCTCACCGACGATCAGCATCGTGACGCGAAGAGCGAGGCCGAAGCACTCATCGAGGAGCTGCACCTCGTCGAAGTCGGCGAGGATCTGATCGCTGCGGCAGCCGATCTCGCGGAGGCCGACGGCTTGCGCGTCTACGACGCGGTCCACCTCGCCGGCGCGCTGCTCATCGGGGCCGACATCCTGGCCAGCGCAGACGGAGCGCTGTGCGATGCCGCATCCGGTCGGGGCCTCCACGTCGCGAATCCGCTCGACGGCTGAGGCACAAGGCGAGGTCGCCTTGACCCGGAGATGCCGATCTCGGGATGGGCGATGGTGAGCCGGCTTGTAGGCGGGGTTCTGTCCCAGGGCTGACGCCCCGTGGGTGACCATCCATCTGTGCGGCCCACCTGGCCGATCGGGCGAGCAACCCGCGGCGCGCTTGGCCTTGCTCCGAGCGGGGGTTGCCGAGCCGCCGGGGTCGCCCCCGACGCTGGTGCGCTCTTACCGCACCGTTTCACCCTCACCTGTGCCGGGCGGACCCGGCCATCGGCGGTCTTCTCTCTGTTGCCCTGAACCGACAGGTCGCCCCGTCCTGGCTCTCGCCAGCGCTCTGCTCTGTGGAGCCCCGACCTTCCTCAGCCACCCGGGGGTGGCCGCGGTCACCGGTCCGACTCACCATCGCTTGTCGTCAGTGTGGCACCCGACCACCGCTGCTGCACCCATCGGCGCTGCACCCCGCGCAGCACGTGTGCCGTCGGCCACGTCGGTCATGGACGGGTCCGCAGAGGGTAGGGAGGACGGGTTCCCCGTCTGCACCATCCGTCACAGGAAGTTCCCCGTGCTCGCGCTGCCCCCACCCCCCGGTGCCATCCGACGGCCTGCACGTCACCTCGTGCACGCCACCGCCACCATCGTCGGCGTGAGCCTCGCGCTCGCCGCACGCATCCGGCCGTGAGCCGGTGACCTCCCAGATCGTCGACGTCGCCGTCATCGGTCTCGGTTCGGCCGGAGAGGCCCTGGCCACGGCGCTGGCCGAGCAGGGTCTCCACGTGGTCGGCTTCGAACCCGACCGGGTCGGCGGCGAGTGCCCCTTCACGGCGTGCATGCCGAGCAAGAGCCTGCTCCACGACGCCACCTCCGGTTCCTCCTGGGACGACGCCCGCAGGCACCGTGACGAGGTCATCGCGCACCTCGACGACGGCTCCCACGCCGACGCCCTGCAGGATGCCGGCGTCACGCTGATCCGGAGCCGGGCCGGCCTCGTCGACGAAGGCGTGGTCGAGTCCGACGGCCGGCGCTGGCGTGCCCGCCACGTGGTCCTGGCCACCGGCTCCGCTCCGGTGGTGCCGCCCATCGACGGCCTGGATGACATCCCGTGGATGACGAGCGACGAGCTCATGGTGGCCGACGAGCTGCCCGAGTCGCTGCTGGTGCTCGGGGGCGGTGCCATCGGCTGCGAGGCGGCCACGATCATGGCCGGCTTCGATCGCCACGCCACCGTCGTGGAGGCCGGCGCGCTGCTCGGCGGCGGCGTCGATGCGGCCGTTGCCGACCGCCTGGCCGTCCAGCTCCGCGACGCCGGGATCGAGGTCTGCACCGATGCCGAGGTGACGGCCGCCTCCGAGACAGCCGGAGGCCTCCGGGCGACGCTCTCCACCGGCGCGACGATCGAAGCAGCAGCGATGCTGGTGGCCACGGGCCAGGCACCCCGCTGGTCCGGGCTCGGGCTGGAGCACGTCGGGATCGACGACGACCCTGCCGTCGACGACGAGTACCGGGTCGAGGGGCGCGACTGGCTCCGGGCGATCGGCGACGTCAACGGACGGTCGCCGTGGACGCACGGGGCGAACCACGAGGCCCGACGGCTCGCCTGGCTCCTCACCGACGCACCCCCCGGACCGCCCACCGAGCACATGGCGCACTGCGTGTTCACCGCCCCGCCGGTGGCTGCCATCGGCCTCACCGCCGAGGCGGCCGACGACGAGGGGCTCGACGTGGTCGTCGGGACCGCCCGCTACTCCGATGTCGCCCGCTACGCCACCGACGACCTCGAGGACGGCGTCGTCGTCGTGGTGGCCGACCGCACCACCGGAGCGCTCCTCGGGTGCTCCGGCACGGGCGCACGTTTCGACGACGTCATCGGCATCGTGGCTGCGCTGCTGCACTGCGGCTGCACCGTCCAGGACGCGGCCGAGCTCGTCCTCCCGTTCCCGACCATCGGTCAGGTGCTCACGCCTGCCTTCCGCGACGCGGCCGACGCCATCGGCTGACCGGGTCAGTCCGTGACGATGGCGTCCGTTGGCAGCGGGTTGTCGGTGGGGACGAAGGCGAGGCGCTCGGAGCTGAGGTCACCCAGCAGGCCGAGGATGCTGGCCCGCCGGGCCGCGACCCCGGCGATCGACATCGCCGTCGAGCGCAGCTCCTGCGTGCTCAGACCCGTGGTGGCGTGCACGTACAGCTGGGCCGACGCCTGCTCCAGGTCTCGTGCGAGCCTGACGAAGTCCCGTTCGGCGGTGACCGTCAGCATCGTCGGGTCGACCAGCCCGGCCTTCACGACCGGGTTGGGTGTGAGGAAGGGCTCGGCGCCCGACGCCTCGACGGCGGCGACGAGTGTGCCCTGGTGCTCCCCGTGGTGCTGCTGGAAGCGCGTGACGGCGTCGGTGACCGACCCGCTCTGGATGAAGCCGAGGTCGAAGGCGGCCTGGTACGTGGCGATGACGAGGGTCTCCAGCGAGAGCGCGGTGTTGAGGAGGCGCACGTCGAGGTCAGCCCCGCGGGCGGGCCCGGCGTCCGACCGCGTCGGCTCCGTCTCGTCCCGTGGCGCGGCTGTCGGCGGGTCGTCATCCGAGCTGCAGGCGGCCAGCAGCGCGCCCAGGACCACCGTCGTCCCGCCGATGCGCAGGACGTCCCGACGCGAGCGACCAGCGTCGTCGACGGTCACGGCCCACCAACCGGGAAGACGGCGGGGTCGAAGCCGGAGGTGATGTCGGCCGACTCGACCGGACCGGCCGGGAACCAGCCATCGGGCCCCTCCTGGAGCTCGTAGCTGAGCTCCGCCGCGTGGGATGCCTCCGTCGGCAGGATCGATCCGATCGTCGACACGTGGTTGCCGCTCTCCACGGTGCGGAGGAGGTGCCCGCAGGTGACGGCCAGCTGGTTCTCGAGGTCTCGGGCGAAGCGGAGGACCTCGTTCTGGGTGGAGAGCGCATCGATCGCGGGGGTCAGTGCTTCGAGCAGCGCAGCGTTCGCCTCCCCGGTGGCGGCGGACCCCGCCAGCTCGGCGAAGGCCTCGGCGTGCTCCTGGTGGTGGCCGCGGAACGTCTGCAGCACGGGTGCGAGGTCCTCGGAGAGCAGCTCGATCCCGCGCTCGTACGCGGCGACCGCGACGAGCTCCATCGACTCACCGAAGGCGGCCAGGTCCTCGTCGGTGACGCCCTGTGCGGCGGCGGCCGGCAGGAACCGGGTGCTGGGGACGAGCGCGGTGCCGATCGTGACCGCGCCGCCGACGGTGGCGTGGCGGAGGAAGGATCGGCGG
>DMTU01000013.1:13233-13513 GCA_003476595.1 Acidimicrobiaceae bacterium | reverse complement strand
GGGTGAGGGGAGTCGGCTCAGAGCTCGAGGCTGGTGAGCTCTGGGATCCAGCCTGCGCCACGACGGCAGGCATCGGCGAACCGCTCCCGGTCGAGCTCGCCGTCCGGCTCGATGAGGTCGGCCGGTGCACGGGTCTCGGCGGCTGCGGCCAGGTCCGACCACGTGCCCGCTGCGATCCCGGCGAGGAAGCCGGCGCCGATCGCCGTGGCCTCCCGATGACCGGATCGCTCGACCGGCTGCTGGGTGGCATCGGCCAGCGCCTGCAGCACGACGTGGTTGG
>DMTU01000013.1:6407-13049 GCA_003476595.1 Acidimicrobiaceae bacterium | reverse complement strand
TTGGCGCTCATGCCGCCGTCGACGCGGAGGACGTCCGCCCGGAGTCCGGTGTCGGCCTCCGCAGCGTCCACCAGGTCGGCTGCTCGGAGGGCGACGCCCTCGAGGACGGCGCGGGCGAGGTGCGCCCGAGTGGTCCCACGGGTGATGCCCACCAGCAGGCCGCGAGCGCCGTGGTCCCAGACCGGTGTGCCCAGGCCGGACAGGGCCGGGACGAACACGACGTCACCGGCATCGGGGACCGACGATGCGAGGGCTTCGCTGTCGGCGACGTCGTCGATGACGCCGAGGCCGTCGCGCAGCCACTCCACGCAGGTGCCGGCGGAGAGCATCACCGCCTCCCGAGCCCAGGTGTCGACGCCGCCGAGCCGCCAGCCGATCATGGGGAACGTCCCGTGCGCGGGGGTCGGGCCGGCGTCGGGACCGAGGCAGATGTCGAGCATGCCGCCGGTGCCGAGGGTGAGCTTGGTGTCCCCCGGGTGGATGCAGCCCTGCCCGAGCAGGGACGCCTGCTGATCGCCAATGAGCGCCGTGATCGGTGGCGAACCCGGCAGCGCCGTCGCCTCGGCGAGCGCACCGCTCGAGTCGGTGACGGTGGCGAGGACCGACCGGGGGACGCCGAGCAGGTCGAGGAGCTCGTCCGACCAGTCCCGGGCCGCCACGTCGTAGAGCCCGGTGACCAGGGCGTTGGACGCATCGGTGACGTGGGCGGAGCCGCCCGACAGCACCCACGCCAGCCAGGTGTCGACCGTGCCGATGCGGAGGTGCTCGGCGGGGACGTCGCTGTGCTGCACCAGCCACTCCGCCTTGGTGGCCGACGCGTTCGGGGCGATGCGGATGCCCTCGGGCTGCAGGGCGAGGCAGCGGCCCACGGTGCGCAGGTCCTGCCAGCCGATCCCCGGACCCACCGGATCGCCGGAGCGGGCGTCCCAGGCGATGGTCGACGCCCGCTGGTTGGTGATGCCCACGGCGTCGACCGACCCGACCTGGTCCAGCACGGACGTCGCGGTGGCGAGGGCGGCCCGGGCGGTGGCGGCGGCGTCGATCTCCACGAGGCCCGGCCCGGGCGAGCTCGGCAGGATCTCGACGAGGACCTCGGCCACGACCGTGCCATCGGCGTCGAGGGCGACCGAGCGGACGCCGGACGTGCCGGCATCGACCACGAGGATCGTCATCGCGGCTTCCGGGCGCGTCGGTCGGCGAGCAGTCCCCCGGCCATGCCCGCGGACGCCGACAGCAGGGCGAAGAAGGGGATCGCGGCCCACGTCACGTCGTCCCCGGCCGCCAGCAGCCGGACGGCACCGATCGTCTGGACCAGCAGGTACGCGGCGAGGGCGGCCACGGCACTGTTCGTGAGGGGCGCATCGAGGCGGAGGTTGGCGGCGACGTAGCCCCCGATGCCCATGCCGACGAGGATCACGCCGAACAGGACGATGAGCCAGGACGAGTTGTCGTCCACCGTGTCGGACTCGTCCAGCAGCTGGGCGAGGAGCGCGGCCGGCACGCAGATCGCCAGCGCCACGCCGGCGCCCGCGGCCACGGCCCGGGGGTGGAGCAACCCGCCCATCACGGGTAGGTGACCTCGCCGAACGGGCTGCGCAGGCCGAGCTTGCCGGGGTTGAGGATGCCGTTGGGGTCGAGCGCGTCCTTGACCGACTGGAGCACGGCGTGGCCGGCGCCGAGGGCCTCGGCGGTGAAGCGGCTGCGGTTGAGGCCGACGCCGTGGTGGTGGCTGAGCGTGCCGCCGGCTGCCAGGACCGCACGCTGCCCGACGTCCCAGAGCTGGGCGTAGGTGCGGTCGCGCGCCGTCGTGCCCTCGCCGTCCTCGTCGACCTTGGCGGCGAAGGTGAAGTAGAGGCAGGCGCCGTCGGAGTAGGCGTGGGACTGGTGGGCGCTGGCCGCCAGCGTGCCCGGCACGGAGCGGAGTGCTCCCGTCGTCGCGGCGTAGATGTCCTCCAGGCGCGACCACGGGGCCGAGATCTCCATCGTGTCGACGACGTACCCCTTGCCGATGAGGGCTTCGAGCGCCGAGACCTCGTTGCGGTGCGAGAGCCAGCGATCGACCAGGTCGCCGTCGAGGGCCTCGGCGTCAGCGCAGACCTCCGCGGTGATCGCCATCGTCGCGTCCACCACGATCGGGTCGCCCTCGTCCATCACCAGCAGGACGGCCCGATCGCCGGTCTGGTAGCTGCGGTCGGCCTCGATGGCGTCGTACACCCGCAGCACGGCCGGGGGCAGGCCCCGCTGGACGATGCGCCGACAGGCGTCGTTGGCCGCGGCGAAGGAGTCGAACCCGAAGGCGGCGTGGCGCTGCGCCTGCGGGGCCGGGTGGAGCCGCAGACGGACTCCGGTGATGACCCCGAGCGTGCCCTCGGACCCCACGAAGACCTGGGTCAGGTCCGGCCCGACCGCAGCGCGTGGGCCGCCGCCGGTGGTGATCGCGGTGCCGTCGGCGAGCACGACGTCGAGGCCGACCACCATGTCCTCGATCTTCCCGTACTTGTTCGACAGCTGGCCGGCGCCCCGGCACGCGACCCAGCCACCGACGGTGGACAGGGCGACCGTCTGGGGCCAGTGCCCGACGGTGAGGCCCTTCGCTCGCAGCTCGGCTTCGAGGTGGTCGCCGAACGTCCCGGGCGCGACGTCGAGGATCATCGACTCCTCGTCGATGGACACGACGCCGGCGAGCGCGGTGGTGTCGAGCACGACGCCGCCGAAGGCCGGCACCGACGCCCCGCACACGCCCGAGCGCCCGCCGGCTGCGGTGACCGGCACGCGAGCGGCGTTGCACAGGCGCAGCACGGCGGCGACCTGCTCGGCGTCGGTGGGGGAGACGACCACGCCGGCCAGGCCGGGCACCTCGCCCTCGGTGGCCCAGATCATCGCCCCCGGCCACCAGTCGCGGCTCGCCTCGGCCCGCACCGCATGGTCGGTGGACACCCCGGCGCCGGTCTTGCGGAGCCGATCGATCACCGGATCCGGCACCGGCACCATCTCGCCGAGGTGGGCGCGGGCGCCGGCAGCGCCGCCGCGGATCTCGATGGGCGGCGTCGGTGCGCCGGGTCCGGTGGGGGGCAGGGCGATCGGGTCGGCCACGGCGGGCCACTGTACGAGCCCGAATGCGTGGACCGGGACGCTGGGCACGCCTCCGATGCGCGCTGAGCGGCCCGGAACGGCGAGCGGCCCACGCCGCAGCGCGACCCCACGACTGCCAGTTTCAGGGATGGCGCTCCCGCCCCGCGGGGTCCTGGCCGTAGTAGCCGCACAGCACCCGGTAGAGCTCGGGGTGGTGCTCCTCGAGCGCGAGTGGCTGCATGAGGAAGACCTCGCTGGCGACGGAGAAGAACTCGGCCGGGCTCTTGGTCGCGTAGCGACGGAGCACGGGGTCGGGCTCGGGTCGGCGGCGGAGGCGGCGGTACTCGCGGTTGCACACCTGGACCCACTCGGCCCGGTCGGCGCGGTCGGTGATCTCGGGGGTGCCGTCGAACAGCCCGTCGGCGGAGTCGAGCTTGTGGGCGAACTCGTGCACCACGACGTTCTGGCGACGCTCGGGGTGGCGGACGTCGCGGCGGACCGCCCGCCACGACAGCATCACCGGGCCCCGACCGTCGCGGGCGTGGCCCAGCAGCCGCTGGGGTCCTCGGGTCACGACGCCGCGGACGTGCGTCGCCCGGACCCCGTGGCTCGTGAACGTCTTCGGGTGGACCACGACCGCCTTCACGTGGCGGTAGCAGTCGCGGTCGAGGCCGAGCGCGAGCAGCCCGGCGCTGGCGGCGATGGTGATCACCACCTCCTGGGTCAGCTCGAAGCCCCTCGCGGCCTCCCAGTGCTTGCGACGCACGAGGTGCTCGACCCGGGCGCCCAGCCGGGCACGCTCGCGATCGTCCAGCAGCGACCACTGGGGGAGCGCCGTCTCCGCGACCTGCTCCCAGCCATCCAGCCACCGCCGGGCGCGGCGCCGCCGGCCCCACACCACCTCAGCTGCCGATGCCGGGCAGCACCGAGTCGGGCAGGCCGGGTGCGTCTCGCTGCTGTGCTGCCCGGGCCCGCAGCTCGGCGACCTCGTCGGCTCGGCGACGGTCGGACCAGCCCAGCTCGGGGCCGATCAGATCGGCGACTGCCGCGGCGGCGTCGGCGGTCGCATCCCGGGAGAGCATGAGGCCTCGCACCCGGCGCTCGAGCACGTCGTCGAGGGTCGTGGCCATCTCGTAGCGGACCGCGTACAGCGCCTCGGCCCGCAGGTGCGGCAGCCCGGCGACGAGCGGCTCGGCCAGCGACGGATCCCGTTCGGCCATCGCCTGCACGACTCGGGCCTCACCGCCGTAGCGCTGGTGCAGGTGCTGGTCGGGCCCGGTGGCACCTGGGTCGTAGCCGTCGGCGCCGAGCAGGCGCAGCCGGGCGGTGCGGGATCGGCGCTGGGAACGGGGCAGGTCCAGCACCTCGGACACCGCGTCCATCGTGTCGGCGGCCATCTCGCGGTAGGTGGTGAGCTTGCCGCCGGTGACGCTGACGACGCCGCTGGCGCTGGTGACGACGGCGTGGTTGCGGGACAGGTCGGCGGTGCGCCCCGACGTGGTGGCCTTCACCAGCGGCCGCAGGCCCGCCCACGTCCCGACCACGTGGCGCTCGGTGATCTCGGTCGTGGTCGAGTGGTTGATGGCATCGAGCAGGTACGAGACGTCCTCAGCGGTGCACTGCGGATCCTCGGTCGGGCCGTCGTAGTCGGTGTCGGTCGTCCCGATGTAGGTGAAGGCCGGCTCCTCGCCGGCCGGTGCCGGCCACGGCACCACGAAGATCGACCGCTTGTCCTTGGGCACCGGCGCGATCACGGCGATGTCGTTGCGGACCAGCGACCACGGGACCGTCAGGTGGATGCCCTTGGCCGGGCGGATGGCGTGGGGGTGCATGCCCTCGTCGAGGGCCCGGATGTCGTCGGCCCAGACCCCGGCCGCGTTGACCACGGCTCGGGCCCGGACCTCGATGCGGCTGCCGGACTCGGCGTCCTCCACGACGGCGCCGGTCGTCCGACCGCTCTCGTGGGTCAGCTCGACGACGGGGGCGTGGTTGACGCACACCGCGCCGTGCAGCTCGGCCGCGGTGCGAGCGACGGTGAGGGTGAGGCGGGCGTCGTCGGCCTGGGCGTCGTAGTAGAGGTAGCTGGCACCGACGCGGTCGGCCGGCAGCGTCGGCATGTGGGCCAGCGTCTCCTCCTTGGAGATGCGCTGGTGGAGCTTGCCGATGCGGGCGCCACCGGTGAGGTCGTACATCCACATGGCCGAGCCGAGGGCCTTCTCGAGCTTCGGGTGGATGACCCCGCCCTTGCCGAACATGGGGATGAGGAACGGCATGACCCGCACGAGGTGCGGCGCGTTGCGCAGCAGGCGCTGGCGCTCGCGCAGGGCCTCGTAGACCAGGCGGACGTCGCCGTTCTGCAGGTAGCGCAGCCCGCCGTGGACGAGCTTGGAGCTCTTCGACGACGTGCCCGATGCGAAGTCGCCCCGCTCCACCAGCGCCGTGCGCAGGCCGCGGCTGGCCGCATCGAGGGCCACGCCGACGCCGGTGATGCCGCCGCCGACGACGAGGACGTCGAAGTGCTCGTCGGCCAGGCGGCGCAGGTTCCGACCGCGCTCGAACGCGCCGGGGAGGACGGGGGAGGGGATCACGCCGCCAGCGTAGGAGCCGGTCAGGCGGTCTCCCGCTCGACCCAGTCGTCCACCAGGTCGGCGAGGAGGGCGAGCGGCACGCCGCCGTGGCGGAGCACGGTCGTGTGGAACCGCTCGATGCGGAAGCGCTCTCCGAGGCGGGCCCGGGCGTCGTCGCGCAGGCGCAGGATCTCCCGTTGCCCGACCTTGTACGACAGGGCCTGGCCGGGCATCCCGATGTACCGGTCCACCTCGACCGCGGCCTCCTCGGGGTCGAGGGGCACGTGGGTGACGAAGAACTCGATTGCCTCGGCGCGGCTCCAGCCCAGCGCGTGGATGCCGGTGTCCACCACCAGGCGGGTGGACCGCCAGGCGTCGGCGGCGAGCATGCCGAGGCGCATCGTGTCCGAGGAGTAGAGGCCCATCTCGTCCGCGAGCCGCTCGGAGTAGAGGCCCCACCCCTCGCTGTAGGCCATGTACCCACCCCGCTGCTGGAAGGTCGGGACGTCCTCGAGCTCGGCGGCGCTGGCCCGCTCGAGGTGGTGGCCGGGGACGGCCTCGTGGAACGCGATGACCTCGGCCTCGAAGCGGTTGCGGCGCGTCGCCTCGTGGGTGTTGGCGAAGTAGGTGCCCGGCCGGGAGCCGTCGCCGGGGGGTGGGCTGTAGTAGGCGGCGGGCAGCCCGGGGGCGAGCGAGGCGGGCACCGCTTCGACCACGCAGCCGGCGGCCGGCATGCGCTCGAACCAGTCGGGAGCCGCGGCGAGGGCCCGGTCGATGGCCGACGCCGCCACCTCCAGGATCTCCTCGGCCGACTCGTAGCGCATGGCCGGGTCGGAGCGCAGCGCGGCGAACAGCTCGTCCCGGTCGCTGATGCCCAGGGCCCGCCCGCCGACCTCGCCCCACTGCGGGGGCAGGACCTCGGTCAGCTCGACCATGCCGATGTCGTGGATCTCCTGCGGGGTCAGGTCGGTGGTGGTCGCCCGGCGCGCCTTGGACCGGTAGA
>DMTU01000013.1:5982-6230 GCA_003476595.1 Acidimicrobiaceae bacterium | reverse complement strand
AGAGCTCGTCGCCGCCGGGGACGTGGACCAGACCGGGGCGGTCGTCGCCCCGGCCACGCTCGGCGAGCTCGGCGAGCGCTGCCGCGACCCGCTCGTAGGCCGGGCGGACCTGCTCGGCGACCACTGCGGCCGCACGGGCGCGCCACCCCTCGGCGCCGTCCCAGCCGTCGGGGAGCGCCAGGCCGACGAAGGGGTCGTCGGCGACCGCGCCGGCCAGGTAGCCCTCGACCATGGCCTGCGATCGGCGG
>DMTU01000013.1:4483-5904 GCA_003476595.1 Acidimicrobiaceae bacterium | reverse complement strand
CCCGATCCGCGCCCACCTGCCACTGCGCGACGACAGCATCGAGCGCGCCGGGCAGCTTCCCCAGGCGCTCGAGCTGCGCCTCGGCGCTGGCCTCATCCGGAGCCCGCAGCTGCGCCGTCGAGCGGAGGAGCGAGACCGGGTACCCGGTGAACCCGTCGCTCGCCAGCTGGATCTCGTCGCTGTCGACCGACTCGATCTGCTGCTGGCAGCTGTCCAGGAGCAGCGCGTGGGTGACCCGCTCGGCCTCGTCGAGGTCCGCGACGGGGATCGCCCGCGCCCGCTCCGCCACGTCGACGGCGAAGGCCCGCTCGTGCGCCAGCCCGGCCGGGCTGGGGTCCTCGATGGCGTCGTCGAAGCGGTGGTCGCCGAGGCGGGTGGCGACGGTGGGGTTCCGGGCCATCATCCCGTCCCACCACTCCTGGGCGAGGTCGCGCAGCGCGGCGTCCACGGCTACCTGCTCCGACCCTCGGTCGGCCGATCGGAGGGCGGGACGATGGTGACCGGGCACAGCGCACGCTGGGCGACCTGGCTGCTCGTGCTGCCGAGCAGCAGCGCCGGCGTCCCGCCGATGCCGCGGCTGCCGAGCACCGCGAGGTCGGCGCCGACCTCGTCGAGGACGTTGAGGACCACGTCGACGGGGTTGCCGTCGTGGAGCAGGACGCGGTGGCGGACGCCGGCCTCCTCCAGGGGGCGGGACCACAGCCCGTTGGCACGCTCGGCGATCTCGTCGCGGTGGGGCTGGGTGGGCACCATCGGACCTCCGGGCTCGAGCTGGTCGAGCAGGCCGAGGGCGTGCACGGCGACGACCTCGGCATCCAGCGAGCGGGCGAGGCGGGCGGCCCACACCACCGCTTCGTGGCTGTTCGACGACCCGTCGAGACCGACGACGATCGTTCCGACGACCTGCGCTGCGTCCTGCATGCCACGAGTGTGCTTGATCCTGGCCGCGCTGCGGTGCGTCCCCCGGGCGCCGGCCGCACGCTCCCGTTCCCGTCACACCCCCCGGGTACGTTCGCCCCATGACCTTCGACGTGCAGTGGACCGCACATGGCGACGCCGCCCTCGTCGCGCTCCACGATGCGGTGGAGGCGGCACGCGCTGCTGGTCCGCTGGCACCGGTCACGGTCGTCACGCCGTCGCCGTCGGTCGCCGTCGCCACGCGGCGGGCCCTGGCCCGCCGGGCCGGCGGTTCGGTGGGTGTCGGGTTCCACGCCCTCGGGGCGGTGGCCGAGCAGCTCGCCGCCCCCCGCTTGGCCGAAGCCGGCCTCGGTGCCGGCGTCGACCGCGAGCTCGTCGTCACCGCGGTGCGCGTCGCCCTGGGCGAGCAGCCGGGCCGGTTCGGGCCCATCGCCGAGCACCGGGTCACGTGGGAGCGGATCGCGGCCGCCGTGGTCGAGGTCGACGCCCTCGGCGAGGGTGCC
>DMTU01000013.1:3965-4337 GCA_003476595.1 Acidimicrobiaceae bacterium | reverse complement strand
TCGACGCCCTCGGCGAGGGTGCCCTGGCCGAGATCCGGGCCGCCGGCCCCGTCCCCGCCGACGTCGTGCGCCTGCGCGACGCGGTCCGGGCCCGGCTCGGTCCGCTGGGTGCCGATGCGGTCGTCGGGCTGGCGACGGAGGTCGCGTGCGAGGGAGGGCCCCGGGTGGATGCGCTCGGCACGGTGCTCGTCCACCTGCCGGACCGCTTCACCGAGGCCGAGCTCGACCTGCTGCAGGCCATCGCCCGCCACCGCCCCGTCCGGCTCCTCCTCGGCGCCACCGGCGATCGGGTGCTGGACGAGGCGCTCGCGGGCCACGTCGCCCGCCTCGTCGGGACATCGCCACCAGCGGTGGCGCGGCCCGAGATCACCG
>DMTU01000013.1:3327-3729 GCA_003476595.1 Acidimicrobiaceae bacterium | reverse complement strand
GGTGGCGCGGCCCGAGATCACCGAGGCGATCTCGGCCAACGACATCGACGACGAGGTCCGGGTCGCCGTGCGCCGCCTCCTCGCCCTCGCCGACGCGGGCACGCCGCTGCACCGGATGGCGCTCGTGCACCCGTCGGGGTCGCCCTACGCGCGCGTGGTCGCCGACGTCCTGCAGGCGGCCCGGGTCCCGTTCTCCGGGCCCAGCACCCGTCGCCTCGCCCAGACGGTCGCCGGCCGGGTCCTGCTCGGCGTCCTCGAGGTCGATCGCTCCCGCTTCGGCCGGCAGGAGGTCGTCGACCTGTGGGCCAGCGGGGTGGTGGTCGACGCTGCCGGCCGGCCGCTGCCGGCGGCGTCGTTCGACGAGCGGACGCGCTGGCTCGGCGTCATCCGCGACCCCGCTCG
>DMTU01000013.1:0-3176 GCA_003476595.1 Acidimicrobiaceae bacterium | reverse complement strand
CCCCGCTCGCTGGCGGGCCACGCTCGACGCCGAGCGGGTCCGGTTGCAGGCCCGGCTCGGCGCCGCCGACGGGGACGAGGACACCGGGTGGATCGAGCACCGCCTCGACCTCGATGCGCAGCTCCGGCAGGCCGTCGACACCCTCGACGAGCTGTGCGCCAGCCTGCCGACGACGTGGCCCGACGTGGCGGCCTGGGCGGCCGGTGCCCTCGACCGCCTCTGCGGTCCGGCGCGCGGCCGGGCCAGCTGGTCCGCGGTCGAGCTCGACGCCGACACCACGATCCGCCTCGCCCTGGCCCGGCTCGCTGCCCTCGAGGAGCTCGAGCCGGCACCCACCCCGGACGTCGTGCGCGACACCATCCGGACGGTGCTCGACGCACCCGCGCCCCGCCAGGGCCGCACGGGCACCGGCCTGCTCGTCACCACCGTCGACGCCCCACCCCTCGTCCCGCTCGACGCCGTGGCCGTCGTCGGCCTCGCCGAGGGGCACCTGCCCCGCCTCGCCGGCGACGACGCCCTCCTGGGCGACGAGCTGCGCCGCACGGTGGGGCTCGCCGCGGTGGACGACCAGCAGCGCCGCCAGCGCCGCGCGTTCCTCGCGTCGCTGGCCTCGGCCGGCGCGCACCGGGTGGTCACCTACGCCCGCAACGACCAGCGCTCCGGACGTGCCCTCGTCCCCAGCCGGTGGCTGGTCGAGGTGGTCGATCGCCACGCCCGCCTCCGTCCCGACACCGAAGCCCTGATGGCCGGCGACCACGTCCCCGGGGTCACCCTCGTGGCCAGCCACGGGGCCGGTCTCGCCGCGGTGGCCGAAGGTGAGGCGGTGGCACTGCACCTCGAGGAGCACGCCCTCGCTTCGCTCCTGCGCACGGGCGCGTTCGAGGAGCACCCGGCCGCGTCCGATCCCGTGCTCGCTGCCGGCACCGAGCTGCTCCGAGCCCGCCGCTCCGGTTCCTTCACCCGCTTCGACGGCAACCTCGACGGCGACGGCGTCGACGTGACCGCGCTCGGGGTCCTGTCGCCCACGTCGCTCGAGACCTACGCCACGTGCCCGCGCCGGTGGTTCTTCTCCCACGCCCTCCGGCTCCGGTCGCGGGACCGGCCCGAGGAGATCGAGCGCATCGACGGCCGCGAGCGCGGCACCCTGGCCCACCGCGTGCTCGAGCGGTTCTTCGCCGAGGTCATCGACGCGGACGCTGCGCCCGCACCGGGGGAGCGGTGGTCGGACGAGGCGCGCGAGCGGCTCGCGGCGATCTGTGACGAGGAGTGCGACGCCGCCGAGGCGCGCGGCATCACCGGCCACCCCCGCTGGTGGGCCCACGACCGCGACGAGATCCACCGGGTCCTCCAGCGCACCCTCACCGGCGACGAGGAGCAGCGTCGCGACTTGGGCACGGCTCCCGTCGCGGTCGAGCTCACCTTCGGACGGCACGGCGCCCCACCCCTGGTCGTCGACCTCGGCGACGGTCGCGTGCTCCAGCTGGCCGGGCAGGCCGACCGGGTCGACCGTGGAACCGACCGCGACGGCCGCGCCCGGGTCGTGGTCTGGGACTACAAGTACAGCAAGCCCACCGCCTTCGACGGCATCGTGAAGGACGAGGCCAAGGGGGGTGACCCGCTGGCCGGCGGCACCAAGATCCAGCTCGTCGCCTATGCGATGGCGGCCGGCGCCGACGGCGACCTCGACGTCCCGGGCGACGCCGAGGTCCACGCCAGGTACTGGTTCCTCCGGCCGCCGCACACCAACGAGCACCGGGGCTACCCCGTCGACGCCGAGCTCCGGGAGCGCTTCACCCGGGTCCTCGGCGTGCTGGCCGACGGCATCGCTGCGGGGCGGTTCCCGGCGCGGCCCGGGGACCATGCCTGGCACTGGGGCAACTTCGAGCACTGCGCCTGGTGCGAGTTCGACTCGATCTGCCCGCGCGACCGCGACGAGGAGTGGGAGCGGGTCCGCCACGACCCGTCGCTCGCACCGCTGCGCCGGCTCGCCGAAGAGGGCTCGGCCTCGGTGCTCGACCCGACGCCGGAGGAGGCTGGATGACCGACATCGTCGACCAGGACGCCCGGCGTCGCATCGCACGGGACCACGGCACCACCCTCTTCGTCGAGGCCGGAGCCGGATCCGGCAAGACCTCGTCCCTCGTCAGCCGGGTCGTGTCCCTCGTGCTGGCCGGCGCCGACGTCACGTCCATCGCCGCGATCACGTTCACCGAGGCGGCCGCCGCCGAGCTGCGCGCCCGGGTCCGCCGCACGCTGGAGGAGGTCGAGGCCGGCGGGGAGGTGGACTGGGTCACCGATTCGCCCGCGGCGCGGGCGTCGGCGGCCGCCGCGCTGGACCGGCTCGACCGGGCCACCATCTGCACCCTCCACGCCTTCGCCCAGCGGCTCCTGCTGGCCGCGCCCATCGAGGCCCGGCTCCCCCCGGCCGTCGAGGTCCACGACGACATCAGCTCCTCGCTGCGCGCCGAGGAGCGCTGGCGCCGATTCGAGCACCAGCTGCTCGACGACGACGCGCTCGCCGACACGATGCGCATGTCGCTCACCCTGGGGATCTCCTCCCAGGACCTCCAGGCCGTCGCCGACACCCTGGGGCAGAACTGGGACCTGGTCGAAGAGGCGCGCGCCGCCGGCCTCATCGAGGAGGACCGTGCCGTCGACGTCGACCGTTCGGTGCTGCGGGTGGACCGCTGGATCGACGGGATCGACGAGATCGAGGAGATGCTCGGCGCATGCACCGACCCGGAGGGTGACCGGCTCGCCCGATGGGTCATCGACGACGCGCTGCCGCTCCGCGAGGCCCTGCGAGCCGCCGCGTCCGACCCCTACGAGCTCGTCCTGCTCGCCACGTCCGGGCTGAAGGGCCCGAACCGGAACGCGGGCACCAAGGGCTGCTGGCCGGACGGGTCCAAGCCCGCCGTCATCGAGGCCGGGCACGCCGTCATCGACGCCATCGCCGCCGACGTGGCCGCCCTCACCGACCAGGTGCTCACCCGCCTCGGCGCGGAGATCGCCCTCTACACGCTGGACGACGCCGACGCCCGCCGCCGCGAGGGGCGCCTCGAGTTCCACGACCTGCTGGTGCTCGCCCGCCAGGTGCTGCGCACCGAGCGCAGCGTGCGCCAGCGGTTCCACCAGCGGTACCGGCACCTGCTCATCGACGAGTTCCAGGACACCGA
>DMTU01000054.1:8041-8833 GCA_003476595.1 Acidimicrobiaceae bacterium | reverse complement strand
CTGGAGCTGGGCCGGGTCGGCATCCTCCGCCAGCTCGAGGTCGATCTCCTTGGCCGTGTAGGTCACACCGATCCGGACGTCCACTTCGCACACCTCGCGTCGACTGCGGTTGGGGACGCCAACCTATCCGGTGGGTACGCTTCGTCCGCCATGACCGCACTCGGACCCGAGGCCCTGGAGTTCGTCCGCGACCGGGTGATCCACGTCGTGGGCCACGAGCTGCGGACGCCCCTCACGACGGTGCGCGGGCTGGCCGAGCTGCTGGTCGACGCCCCCGACGAGGAGCTGCACGAGACGCTGATCCCGGCGCTGATCCGCAACGCCCGGCGGGCCGAGCGGCTCCTCGACGACCTGCTGATCGCGGCCGAGATCCACACGGCCCGACCGACGGATCCTGCCGTCCCGGTCGACCTCGGCGCCCTGGTCGCCGATTCGACCGCCGACACCGCGATCGCCGTCGACGGTGCTCCAGCCGCTCCGGCGCTCGCCCACCGCGACGCGGTGGCCCACGCCCTCGACCACCTGGTCGACAACGCCGAGCAGTACGGCGACGGGTCCTCCACGGTGCGCTTCGAGGACGACGAGGCGACCGTCACCGTCGTGGTCGAGACGCCCGTCGAGCACGAGCTCGCCGACCTGCAGCTGAGCTTCGAGCTGTTCTTCCGCGGCGAGCAGGCCGTCACCAGGGCTGCCGGGCTCGGCATCGGCCTCCCGGTCGCCCGGGCGCTCGCCCAGATGGACGGCGGCGACCTCACCATCGGCCAGGACGGCGACGCGGTCGTGGCCCGCCTC
>DMTU01000054.1:4321-7931 GCA_003476595.1 Acidimicrobiaceae bacterium | reverse complement strand
CGCGGTCGTGGCCCGCCTCACCCTCCCCCGCCACCGATGAGCCAGGCACCGCGGGCGGCGCCGCCGGAGCAGATCGACGTCGTCGTCGCCGACGACGAGGTCGACATCCGCCTGCTCCTGAAGCTGCAGCTGCGCCAGGCGGGCATCAACGTCGTGGGCGAGGCAGCCGACGGCATCGAGGCCATCGAGCAGTGCGTCGCCCTGCGGCCCCACGTCGTGGTCCTCGACCTGCTCATGCCGAGGCTGAGCGGGTTCGACGCGATCGACGAGCTGAAGGAGCGCAGCCCGGAGGTGCGGATCGTCGCGTACTCGGCCGTGGCCGGCGAGTTCGCCCGCACCGAGATGGCCCGCCACGGGATCCCGCTGCGCCTCAAGAACGGCGACGCGGAGCCGCTGGTTCGCACCATCCGCGAGCTGGCCGGCCACCCGGCCGACGAGCACGAGGTGCGCTGAACCTCAGGTGATCTTCAGCTCGGGGTGGAAGCGCTTGGTCGGGGCCAGGTCCTCCACGATGGCTCGGGCGATCTCGTCGAAGGCACCGGCCGCCTCGGACTCCGGGGAGCTCACGACGATGGGCATGCCGGTGTCGGAGCCCTCGCGGAGCTCGGGGACCAGCGGCACCTTGCCGAGGAGCGGCTTGTCGAGGCGCTCGGCCAGCTCGTCGCCGCCGCCGGAACCGAAGATCTCGTAGCGGGTGCCGTCGTCACCGGTGAACCACGACATGTTCTCGATGACGCCCTTGACCTCGAGGTTCACCTTCTCGGCCATGAACGCGGCCCGCTGGGCCACCCGCTGGGCCGCCGGCTGGGGTGTCGTCACGACGTACACCTCGGCGCGGGGCAGGAACTGGGCGAGGGAGATGGAGATGTCGCCGGTGCCCGGGGGCAGGTCGACGACGAGGAAGTCGGGGTCGTCCCAGTAGACGTCGGTGAGGAACTGCTCGAGCGCCTTGTGCAGCATCGGGCCACGCCAGATGACGGCCTGGTCCTCCTGGGCGAAGAAGCCCATGGAGATGCAGGACACGCCATGGGACTCCGGCGGGATCAGCATCGAGTCGATGACGACCGGTGGCCGGTCGATGCCGAGCATGCGCGGGATCGAGAAGCCCCACACGTCGGCGTCGACGATGGCGGTCTTCTTGCCCCGCTTGGCGAGGCTGACGGCGAGGTTCGTCGTGACCGAGGACTTGCCGACGCCGCCCTTGCCGGACGCCACCAGCAGGACCCGCGTCTTGGAGCCGGGCTCGGAGAACGGGATGGTCCGACCCTCGGCGTGGCCGTGGGCGGCCTGGCTGCCGGCGGTGGCCTTGGGATCCCCGACCATCAGCTCGCGCACGCGGGCGCGCTCCTCATCGGACATCACGTCGAAGGTGACCTCGACGGACTGCACGTCGTCGAACGCGTGCACCGCCTCGCCGACCCGCCGCTGGATCTCGTTCTTGAGCGGGCAGCCGGGCACGGTGAGGGCGATCTCGACCTGGACCGACTGACCGTCGATCCGCACGAAGCGGACCATGCCGAGGTCCACGATGCTGCGGTGCAGCTCGGGATCCTCCACCGGTCGGAGCGCGTCGATGATCTGGGCTTCGGTGGGCACGGGGGCACCTTCCAGGTGGGCTGGGGGTTCGTCCGAGGGATTTCCCCTATCGGCGTAGGTAGAATACCGATGTGGATGCGGACTCACCCACCCCGCTGAGCGCCGCCGACTTCTCGTCGGCGGTCACGGCGATCACCTCGGCCTTCGGGGACCCGACCCGTCGGGAGATCTACCTGTGGCTCCGCGACCAGATCGACGGCGTCACCGCGTCCGACGTGGCCGAGCGCTTCGAGCTGCACTCCAACGTGGCCCGCCACCACCTCGACAAGCTCGCTGGTGGCGGCTACGTGGAGGTGTCGACGGCCCGCCTCGCCGGCAGCGGTGCCGGCCGGCCGTCCAAGCGCTACAAGGCGATCGGGAACGAGAACCCGATCGAGTTCGCCGTCCGCCACGACGACCTGCTGGTCAGCCTGCTCGGCAAGTCGCTGGCCCTGCTGCCCGGCGACGTCGCCGCCCGCATGGCCGAGGAGGTCGGCGTGGAGTACGGCCGATCGCTCGCGGCGTCGATGGGCTCGGGTGAGCACGTCCAGCGCTCGTTCCGGTCGGCCCTGCACGCCGTGGCCGACGCCCTCACCTCCCACGGGTTCGCCGCCCACGCCGAGAAGCAGGGCGATGAGCTGCGGATCGTGGCCCAGCACTGCCCCTTCGGCGACGCGGCCATCGAGCACCCGGTGATCTGCGCCGTGGACCGCGGGCTGGTCAAGGGGATGCTGTCGTCGCTGTACGGCGACACCGTGCCGGCCACGGAGACCACGCAGGCGCTCGGCTCCGAGACCTGCGTCACCGTGGTCACCTCCCGCTGAGCCGACCCTCCGTGATCGTCGAGCAGCCGGACCTCGGCCACTACCTGGACCACGCCTCCACGTCGCCGCTGCGCCCCGAAGCCCGCGCCGCGATGATCGAGGCGCTCGGCAGCCCGCTGGGCGATCCGTCGCGGATCCACGAGCCGGGGATGACCGCCCGGGTCGTGCTCGAGCAGGCGCGCGAGGTCGTCGCCGGCTTCCTCGGCGCTCGCCCTCGCGAGGTCGTGTTCACCTCCGGCGCGTCCGAGTCGATCGCCGCCGTGTGCTGGGGCGTCGCCGAGCGGGGACGGGCGCAGGTGCTGTCCGCGGTCGAGCACTCGGCGGTGCGCTTCGCCGCCGCCCAGCACGGTGATGCCGTCGTGGTCGGCTGCGATCGCACCGGACGGGTCGACGTCGACGAGCTCCTCGCGGCGGTCAGCGACGACACCGCCGTCGTGCACCTGCAGCTCGGCAACCACGAGGTCGGGACGATCCAACCCGTGACCGAAGCGGTCCGTGCGTGTCGCGAGCGCGGCGTCCTCGTCCACGTCGACGCCGCGCAGGCCGCCGGGCGGGTCCCCCTCGACTTCGCCGTCCTCGACGCCGACCTGATCTCGATCAGCGGCCACAAGCTGGGTGGACCGGCCGGGACCGGCGTGCTGCTCGTGCGGCGAGGCCTGCGGATCCGACCGCTGATCGTCGGCGGCGAACAGGAGCGGGCGAGGCGGGCGGGGCTCGAGGACGTCGTCGGGGCGGTCGGGCTCGCTGCCGCCGTCGAAGCGATCGACGTCGACGCCGAGGCGCGCCGCCAGGCGGAGCTGGCCGATGACCTCCGGTCCGCCCTGCGGTCGGTCGATGGCGTGGAGCTGTTCGGGCACCCGACCGAGCGGCTGCCCCACCTCGTCTGCGCCGGCATCACCGACATCGAACCCCAGGCCGTGCTCCTCGGCCTCGACCGCCACCGCGTCCGGGCCCACTCCGGAAGCGCCTGCGCGTCGGAGGGGCTCGAGCCGTCCCCGGTGCTCGAGGCGATGGGTGTGGACGCGCACCGCTCGCTCCGGGTGTCCGTGGGCTGGTCCACGACCGAGGCGGATGTGGCGGCCTTCGAGGCAGCCCTACCCGAGGTCGTCGCCGACCTGCGCTCACTGCGCCGCTGACCGCCCGCTCACGGCGGTGGCGTCCACGGCCGCGACTGCTCCGGCGCCCTTGGGCGGCGATTCGTCGACGAATCG
>DMTU01000054.1:326-4270 GCA_003476595.1 Acidimicrobiaceae bacterium | reverse complement strand
ACGTCGGTGTGGCACGGTCGGGGTCCGGGTCACGCCCGGGCGTGGGATCGGGCTCCGGCTCGCGGTCGGCCGCCTCGAGGTCGGCGGCGCCACCGTGCATCGGCTCGGGGTCCGGCCTCGGACCCTCGTTCGGCCCGGGCGGGATGTCCTCGTCGGTCGGCCACGCCGCGCCGGACCAGAGCTCGGGGTCGGTGGCGACGTCGGGGTCGACGTGGGGTGGCCCCGGATCGGTGATCGGTCGATCCCACGGGAGGACGTCGCCGAGCTCGGCGTCGGGCGGGACGTAGCGGCTGGGGCCGGGGTGCGGCTCGGCGGCCTCGTAGACGCCACGCTCGAGCCGGATGACGCGGCCCTGGCGCAGCTCGTAGGCCATGGCATCGCCGAGGCGCTGGACCGGCCGGACGCTCTCGATGCGGTAGCCGTACAGGTGGATCAGGCCGTGGAGGTCCCGCAGGCGCTGCGGTCCGTGGCGGCGCAGGATCGTGAGCGCGACCGAGCGGAGCCCCACTCCCTCCACCGGCCGTGCTGCCTGCGGCGCCTCGGGGAACGGGGCCTCGTCGACGCTGGACCGCCGGCGGGAGTGACGCCTGCCCCACCGGGGTCGGAGCTGGTCGCGGCAGTCGACCAGGACATCGAGGCAGGCCAGGCGCTCGTCGACGAGGCCTTCGATGACCTCGTCGATCGCGCGGACCCGCACCATCTGGTCGGCGTGGAGCTCCCGGGCCTCGGAGAGCAGGCGTCGACGCGCCCGGGGGCGGTGCCGCTCGGCACGTAGACCGCCAGGTGGGCGGCGGGGCGGTCGGGGCGGTTCCGACGCCCGGTACCGGAAGCGATCGGGTGGATGGGACACGGCGTCTCCCACGGTCGGGCAGGGAGATCCTGCGGCACGACGGGAGCGAGGACGGCGCTCCGACCCACCGCGGACGCTACGGACGAGGTCTGACAGCGACCCCCGCGCCGGAACGTGTCAGCGGTCCTGCTCAGTCACCCCAGTGGCGCTGCTCGAGGAACGGGTCCCCGTCGTTGTGGTAGCCGTTGCGCTCCCAGAACCCGGGGCGGTCCTCGGCGGCGAACTCCAGCACCCGGAGCCACTTCGCCGACTTCCAGAAGTAGCGGTGGGGCAGGACCAGGCGCACGGGGTGGCCGTGCTCGGGTTCGAGCGGCTCTCCGTCGAAGGCCCAGGCGACGAGGACGTCGTCGCGCCGGACGTCGGCGAGGGGCAGGTTGGTGGTGTAGCCGAACTCGGCGTGCTCGATGAGGTGCGTGGCCTCAGGCTGCACGCCGGCCAGCTCCATCAGGGTGGTCAGGCGCACCCCGGTCCAGCGGGTGTCGAACTTGGACCACTTGGTCACGCAGTGGATGTCGAAGGTCTCCTCCACCGTCGGCAGCGCCCGGAGCTCGTCGAAGGAGAGCGTGGTGGGGTTCGACACCAGGCCGGTGAGGCGCAGGTCCCAGTCGGAGAGGTCCTCGGCGTAGCGGGGCACGTCACCCACGTGCAGCACCGGGAACCGGTCGGTGGAGTACTGGCCGGGCGGGAGCCGATCCGGGTCGATGCCCCGGGCGGCCAGCTGCTTGCGGTTGCGGTCGAAGAACCCCACGGCGGGCGACGGTAGCCGTGCCCGTGGCGAGGCAATAGCGTGCGCATCCGTGACGCTCTACGTGGTCCGCCACGCCCACGCCGGCCGCCGATCGGAATGGACCGGCGACGACCGGACCCGACCGCTCTCGGACCGCGGCGAGCTCCAGGCCAAGGGGATCGCCACGACGATCGACCAGGACCGGGACCGCGCGGCGGCCCTGCGCATCCTGACCTCACCGGCGGTCCGCTGCGCCCAGACCGTGCAGCCCGTCGCCAACCAGGCGGGGTGCGACGTCTCGGTCGACGACCGGCTCTTCGAGGGCGCGGGGTCGGGCGAGGTGGCATCGCTGCTGGAGGAGCTCACCACCGCCGCCGATGGTGGCGAGGACGTCGTGGCGTGCAGCCACGGCGACGTGATCCCGATGCTGCTCGACCAGCTCGTCCAGGCCGGCATGGAACCGGAGCGCAACCTGGTCTGGCAGAAGGCCTCGATGTGGATCGTCCGGCGCGATGCCGGGAGCTGGGGCGCAGGGCGCTACCTGCCACCGCCTGATCGAGCCTGAGCCCCGCCCCTACTCGCGCGGGCGCGCCGGCAGCGGGTCCTCGCCGGCGTCGATGGCGGCGCGCACCTGCTCGGCTGCCGCCTGCTGCGACGCGGGCGCGTCGATGCCGGCGAACGCCTCGAGGTCGGCGAGGGCGCCGTCGACATCACCGAGGTGGGCGCGCAGCGCGGCCCGGAACACGTAGCCGGCCGAGATCGACGGATCCGCGGCCAGGCCGTCGTCCAGGCGCCGCAGGGCCATGTCGTCATCGACGCCGCTGCGGGCGATCAGCCAGCCGAGGTAGATGCTCGCCGGCGCGTTGCCCTCGTCCACCTCGAGGACGTCGCTGTAGCACTGGAGCACCTCGGCCACCGGCAGCGTGCCCTCCACGTCGCCGTCGATGCAGGTGTCGAGTGCGGCGCTGACGATCGTCTCGGAGAACTGCGCCGCGAGCTGGGCCTCGTCGTCCGCGGGGTCGTTGGCGTAGAAGGCGGCCAGGTCGGCGACCGCGCCGGGGGCATCCCCGCTGCGAGCCCGGCCGCTGGCCCGGAAGATGTACGGAGCGGTGGCCTCCGGCGCGAGCTGGATGGCGGCGTCGAGGTCGGCCAGCCCGTCCTCGACGTCGAACTGGCGCACCTGGAGCCAGCCCCGGAAGGTCAGCGCCTCCACGTTGGCCGGCACCGCGTCGAGCACGTCGTCGTAGCAGCCGATGGCCCCGTCGGCGTCGCCCGCCTGCTCAAGCTCCTGGCAGTCCGAGATCCGGCTGGAGGCAGCGGTGACGTCCAGCCCCGTGAGGCTGCCCGAACCGCGGCGACCCGAGGACTGGGCGACGAGCACGCCGGCCAGGACCGCGACCAGGGCGATGCCGGCGATGGTGGCGATGCGGCGACCGCGGGACGAGGCCCGCACGCGCCCGGACCGGGGGGCGGGCGTTGCCGCGCCGGCTTCGTCCGTGCGGTCGAGCGATCGCAGGACGGCAGCGGCCCGGGAGGTGTAGTCCGCCTTGAGCGTCCGGTAGTCGTGGTCGTCGACGTCGCCGGCGGCCCGCTCGCGCTCGAGGTCGTCGAGCGAGGCGAGGAGGAAGTCCCGCTCCTCCTCCAGCGCCGCACGCTCGTCTGCGTCCAGGCTCACGACCGGGGGGAGCGTCTGGCCTGCTCGACCAGGGCCCGGTCCTCGTCGGACACCTCGACGTCGTCGGGCACCCGCCAGCGACGGAAGAGCACGACCAGCCCACCGAAGGCCGCCACGAGGCCGGCGACGGGGAGGAACCAGATGAGGCCGGCGACGCCGTCTCGGGGCGGGGTCAGCAGGGCGTCGTCGCCGTAGATGCCGGCGATGTGGTCGCGGATCTGCTGGTCGGTCTCCCCGGCCTCGATGCGGCGGGCGACCTCGGTGCGGATGGCCCGGGCCGACGGCGCCGAGGAGTCGGCGACGGACTGGCCCTGGCAGGTGGGGCACGCGATCGACTCCGACACGGCCCGGGCCCGCTCGGCCGTCGTTCGGGGTCCGCTGTCGCCGATGGCGGCCACCACCAGCGCGCCGGCGAACAGGGACAGCAGGAGGATCCAGGGCCAGCGGGCCCGGCTCAGGTCCTTCACGACGCGTCCGCCTCGTCGTCGTCACCCAGGTGCTCGCCGTCGACGTCGGCCACCTGCACCTGCTCGAGCAGGTCGTCGAGCGCCGACGCCGTCACCCCGCCCTCGATCTTGATCAGCACCGTGCCGTCCGGGGCGACCAGGTAGGACTCGGGCACGCCGGTGACCCCGTACTCGAGCGCGGTGCGCCCATCGGGATCGACGACCACGGGCCAGTCCCCGCCGTAC
>DMTU01000054.1:0-141 GCA_003476595.1 Acidimicrobiaceae bacterium | reverse complement strand
GGGCCAGTCCCCGCCGTACTCGGCGAAGAACTCCCGGACCTGCTGGGGCCGGCTGTCGAAGATGACCGACACCACCGAGGCGTCACCGGTCTCCCGGTGACGCTCCTCGAACTCCACCAGCTCGGGGTGCTCGCGGATGCA
>DMTU01000134.1:20532-24385 GCA_003476595.1 Acidimicrobiaceae bacterium | reverse complement strand
GTCCAGGAGCGCCTCGGTCACTCGACGGTGAACATCACGCTGAACGTCTACAGCCACGTCTCGCCGACGATGCACGCCGAGGCGGCGAACAAGATCGCCGCTCTCTTCCTGGCAGGCGAGTCCACATGACCCCTCACGAGATTCGTACGCACGTCTACACCCGGTTCGAGGGAGACGACTACTACCGACTTGTGAAAGGCGAGGCCGAGCTCTGTCGCTTCCTGTCTAGAGCCTGCATTATTCACCGGCACCCCGGACACGCCGGCTGCCCCGACAGATGCGAGGTGATCCACCCCGACGGATCAGTCTCGAGCCTTGCGGCTACTCCTGAACGAGAACCGCCTCCAGCGACTCCCTGACCTGATTCTCGATAGTCTCGGTATCCAACCCCACCTCAATAACGGCTCGTAGCCAGTCCATATCAGCCAAATCCAGGCCGCCAACCTCAGCGCATAGATACGATAGATAAACTGTCTCCCGGACCGGTCCCCTCACCTCATTGCCAGGCGCGAAGCGGCCTTTATAAGCCGAGAGTGATATCGCTGGATCCAGCTCATGAACCAGACGCTCCGCTTCACTCTTGAGGCGATCCAAGTTTTCGGCTGGAAACGTCGAAAGCTTGGTACACACTTCCTTCAATTCCTGGTACGCGAAGAGTGGCGTAATTTTCGACACGAACTCGCTCACACGACCAGATATCTCCGATTCGAAGCCAGACTTCCTCATTAGTCCATTGACGATACGAGCGCGCTGAGTCCTGTCCGGTGGGAGCAGCAACATGGATGTGTCAATGCGACCTGCTCGTTTAATGGCCGCATCGATGCGATCTTCATAATTCGTCGCAATGACAAAGAGAACGCGACCCTCGCGTCTCAGGTTGTTGAGCTTCGTGAGCATGCTCGGGGTCATGAACTGAAACATGTCACTCTGTTCACCGTACCTCGGGTCATCGCGTGACAAGAGCAATCTGTCGATCTCGTCGAACAAGACGACGCAACTCGACTGCTGCATCAAGGTGTCGAAGACTCGTGAGGCGCGAACCTCAACGCCGGACTCACCACCTCCAAGGAAGTCGCTGGGAGTGATGCTAATGAGATCAAAACCCAGCACAGCTGCGAGACTCTCGGCGAATGAGGTTTTACCCGTACCTGGCGGTCCGTACAGGAGAATCGAGCTCATACCCTTTCGACCGTTCAGTCTTGGACTCACGAAATTGTCGAAAAGGTGCGAGTAGACGCGGCTAATACTGCCATCCTCAAGACCCGCCATCGGCTCCTTGAGCGCAATATCGCTCCACTGTGAATCGACCTGCTTTCGCTTCAGTTTCTCAGTCGATTCGACCGAAATCTTGTTCTCTTCTCGCAAGGCTGCGGCCAAGAGCACTTGGGCTAAAGACCCGAAGTGGCTAAAGTAGAGTGCCGCCTGACTAGTAGCCCAGAGATGCACGAGGCCTTCGCGATGCGTGTGGTCAGACTGCCAGCCATCGTAAGGTATCTGAGTCTCGATGCTGGCCGAATTCTCGCTCTTGATCCTGCCACTCGTCATGCGCGCCTCTAGCCACTCCGTGTATTCCCGAAGAGTGTCGAACATTCGCTCAGACCATGAAGTCGTTCGATCCCGCTCGTCGAGACGATCACAAATTCTCAGGAGCGAGTTCGCCACCTCAACACTCTGAGGGAGGAGGATCGAGCCTTGAGCATCAACCCGCAATGGACGAATTGGTCTCCAATAGCCGCCCTGCGGGCCAGTGTCAGCCATGACGTCTAGGGTCCGTGATACCAACGTGTCACTTACCCGGCCATCGCGCGCCAGCAGGAGCCCCTCAAGGGCGAAGACGAGTTCGGCCGGATCAAAGTCACTGTTCGCAATCTCGCGATACGACAGATGACGATGTAGCTGAGTCTCAAGCCACGCAGTCATGTCGTCCATCGGCACGAAGTACGCGGGCGAGAGATCCGACAACACTCGTCGTAGATGAAGGATACGAAGAATCGGGAAGACGTGAGGCACAGCAATCGTTCTTTCCGCGATCGTACCGCCACGCAATACGGGCTCCCACGGCGCGTCTGCTGCCCCGGCCACCCGTTCCTTCGCTCGTTCGATGCATCGCTCTCGTACTCGATCGACGGTTCCACCCGTCTCGGTCAGCGGTGGCGAAGTCTTGAAAAGGATCTCCGTCAGCCACAGCAGCGTTAGAGGGTCATCGTCACCCCACGTCGTCGAAGACGTCGCGTTTCCGCCTAGCGAGTGAGACGTACTAACTAGAAGACTGGTGGCTTTGGCCAAATTGGAGATGAGCAGGCCAGCGGTCTCGTCGCCATCCGGTGCGACCTCCCACCAGTCCCGAGCGACTGGAGTGAGAACCGAAGAGTCAATGGCTCCCATCACGACACCACATGCATGCACAATCATTGCGGTCGTACTCATCGACACGTTCGTGCTGAATTCGACCGGCTTGTTGTCGGAGAGCTGGTATGGCCAAGCCGTAGCGTCATCAAAGTGCTCGGCAAAGACAGACAGCGAACGCGAGCACAACGAGCGCATCCGCTCAATAACAGCGCGATCGTCCAGGATAGAACTCGTTCCCATTCCTTCTACCCCGTCCTCAGCTATTGTGAGCCGTCACTATCGTCAGCATCGAATAAAGACTCCTGAAGGCCTTGACTCGGTGAGAGAACTACCGCCGGCACTCTCGCTCGTCGGATGAGATCGCCCACATGCGACGTGACTCCAACGGGCTTGGTTACGACTATGCCCGTGGTCTTCCGATCGGTACGCCGTAGCATCTCTCGGAGGTTGTCCAATCCGTCTTCGGGGTCAAAGTCGACCCACTTATCCCGCTTGCCAGGAACGATCACACCTGGTCTTGAGCTGGTCGCTGAATGATGCAGCTGAACCACCCAAGCGGTTTCACCGTCGTGAACCCACTCTGCTCGGACCGAACCCATGAGACCGGCCGCGGACCGCGCAAGACCTTCGACATCCGCGCGAATCGGGGCTGGAAGTACTTCCCTTACAGCCTGGCCCAACATGAATCGGTCACCCAGACCTCGAACTCCCTCGATCGTAATCGCTCCAGCTCGAGTCATTGCTAACGCTCCGGAGTACTGCGCCTCGACTCCATCTTGAATAAGTAACGATGGAATCGCTGAACCGTCCGCGTCTTCCATCGTCATGAATCTAAAGGGATCAACCCACCCCTGAACAGTTGCGTACTTGCCGGGCTCGGGGGTAGACGGACACGTTCGCAACCACTTCTCTCCAACTCCAGTGGCTTCTCCGAAACTGAAGGGCGGCATGGTCCGTGGAACCACTTGGGTCCTCGGAACGGGCAAACCCGACACACTTGCGACGAGTAGCCCAAACGCCTTGTCGCCAAGCTTCCGGCTCAACCGGTTGGGCCAATGCGTCTCGGCAACGGACTCGTGGACGCTGTCAAAGGACTCAATCTCCCAGCAGATCAGACGCTCATGTCGATAACCGCATCTGCGCGGATGTACCGAGAACTCGACCCGCTTGGTAGCATCGTTAAACGGGAAGCGATCTACCTCGAGCTCAAAGACGCTCTCAAAGAACCTGACGGCGCGGGACCAGTCCAGTGCGACCGTGCCGGGTTTATCAACGCATCGAGGCGTGTCGTCGGGAGCAAACTCTGCAAGTGTCCCAAAGAACACGCCTGAGACTCCGCCGTCATGAATGTCGATCGTCTCGTTAATGATGGTGTAGAGTCCGTCCGCCGCGGATCGCTTAACCGTATTGACCACGTCCTGAGACTTTGTCAGCCCATAGTGGAAGGGCAGATTCTTGTCTAGCTCAGGATGGAAAGTTCTTACGTTGACGCTTCCTCCGGCGG
>DMTU01000134.1:19380-20398 GCA_003476595.1 Acidimicrobiaceae bacterium | reverse complement strand
CGGCGGCCTTCAAGAGTGCGTCAGCAGCGTCTTCCAGACTTCCACAGGCCTTATTGGGCTCATTTCCCCGAAGCGCAGAGTGTCGTTGCTCAAGTGCATCGTTGAAGCTCACAAACTGGGCCACGTTTGCTATCTCGCAGACGCTCGCCAGCTGCGCGTCTTTGAGCGCCAAACTACCGAACTCCTGGTCGCAGAAATCCGCGCGATTCCGACCTCGCCAAACAACTGGCAACCCGTTCAATTTCTGGGGCGTATGGTCTGACCATGCCGACTGAATCGAAGTCGCTAATCGCTGCAGCAAGAAGGTCCCTAACGCCAGACGCTCCTATTGCATTGAAGTCGCTGTCCAGTACCTCGAGTCCAGAATCAAGAGCATGGAGAACCTCTAACGTGCATCCCGTGCTGTATTGCCACTGGTCCGAGGCAACCAGCACGGCCACAAATTCATCAATGACTGACAACCAAAACCGGTGGTAGTGGTGCTGCTCCCACCCGGGCTGATCGTCAAGTGCGGTCGGATCGATCACAACCTTGTCTGGGTATTGCCGTCTCGTACGATCAACCATGTCCCGTGCTGAGTGAATGTTCTCGTTAACGATCTCAGTTCGATCGAACGATCGGCCTTCCCGGTGATGATCGAGAACCCGTCTTCCAGAGGTGATCGGGGCACTCACGTAGACAGCATCGGACTCTGGCACCACCGTTCTCAACACGGTCAGCATTGGACCAGCGTCAAAATCGGCGTCCCCGGAGCCCACCAGTTCAATGAGGCGAGCCATCTCTCGGCGAGGAGCCATGGCCGAAGCGTAGCTTCGAACCGAGCGCCGCAGAGCGACTCACCGTCACGAAGGCCCTACTGACGGCCACGTGAGCGGGTGGCGCCGCACGCTCAGGCCCGCGCTCCCTCGTCGTCGACTCGGACCGCGAACACCTGCTTCCCCGACTGGCCGAAGCCGGTTCGCACCTGCCAGCCGCGCTGGCGGGCAGCGAGTCGGGCTGCGGCGCGCCACTCATCTAC